>JBGPOW010000186.1:0-9004 GCA_041488235.1 Binatia bacterium
ACCATCGCGGCAGGCCGTCCCATCCTGCGCGGCGACCTGCTGACGCGTCGGCGCGTCGCGGTCCTCGGCGAGAAGTTCCGTGGGCGCCTGCTCGGGCCCACCAGCGGCGTCGGGGCGACGATCCGCATTCGTGGCCACTCGTTCACGGTGGTCGGCGTGCTGGCGCCGGTCGGCTCGCAGCTCTGGCGCGACAACGGCGCCGAGATCGACCAGCAGATCTGGATCCCGCTCACGACGCTCTTCACCATCGATCCGCGCCCAGGTCGGGACGACGACGTGATCGACGACGTGTTGATGCGGGTGACGAAACGGCAGGACTACGACGCGTTGAAGCGCGAGATCCGCACCATTCTCGGCGAGCGGCTGCGGATCGCCCCAGGCGACGACGAGGCGGTCTTCATCGCCAGCCCGATCGATCTCCTGCGCAAGATGCCGCTCGACCAGACGACCGGGTTGTTGCTGATCCTCGGCGGCGCGACGTTGCTGATCGGCGGCGTCGGCATCCTCACCATGATGCTCGACTCGGTGCAGGAGCGCCGGCAGGAGATCGGCGTCCGCCTCGCGGTCGGGGCGCGGCGGCGCGACATCGTCGGGCAGTTCCTGCTGGAGACGTTCGCGATCACCGGCATCGGCGGTCTCGTCGGCGTCGGTCTCGGCGTCGGCGGCGCGTTCGCGCTGGCGCACCTGCAGGTGCCGGATCTGATTCCGCTGCCGATCCTGCGCGTTTGGATCGTCTGGCTCGCCCTCGGTGTGATGACCGTCGTCGGCATCGCCGCGGGAGTCATCCCGGCGTGGCGCGCGGCTCGCGTCGATCCGTCGGTCACCTTGCGCGCGGAGTAGGCATGCGCACTCCCCGGGTACGATCGTCATGACGCCGGCGACGCTTCTCCGCGAGGTCCTGCGCAGCGTCCGCATGCACGCGCTCCGCTTCGCGCTCACCGGACTCGGCATCGTCTGGGGCGTTGCGATGCTGGTGTTTCTCCTCGCCGCCGCCGACGGTTTCGAGACCAACTTCGGGGCGCAGATGGACGAGATCGGCCAGCGCGCGATTTTTCTCTTCCCCGGCGCGATCACGCGGGCGACGGTCGGTCAACGCGGCGCCCGTCCCGTCGAGCTCAAGCTCGCGGACCTCGAGCGTTTGGAGCGCCTCGGCGGCGTGGCGCACGCTGCGCCGCACGTGCCGCTCGGGCCGCGTTTGGTGCGTGCGCACGGACGCGCCAAGCTCGTTGCCATGTACGCGGTCTCCGCCGACACACCGGTGATCCGCAACTTCCGCGTGCGCGCCGGGCGGCTGCTGACGCGCGCGGACGTCGAGGGAGCCGCGCGCGTGGTCCTCCTCGGTGCCAAGGCGGCGCGTCGCATCTTCGGCGGCGACGACGCCGTCGGGCGCACCGTCCACATCGACGGCATCCCGTTCACCGTCGTCGGCGTCACGCAGCCGAAGGAGGAGCAGGTCGTCTACATCGGTCCTGCGGACGACGAGGTGGCGATGATGCCGATTACCACCGCGCAGCGTCGCTTCATCCGCGACGACGTCCTCGCGCAGGCCGTCGTTGAGCCACGTACGCGCGACGGCAGCTGGGAGACGACGACCGACGTACGCGCGCTGCTCGGGTTCCGTCATCATTTCCGGGGCAGCGACCGCGGAGCGATGGGACACTTCAACGTCGAGGAGGTACGCCAGATCGTGGCGCCGCTCTTCCTGGGGGTGCGCATCTTTCTCACCACCGCGAGCCTCGTCACGCTTTTCGTCGGCGCCGTCGGCGTGATGAACATCATGCTGGTCGTGATCAGCGAGCGCACCAAGGAGATCGGGCTGCGGAAGGCGCTCGGCGGCTCGCCGCGCGCGATCTTCGCGCAGTTCCTCGCCGAAACTCTGACGATCTGCGTCCTCGCGGGTGCGGCGGGCGCGCTCCTCGGCATGACCGCCGTGGCGGGCATGGCGGCGGCGGTGGGCGAAGGGTCGGTGATGAACGCTCCTCCCGTCCTCTTGCCCAGCCGCGTCGTTGTCGTGCTCGCGACCCTCGTGCTCGTCGGCATCGGCGCCGGCCTCCTGCCGGCGTTGCGGGCGGCGCGCGTCGAGCCGGCAGTCTCGCTCCGCGGGGCGTAACGGAAGGCGGCGCGTTCGGTTGATCGTCCAGCCCGCGTCAAAAATCGCGGTGGAGGACGTTCTTGTCGAGCGATGCGGGGCCGGCGCCCATCAGCATGATCGAAACGGCGACCGCGAGGAGCGTCAGCTCGTACTCGTAGCCGCGGATCAGGCCCTCGTGCAGGTGCACCTTCGTGATCGCGACCGTCATCACGATCGCGATCGCCAGGGCCGCCCAGCGAGTGAAGAGGCCGACCAGGACGCAGATGCCGCCGAGAAACTCGGAGAGCGCGGCGGCCCACGCGAAGGCGATGGGCATGGGAAAGCCGAGATGCCCGACGGTGCGGGTGAACTCGTGCATGCCGCTGGAGATCTTCTGGAAGCCGTGGGCGACGAAGATCGCCCCTAGTACGGCGCGGAGGAGGAGCGGAACCGCGGGCTGGAACCGGGCAAGCGTACGCAGCACGGCTCAGCGTCCGCGAAAGACGGGGCGCCGGCGCTCGAACACGGCGCGGAGGCCCTCTTGAAGATCGTCGCTCTTGCGCGTCGCTGCCGCTTGCGCGGCGACCGCCGGCGACGGGGTGAGCGAGCGAAACGCGTTCGCTTCGTTGATCGCGGCTTTCATCGTTCGGATCGAGAGCGGGGCGTTGGCGGCGATCTCGGCGGCGAGCGCGCGCGTTGCCGCGGCAAGATCGGCGTCGGGGACGACGCGCGTCACGAGGCCGGCGCGGCGGGCGCTCTCGGCGTCGAGCATGGCGCCGGTGAAGAGGAGCTCCTTCGTCGTCGCCGTGCCGACGGTATCGAGCAGCTTCTGCGTGAGCGGGTACGGCACGACGAGGCCGATCCGCGCGAGCGGCATCCCCATGCGCGCGCTTGCGCCGGCGATGCGCAGGTCGCAGTGCAGCGCCAGCTCGAGGCCGCCGGCGATCGCGTCGCCTTGCATCATCGCGATCGTCGGCAGGGGGCAGTGCTCGAGCTCGTGCAGGGCGTCCTCGATGTCCGGGTACTCGACGCCGCCATCGTCGCGGCGCGCGAGACCCATCTCCTTCAGATCGAGGCCGGAGCAAAATGCCTTGCCGGCTCCGGTCAACACGACGGCGCGCACGTCGTCGGCCGCAGCGAGCTCGCGGAACGCGTCACGGAGCGCCGTCAGCATGGGAATCGTCATGGCATTGCGTTTCTCGGGACGGTTGAGCGTCAGGGTCACGACGTCGCCCTCTCGCGCCGTCAGCAGCACGTCTTCCTGCATCGTCACCTCACGTGGAGGCCGGCGGCGCGCCGGGCGCGCTCACGGCGCGATCGCGCCGGGCCGGCGGTCGTGGTCAGTAGGCGTCCTTCAGCTCGCGCGTCTTCGCGAAGATCGCGACGTCGTCGTCGGCGACGTCGGGGAAGCGCGCGCGGATGCTGGCGCGGAGCTCGGGGCTGCGGCAGCGGAGAAAGGGGTTCGTCGCCTTTTCTTCCGCGATCGTCGACGGGACCGTCGGACGGCCTTCGGCGCGCAGGCGCTCGACGCGCGCGAGCTTCTCGGCGATCGCGCGGTTCGCGGGCTCGAGCTCGTGGGCGAAGCGGAGATTCTTCTCCGTGTACTCGTGCCCGCAGTATACCCGCGTCGGATCCGGCAGCGCGGCGAGCTTTCCGAGGGACGCCATCATCTGCGCCGGCGAGCCTTCGAAGAGGCGTCCGCAGCCCGCGGCGAAGAGCGTGTCGCCCGAGAACACGCACGGCTCGCCGTCGGCGAAGACGTAGGCGAGATGACCGCTCGTGTGCGCCGGGATGTAGAGTGCGCGCCCGTTCAATCCCGCGGCCGCGAAGCTCTCGCCATCCGCGAGCGCCTCGGTGAGCGCCGGGACGCGCGTGCGGTCGGCACGCGAGCCGATGACCCGCACCCCAGGGACCGCGCGCGCGACCTCCTCGTTGCCGCCGACGTGATCGAAATGGTGATGCGTCGAGAGGATCGCCTCGAGGCGGAGCCCGCGACGCTCGACCTCACGCAGCACCGGCCGTGCGTCGGAGCAGTCGACGACGGCCGCACGCTCGCCGTCGGGACCGACGAGCAAGTAGCCGTAGTTGTCGGACAGAAGCGGAATCGGGACGACGTCCACGCCAAGCTCTCCGTGCGCGTCGATCGGCGCCCGCGCCCTCAGTGACCCTCGCTGTGCTCGGCGACCGCGCCCGAGGCGGGCGAGGGAGCCGCGGCGAGCTCGACCTTCGCGACGCGCGCGGCGAAACTCGCGAGATCCTCGCGCACGCCGGTGTGCCGCTCCGCGAGATCGCCGATCCGCAGCTCGATCTGGCGGATGATGCGCTCGATCTCCAGGCCGCGTTCGCCGAGCTGCTCGAGATCGCCGCGCTCGCGGAGGCGCTCGGCGGCGAGCGTGGTCAGACGCTCCGCCGCTGCCTGGGCCGTCGCCGTCGCCTCGCGCGCCTGATCGGCGGCGCTCGCGGCGACGCGCAGGGCGTTCTCGATGTCCGCCGGCAGCGCGCCCAGGCGCCGCTTCACGTCCTCGTGCTCCGCGAGGTGCGCGCCGTGCTCCTTCAAGAGGTCGCCGAAGCGCATCTCCATGCGGGTCAGGCGGTCGTGGAGCTTGCCGAGCTCGAGGCTGCGCGTCAGGTGCTCCTTGGCGAGCGTGTCGAGCTGGCTGCGCAGCTCGGCGACGTCGGTTCGAACGTCGTCGGCTGCGGCGATGCGGACATCGAGCTCGCGGATCCGCTCACCGGTCTCCGAGCGCGCCTCCATCAGCTGCCGCTCGAGACTCGCGACGCGGCTGGACAGGGCGGCACGATCGTCGAGTAACGGCCCGAGCCGTCCCTCGAGGTGCGCGACACGGTTCTCGAGCGCCTCGGTCTCGCGCTGCGACGCGACGTGCGCGCGATTGAGGAGCGGTTGCAACCGCTCGATCGCCTGGCGCTCGAGGTCGCCGAGGAGTCGCTCGGCCCGCGCCTCGAGGTCGCGCCCCGTCTCGCCGGCGCGCTTTCGGACCTCGCCGCGCAGGCTCTGAATCTGATTCAGGACCGCTTCGAGGCTGGGCTCGCTCTCGCGTAGCAGCGTCTTGCCGAGCTCGGGGAACCACTGCAGGAGCTGTCCGCCGCGCGTCTGCAGACGCTGAAATCGCGTCGTGGCGTCCGGCCGGGGCTTCGGACGACTCGTCCGACCGTTTCCTACACGCTCGCTCATGATGCCCTCCTCCCGTGACCGTCGGCGGCGGCAGCATAGTGCCGCTCAGCGCCGCTGTCCACGGGAAACGCCGCATGGGCAATGGGGGAATCCCCGGCCATCGCCCGCCGCATGAATCCGACGCCGGATGCGCGGCACTCTTCTCCGCGTCGGCGGCAGAAATCTCCGGCGGCCGGCCGATTCTTCCTCTGCGCGACGGCGACGCGCTTGCGGACGTGCGGCGCCGCCGTGGCACCGATGGTGCTACCAGCCGCGGCATGAACGGCTTCGTGCTTTCCATTCGTCGTCTCGGCCTCATCGGCGTCGGCTTCGTTGCGACGAGCCTCGTTGCGACGCTCGCCGCGACCGCGGGGCTTCTCGATCCGAAGTCTCTCATGATCACCGTAGGCGGCGCGCTCGGGGTCACGTACGCGACGTTCCCACGCGCACGGCTGCGCCATGCCTGGGCGCTCACCGGCGAGGCGCTCGCGGCGCCGGCCGACTTCGAGCCCCTCATCGCGACGGTGAAGCACCTGGCGCACGTGCACCGCATCGACGGTGTCCCCGCGCTCGAACGGGCGGCAGCGCACGCCGACGAGCCGTTCCTCCGTGACGCCGTCGCGCTCGCGGTGGAGGCGCGGACCGAGGTGGAGCTGCGCGAGTCGCTCGTCGGCGACGCGCGGCGATGGGCGACGGACGGCGAAGCGGCGCGCCAGGTGCTCGTCACCCTCGGCAAGCTCTTTCCGGCCTTCGGGCTCATCGGCACGCTCCTCGGACTCGTCAGCCTGATGCGGCACCTCGGCGGCGCCGACTTGTCGGTCGTCGGGCCCGGGCTCGGCATGGCGGTCCTGACGACGCTCTACGGCGCAGTCTTCGCGAACGTCGTCGTGCTGCCGCTCAACGCCAAGCTGCAGGCGCACCTCATCCGCCGGGCGCTGGTCATGCAGATGGTGATCGAGGGCACCCTCCTCCTCCATCGCCGCGAGTATCCGACGCGCATCGAGCGCGCGCTGCGCGCATACGTCGGCGCCGGCCGACCTGCGCCGCTACAGGCGGCGTCAGCTGCGTACGCGGCGGCCGAATTGCGCACCGAGTGGAATGACGACCTCCTCGCGACTGAACGCGCCGCCTGACTGGAGCGAGCCGCTCGTCGCGCCGCTCGCCGATGGCGACGACGTGGGATGGCTCATCACGTTCAGCGACCTCGTTTTACAGCTCTTCGCGTTCGTGATCGTCGCCGCCGTGTGCGGCGCGGCCGCCTCGCACGCCGGCGCGCGATCGCAGCCGACGAGCACCGCTGCGGCGCCGGCAAGCGTCGAAGCGGCGCCGGTGACGACGGTCGCTACCCGGCGCTCCGACGCCGAGGTCGGTGTTGCCGCGCCCTCGGCGTTCGCGCCGACAGACGCGTGGGCGGGTGACGACAGAGACGGCAGGGCAACCGCGCATCGCACCGCAGGCTCCGCCACGGTGGAGGAGGAGCGGATCGCGGCGGGCGGCGACGAGCCGCGATCGATCGCAGCCGCGGAGGAACCGCGTCGCGACGATCGCGAGCGCGACCTCGACGATGGGCCGCAACCGAGTGCGTCGCTGGACGATCCGACCGCACGCAGCGGCGACGACCAGCCGAGCGAAATCGCCGCCGAGCGGCCATCCGCGCCGTCGACGCCACCGGCGCGCGTCCTGACGCTCGCGCGCTATCTCAGCGCCTTCGTCGCCGCCCGCGGCGACGTCGACGCGGCGACCGTCACGGCGGGGGGCAGCGACGTGCGTCTCGCGTTCGGCGGCCGGCTCGGGTTTCGGCCCGGAAGTGCCGAGCTGCTCCCGCGCGGCCGGAGCTTCATCGGTGAGGTGCAGCGGATCGCGAGCGCGGTTCCCGACCTCGCGATCGAAGTCGCCGGCTATACCGACGACGTGCCGATCCACACCCGCGAGTTTCCCTCCAACCTCGAGCTCTCACTCGCGCGCGCGGCGCGCGTCGCGCGCGAGCTGCAGCGGGCGGACCCGGCACTCGCGGTACGCACGGTCGCGCTCGGCTTCGGCGAGCACCACGCGATCGCGCCCAACGACGACGCCGCGAACCGCGCGCGCAACCGGCGCGTCGAGGTGCGACTCGTCGCCCGCGATCACTCGATGCCGTAAGTGACGCGCACGCGCGCGTCGGTCGTGACCTCGCCGGGCTCGATCGGCGTCGACGCCATCGCCGCCTCGGCGCGCATCATCGGGGAGAAGCGCTGCGGCAGAGGGCGCTCCATGGATTCGGTGGAGGCCTCGAGAACGCCCTTCAGGCTCACGTGCAGCGACTCGGCGATCGCCGCCGCCTGTGCGGCCGCATCGCTCCCCGCCGCGCGCAGCGCCGCGGCTTGCGCCGGCGCCGGATCGGCGATCGTGAAGCTGAGCATGTCGACGCGCGCCGCGCCGGCCGCGATCGCGGCGTCGATCAGCGTCCCGATGGCATCCAGATGGCGCGTTTGCACCGCCAGCTGGTTCAGCGCCGTGTAGCCGACGATCTCCGGGCCGTGCTCGCGCGGAGGCGTGCGATTGTCGCTGCGGTAGACGGGGTTCAGCTGATAGCTCGCCGTGTCGACGCGGCCGTCGGGACCGACGATCTTCCGCAGCGCGTCGATCACCTGCGACGCCGCCTTGGCCGCTTGCTGGCTCGCGGCCTGCGCGCTCGGCGCGGTCTGCTCGACGGCGATGCGCAGGTCGGCGCGATCCGGCGTCGCGCGCTCGCGTCCGACGCCGACGACGCTGATCGTGCGGCTGCGGTGGTCGGGCGATGGCGCGGTGAGCGGATCCTCGGCGGACGCCGGCTGGGCGGCGATCGCGACGATAGCGCCCCCTACGACTGCGAGCCCTGCGAGGGCAAGCGCGAGGACGAGTGGGATTCTCCACCGGGGCATCGCTTTCACCTCCAGTTGCGCCGGCGACGGCGCGCGCGTCATCCTGAGTCGATGCGTCGGCGCGATCCTACTCGGCGCCGGGTGCGCTCGCCAGCCGTGCTCGCGCTCGCCCTCGTAGGGCTTGCGCTCGTAGCGCTCGTCCTGTTCCTGACCGTCACCTCCGCCGCGGCGCTCGACGACACCCTCGACGGGATGCGTTTGGCGGCGATGCTCGGCGGCGAGTCGGCTCCTGTTGCGGACCCCATGACGAGCTGGCTCGAGATCGCGGCGTACTGCCGGCAAGCGGAGGTATGCCGCGCGCTCGCGCGCACCAGCGCCCTGCCGGCGTGTCGGGGCCGCGAAACGCCCGTCTGTCCCGTTTGCCGGCGGCGAGATCGGTCGCAATAGTCCGTCGCGACGCGCGCGATCAGCCGCGGTAGTCGGTCGCGACGAGGTACAGCTCCGACGAGCCTTTGCGTGTCGCCTCGAGGCCGACGAGGCGCACGCGGCCGAAGCGCGCGCGCAGCGCCGCGCGCGCGGCTTCCACCTCGGCGCCCCCGAACGTCTTGGCGGCGAGCGTGCCGCCCGGCCGCAACGTCGCGCCGGCGAAGCGTCCCGCCGCCTCCAGTAGCTCGGCGCTGCGAGCGGCGTCGCGCGGCGCGATGCCGCTCAACTTCGGCGCCATGTCGGAGAGCACGACGTCGGCGGGACGGCCGAGGAGCTCGCGCACGCGTTCCGGCGGCGCCGGATCGGCGACGTCGGCCTCGAGGACGGCGACGCGCGCGTCGGCGAGCGCCGCGACCGGCACGACGTCGATGCCGACGACGCGACCGGCGGGGCCGACGAGCTCCGCCGCGATTTGCAGCCAGCCGCCCGGCCACG
>JBGPOW010000187.1:0-8990 GCA_041488235.1 Binatia bacterium
AGGCGATCTTCGCGCACGCGCGCGAGGACTACCGAGCGCTGCCGTTCGTGAGCGGCGGATTTCCGCACTTCGTCGAGGAGCCGCTCAACAACGCCGTCCTCCTCCACTACCTCCTCTACGGCACCGACCTCGACGTCTTCGAGACCGTCTATCACTCGCGCGGCGACGATCTGCGCAGCGCGCTCGAGTTCATCCGCGACGCCGCCAAACGCGATCTCGCCGACCCGTTCGGCGCCGTCCGCCGCGCCGTCGCCGCCGCGGGCGTGACGGTCGCGTCGAGAGGATCGATGCGCTGTCGGACGCGCGAGCGCGCGCCCGCCGCGGCGCGATCCGCCGCTCAGGGCTGAAGCGCTGCGAGCGAGCGCAGCGCCGAGCGCCGCGCGAGGGCGGCGACGGCGGCGGTCAGCACGATCGTCGCCGCGAACGCGAGCGCGACGAGGACGGTCTCGACGTCGCCGAGCGGCTCCGTCGCGATTCGCCGCCAGAAGAGGCGTGCGACCGGCCAGATCTCGAGCGCAACGACGCCGGCAATGAGCGCGAGACAGCTCACCATGTACACGACGCCGCCGAAGCCGGTCGCGATCTGCGCGGCGTTGGTGCTGTCGAGCCGCGGATAGGCGGCGCCGAACGCGAGGCCGAGGCTGACGATCGCCGCGATGACGCAGACGAGCGTCGCCATGAAGACGGCGGTGAGTCCCGGCTCGACGCCGAGCGCGCGATTGGTGATGACGATCAGCGCCTCGCCGAGCACCGCGAGCGGCAGGAACGCGACGACGAACTTGCTCCACCACAGCGTCGCGAGCGGCACCGGCGCGGAGCGCAGCACCCACCACGCGCGACCCTCGAGGCTGATCGACGGATACACGAAGCGCACGGCAACCGAGGCGGTGACGAACGCGGCGAGGCCGAGGTTGCAGAACGCGACGACGTCGCGAATCGTCGCCGCGAGCGGCGTACCGTCGTCGATCGGCAGCACGGAGAAGTTGTAGACGTACACGACCACGAGCGCCCCGAGGAGGAGCAGCTGCGACCACTGGCTGGCGTCGCGGAAGAAGACCGTCACGTCCTTCGTCAGCAGCAGGCGCGGGATGCGCGGCAATGGCGCCGTGAGGCGCGGGAGAATGCGGCCGAGGAGCGGCGCGCGGCGCGCCCGCGTGCGGCCTTCCTGCGCGCGCGACCAGGCGCTCAGCAGCAGGCGCTCGACGACGGCAGCGCTCGCCAGGTAGAGCACGGCGGCCGTCGTCATGAGCAGCAGCCAATGAAAGACCGGCTCGCCGGTGTGCGCGCCGAGGAGCGCGATCAATATCTCCGCCGCCCACGTCGTCGGCAGGTAGGGCGAGGCGGGCGCCTCGAACGCGGCGAGAAACGCCGCGAACCCGGCGAACTCCGAGGGCGTCGCGAGGCGCTCCGGGCGGATCAGGCGCAACGTGAGATACCCGATCGCGGCGAGGGCGACCGTCGCGACGACGAGCACGTCGCGCGCCCGCCGCGCGGGAAACACGAGCACGAGGGCGGTCGTGACGAGGACGCCGATCGCCGCCGGGATCACGAGGAACGGCAGCATCGTCGCGATGGTGCCGACGTAATAGAGCGCGCCGGCGCGATACACGACGCCGTAGGCGATGAACACCGGCAACCCGAAGAGCAGCACCATCCACGACGAGGCGACGAGCGTCTCGACGAAACGTGCGCAGTGGATCCGCCGCGGCGGGATCGGCGCGGCGAGCAGCAGGCGGACGTCGGCCGCGAGATAGAACGTCGTGAGCGCGGTCACGACGTTACTGATGAGGAGCACCGCGAAGAAGCTGACGAACAGCATGATCAGGAGGCGCTGCGTGAGGACCGGCCCGAGCGCGGTGATCGTCTGGAAATAGGCGAGCGTGCGCTCGAAGAAGACGAACGAGCCCGCCCAGAACGCGCCGGCGATCGCGGTCAATACGACGACTTTCGTGCGCCGGCGGCGGAGCGCGTTCCGCGCTGCGAGGAGGCGCGGTGCGAGCAGGACGCGCAGCGCCGGCGGGCGCGGCGCCGCGTCGCGATGCGCGGTCGTCGCCACGCTCACGGTTGGCCGCCGCTGGTGCCGGTGAGGCTCAGGAACACCGCCTCGAGCGAGCTGTCGAACGGCTGGAGATCGGGGCGCTCTGCGGCGCGCTCGCGCAGCTCGTGGAGGCTGCCGACCGCCACCAGGCGCCCGGCGTCCAGGATCGCGATGCGCTCGCACAGCTCCTCGGCGACGCCGAGACTGTGCGTCGAAAGAAAGATCGTGACCCCGCTCGCCGCGAGGCCGGTCAGCAGGCGGCGCAGCGCGAGCGTGCCCTGCGGATCCATGCCGACCATCGGCTCGTCGAGGATGAGGATCTTCGGGCGATGGATCAGCGCCGCCGCGACCGTGAGGCGCTGCTTCATCCCGTGCGAGTACGTCTCGATCAGCTCGTGCGCGCGCTCGACCAGGCCGAACTCCTCGAGGAGGTCGGCGCTGCGTGCCTCGAGGTCGTCGGGCTCGACGGCGTAGAGGCCGCCCATGAAGCGCAGGAACTCGGCGCCGGTGAGCTTATCGTAGAGCGACGGCTGATCGGGGACGTAGCCGGTCAGCGCCTTCGCCGCCTCCGGCGCCTCGCGGATGTCGTAGCCGCCGAGGACGACCGTCCCGGACGTCGGCGCGAGGATGCCGACCATCATGCGGATGGTCGTCGTCTTGCCGGCGCCGTTCGGGCCGAGAAAGCCGAACACCTCGCCGGGTTCGATCTCGAGGTCGAGGTCGTCGACCGCCACCACGGATCCGTACGTCTTCCTGAGCGCGACGCATCGAATCATCGCCCGTCCTCCTCCACGCGAAATGCCAGCCTCCCGATTATGCCCGCAAGCGCGATCTGCTGCTCCGGGCCGCCCTCGACGAGCTTCACGTGCGTGGCGTCGACCGGAATCTGATCGAAGACCGAGTCCGCGCTCACCCACGCCCCGAGCCAGAGCTCGGTCCATGCATGATAGTAGAAACCGTCGCCGGCGTAGACCACCCCGGCGACGAGCCGCGCCGGGATGCCTGCGGCACGCGCCAACGCCGCCAGCAGCACGCTGTGCTCGTTGCAGTCGCCGCGCCGCGAGGCCAACACCTCGCGTGCGCTCGGCACCGTCACGGTGGGCGCCTTGTCGATCGCGTCGGCCACCCACGCGACGAGGCGACGCGCGGCCGTGACGCTGTCGCGCGCGTCGCCGACGATCGCCTTCGCGCGCGCCGCGACCGTCGGGTCGTCGACCTCGAGAAACGGCGCCGCGCCGACGGCGCTCGTCACCTCCGCCGTCGCCGGCAACGTGAGCGGCAGCGCCAGCGGCGCGGGGAGGTCCTCGCGCGTGATCTCGAGCAGGTCGCCGTGCAGGCGCTGGCGGCGCGCGTCGTCGGGGATGCGGTCCGCGGCGGGACCGCTCACGCGGAGGCGCAGGCGCGCCGCGGCACGCGCGTCGTCGAGGTCGCCGGTGAGCGGCACCTTGCTCGCGCGCGCGAGGTCGAGGGGCGCGCCGCTGAGCGGCGCGAGCGCCTGCTCCTCGCTCTCGCGCGCCAGCGTGAAGCCGAGCGCCGCCTCCTCGCGGACGACGCCGCCGTCGGGGTCGATCCACACGCGTGCCTGCAGCCCCTGGTGCTCCTCCACGAGTCGTGTCGTCTCGACGCGACCGTGCGGACCGTCGATCGTCTCGGCGCCCTCGATCGTGATCGTCATCGGCTCGTTGTGGAGCGCGAGCGGACTGAAGACGGGCACGGTGTAACGGGTCCCCGGGGCGCGGTCGCCCGCAAGGACGCGCGGGCGCAGTGTGCTCGGCAGGTAGATTGCCGCCGTGAGCGGCAGGCGGAGCTCGGCCGCTTGCCCCCGCGGGCCGTAGCGCACGCTCAGCACGTGATCGTCGCTCGTGCCGCTCGCAGAGAACGTCGTTGCCGGCGAGACGAGCGTGAAGCGGAAGCTGCGCAGGGCGTACTCGCCGTCGGTTTCGGCCGCGAGCGCGGTGCGCAGCGTCTGCGGGGTACCGAGGAGCGCGAGGGCGACGATCGAGTCCTCGTAGAAGGCGTAGCCGTCGCCGGTACGCGCCGTCATGCGATGCGCGTGGCCCACCTTCTCGGCGCCGTAGTAGACGCCGAACCACTCGTCACGCTCGTCGATGGCCGTGCCGGGCGCGGCGGCGAGCAGCATGGCCGCGTCGCTCGCCGGCGTGGCCGTCTGCTTCCGCACCAGCAGACCGACCATCACCGCCCACGCTGCGACCAAAGCGAGAGTGAGCGCGCGTCTCATGTGTGCGGCGACCGGACGCGGGCCGGAGCCACCGACGCGGTGCCTCTCGAATCTCTACTGGATGCCGGTCGACGATTCAATGTAGAAGGACCTGTGGGCGCGACCGATCCGACGTTTCCCGTCACGCGCTGTGCGATCTGTGAACGCGACGTGCTCGGTCACGTCGACCTCGACGACCACGATCGCGAGATCATCCGCTGCGTCGAGTGCGCGACGGTCGCGCAGCCCGCGGCCGTGCGTTGGGTCGCGCTCGGCGAGCTCGAAGAGGTCGGCTACGGCTTCGTCCTCCCCGAGGGCGGCTGCGGCCGCCCCGACTGCGGGGGCGGCCGCTGCGGGCGCAGCGCGCCCGGCGACGAGACCTGACGCCGCGACGAATCGCGGGGCGGTCCCTGCTACGCGGGTCGTCGCACCGCGAGTTGACGAAGCGCCTCGTAGAGGACGATCGCAACCGCATTCGCGAGGTTCAAGCTGCGCACGTGCGCGCTGGTGATCGGGATGCGGTAGAGCTCGGGCCCGAGCTCGGCTCGGACCATCGGCGGGAGGCCGCTCGTCTCGGCGCCGAACACGAGGATGTCGTCCGGGAGGAAGCGCAATTCGGTATAGACGCGTGGTGCGCGCGCCGAGAATCCGAGCTTGCGGCCGGGGAGGGCGGTGCAAAACGTCTCCCAGCTCTCGTGGCGCGTGAGCGGCACCCACGGCCAATAGTCGAGGCCGGCGCGCCGCAGGTGGCGATCGTCGATCGCGAACCCGAGGCGGCCGACGAGGTGCAGCGGCGTCTCCGTCGCCGCGCAGAGGCGCGCGATCGACCCGGTGTTCGGGGGAATCTCGGGCTCGACGAGGGCGACGTGCACGGTGCCTTCGCGGCGAGCGCGCCGCGGCGGCTCAGTCGCGTCCGATCGCGGTGCGCGCGCCGCCCGCGAGAAGGACGAAGCGGCCGTCGCGCTCCTCGATCGCCGGCGCGAGCTGGTAGTACGCGGGTCGTAAGAAGCGCGCGCGGTGACCGCCTTTGACGCGCGTGTAGAGGACGTTGCCGTCGCCGACGGTGAGCGACGTCGGATCGAGGGCCTCCTCGGAGCCGTCGTTCAGCCGCACGCGAAACCCAGCCCCGGGATCGCGCTCGACGGCGGTCACGACCCACGGCGTGTCCTCGATCGTGACGAACGCGCGCTCGTCCGCCATCGCGATTTGCCAGCGGCCGTCGTCGGTCTGCCTGAGGCAGCGACTGAAGAGCAATGCGATGCGCGTGTTGTTGATCGGCTCGCCGTCCGAGTACCACCGGCCGTCATGGCGGAAGCTGATCGCGCCGGACGAGACCGCCCAAAAGCCTGCGCGTGTCATGCGTCCTTTGTACTCGGCCGCGCGACGCGTTCAATAGCGTTGCCATGCGCCCCGGTCGGCGCCGCGCGCAGCGAGTTCCCTGGCAGGGGCGGAACCCTTCGGCTATGCTTCGTGGCCGTGTATCCGGTGATCTTCTCGGTCGGGCCGATCACGGTCTACAGCTTCGGCGTCATGCTGGCGTTGGCGTTTCTCGCCGCCGGCCACGTCCTCGGGCGCGAGCTCGCGCGCAAAGGCATGGATCCCGAGCTCGCGTCGTCGATGGTGCTGTGGGCCGCGATCGGCGGTCTCGCCGGCTCGCGTCTGCTCTCGATCTTCGACGATTGGGAAGGCTTCATCGCGCACCCGCTCGCGTTCATCTTCACCGGCGCCGGCTTCGTGTTCTACGGCGGCCTCCTCGGCGGCTTCCTGACGGTCACACTCTTCATCCGCGCGCGCCGTCTCTCGTGGCTGCGCGTCTCCGACTCGATCGCGCCCGGTCTCGCGATCGGGCAGGCGATCGGCCGCATCGGCTGTCTCCTCGCCGGTGACGGCGACTGGGGAACGCCGACGAGCCTCGCGTGGGGAATGCGCTATCCGAATGCGATCATCGGCTGGGACAGCTGGGTGCGGGAGAACGGTCTCCCGCTCGACGTACGCGTGCACCCAGCACCGATCTACGAGACGCTCGGCTACGGCGCGGTGTTCCTCATCCTGTGGTCGATGCGGCGCACGCGCCAGCCCGACGGCATGATCCTCTGGTGGTACCTGCTGCTCAGCGCGACGGTGCGGTTTCTCGTCGAGTTCGTGCGCATCAATCCGCGGGTGGCGTTCGGGCTTTCGGAAGCGCAGTGGATCAGCGTCGCGTTGATCGCGACCGCGACCATCCTCATCTGGCGCTCGACCGATACCGAGCGCGTACCGGCGCCGGTGCGCGTCGGCTCGGCGGGCCCCCCACGCGCATGAGCGAGCGCGAACGCCGGGCGCGCGTCGAGTGCGTGCTCGGCGGGCGTGCGGTCGCGGCGCGCGTACACGTCGTCGCCGCGCTGATCGTGCTCGCGACGATCGCGGGCTGCCGTCGCAGCACGTCGCTCGTCGGCAGCCAAGCTCCGGAGTTCTCGCTGACGGATCTCTCGGGCAACGCCATGCGCCTCGCGAACCTCAAGGGTCGCATCGTGTTCCTGAACGTGTGGGCGACGTGGTGCGAGCCGTGTCGCGAGGAGATGCCGGCGATGCAGTCGCTCTACACGCGCCTGCACGGCCCCGACTTCGAGATACTCGGCGTGAACGCCGATCAGGGGGACCGCGCCGTCGTCGAGCAGTTCGTGCGCGAGCACGGGCTCACGTTCCCGGTGCTCCCCGATCCCGACTTGCAGATCGCGGGGCGCTACGGCGTCACGGGCTATCCAGAGACGTTCATCATCGATCGCAATGGGCGCGTCGTCGATCATCAGCTGGGGCCGCGCGATTGGGACTCGATCGAGAGTCACTCCGCGTTTCGGCGACTGATCGAACGTGGGGAGTGGACGGGCTTCTAGCGCTCCCGACGGGCCAGTGCGAGGCGGCGGTACTGGCCGGGTTTCCTAGCGCGCTAGGCCGAGTGGTCGGGTTTTTCGGCATGCGAGTGGTCGGATTCGCGCTTACGACCGTTCCGAGTCGACCCGTATCAGGCTGAACTGCGTCAGCAGCTCCCCCACGCCATGCGCGTTGCGCCCTATCGTGGCGCCAGCGCATCGCGTGAGGTGATCTCGCAATCGGGATTCTTCGGCGTCGCCTATTTGCGCGAATGCCTCGCCGACTTTCTCGCCGCAGCGAATGCACTCTGCCCTGTACGTGACCATCCGCGACCCTTCCCGCCCGGAAGCCCAGGGGGACCGAACACAGCCCGCCCGGCGACAGCGTAGTTCGGCGGGGAAGGAGCCGCGTCACCGTCTGTCGGCCAGGGCGTGCATGCGCTGAACGCCAACACGTTTCCCCGCTCCGATCCCCACCGTCAATGACTTCTGACGGGCGCCCGATCCGATTTACTGGCCCATTCTGATACGAACTAGCCGGGCGGCAGCTCTCGGCGCAGGCGAAGGGCGCGTGAATCTACGCGGGTAGAGATCCGTGTAGTTTTTTCCTCTCGTGTCGGAGTAGAGACTCCCATGGACCCTAAGGGGTTGGTCGAGCTGCACGACGTCGAGGTCGTTCGCAAGACGCGTCTCGTGCTCGTGTACCGCATCGACGGCCGCGAAGTCCGGCTGCCGTCTCTTGAGGTTCAGCCGGGCAGCGTCGTGACACCCGGGCAGCACGGCACGCTGATCCTCCCGAAGTGGCTCGCGAAGGAATTTGGGATCTAGCTAGCTCTTGACTATCCGGTTGTTTCAGCTGACCCCAACGGGTGGGGGTCATCCTGTAGCGAGCGTTCCCGGCGATCCTTCGCCCCGCGGATCAGTGCATATGTGGTCGGCTCCCGCCCACTGCCGAGGCCCAGGAGCGTTTGGAACGCGGCCATCGGTTGCCGGCGACGGTTGTGGCGAAAGACGAACGCGTCGAGGTAGACCTGCAGGTGAACGCGACTCACGCCGTGGTGGGTGCCCACGAGCCACTGCTGCAAGTTGCCGATCGCACGATCGGCGAGCGGGACCGCCGAGCGGGTGCCCTTGCGCAGTTCGGTGCGCAGCGGTTGCTTGCCGGCGACGTGCACGTAGCCAGCTTTGGTGAAGCCCGCGAACCCCGTCAACTTGTCGCTGTAGATGGTCGCTCCCGTGGCAATGTTCCGCCGTGCAAAGTCCAGCATCGTCGCGCCGCTGAAGTCGGGGATGACCTCCAGGCGCAAGCGCCCCGACGCCTTTCCGCGCCGCTCCACCGCCGCCAGCACGAGCGCCGCCTTGCGCCCCTTCAGTTGGCGGCTCCCTCGCAGACCGGGCTGCGGCGCCCCGATCCAGACCTCGTCGATCTCCACCTCGCCCCGGAGCGGCTCGCGCGCCCGGTTCACCATCGCCCGCCGCAGCTTATGGAGCATCATCCACGCCGTCTCATAACGGCTCAGCGCGAGTTGGCGTTGCAGGAGCAGGGCCGAGAGGCCGCGCTTGTCCGTAGTCATCAGATACGCGGCCCAGAACCACACGGTCAGGGGCTGCTTCGTATTGTGCAAGACCGTGCCCGCCGTCACGGACACTTGGTAACGGCATGCGGCGCATTGCCAGCGCCGCTGTGCGACCAAAGCGAATGCTCGCCCATGATCGCAGCGCGGACAGCGAAATCCCTCGGGCCATCGGCAGCGCGCCAAGTACTGCTGACACGGCTCCTCGTCCGCGAACTGGCGCTGGAACTGGCGGAGACCCGTGGGAAAACCTGGTCGCGGCACGATGCCCCCTACATCTTGGGGCTTGCTGAAACAACCGGATAGTCAAG
>JBGPOW010000188.1:0-8976 GCA_041488235.1 Binatia bacterium
ACGCCGGGAATCTTCGCGAACTTCACCGCGTCGACCTGCTTGATCTTGTAACACATGAGGTGGTCGATGTGGTTCGGCGCCGATGGATCCTCGCCCTCCTTGTTGACTGGGCTACAAAGGAACGCCGGCTTCTTCACGTCGACGGTCATGTTCCCGAACTGATCGCCGAGCGCCACGCCGAGCACGGGGACGAACTTCGGTGTGTTCTTCGTGACCGATGTTTTGTAACACTGGAAATGATCAGTCGTGAACGCGCCCGGTGTCGGCACCGGCGTCGGACCGGTCAGGCTCTTTACGGATGGCACGAGCAGATACGCTTGCTTCTTCACGTCCATCGAGATGCCGCTCGTGTTGAACTGGTCGATGACCGTTGTGCCCGTCGGGAAGACCGGCTTCACCGAGTTCTTGATCTGATAGATCTTCAAGTGCTCCGGGTGCGACGGTGCGGTCGGATCCTCGCCGTTCTTGTTCGTCGGCGCGCACAGGAACTTCGGCTTCTTCACCGCCACCTGCGAGCTGCCGAACTGATCGACCAACGAGATGCCCGGCGGGTTGAGAATGCCCGGGAACTTCACGGAGCCCTTCGTCGCCGCCGCCTTGTAGCAGGTAAAGTGATCGAGCGGCCCGAGCGTCGGCGTCGGGCTCGGCGTCGGCGTTGCGCTGAGGGTCGGCGTCGGCGTCGGTCCGAACAGCAGGTCGTACCCGACGACGTCGAGGTTGATGCCTTCGGGCGAGAACGCCGCCACGTCCGATGCTTGGTCGGCGCAGGCGAACGCATTTTGCACGTACGGATTCGCTTGCGGGCAGGAGCTGCTCAGCCAGTCGCCGAAATCCCCACCGGCCGTCTGATTGAAGCCGACGATGTTCGTCGTGCCGCTGTCGATGGAGAAATAACGCGACCCGGCCGTCGTGACGCTCCTCGTACCCGGCGCCGACCAACTGAAGAGATCCTGCGGTCGATAATCGCTGAATGCGCCGATCGCGGATCCGAGACCCATCACCTCGTCCATCTCGTGCTCGGTCGTCCGCAGCCCATCATACAAGCCGGCGGCGGGAGGACGCGAGAATTTGAACGGTTGACTGGAATTCAGCGTCACGATGCCGTCGTACGGCCCGCCGCCACCTACACTGCCGTTTGCGAACATCGCCGAGGGCGTATTCAAACCGACGGCTCTCCCGCCGGCGCTGGACGGTAGTATGTTCGTGGCGAGCGCGCTTCCGGGGAGACTCGCATTCGCGGTCGCATCATTCGGCGTCGTCGTATCCGCGCTCAGGCTCCCGATGTAGGTATTCCACGGGATGCCGTAGAGGACGTAGGTGCTTGTCGCGAGAGCGCCGCCCGGCAGAGCAGAGCCATCCGGCGCCGTCGTCGCATACCGAAACAGGATGTTCACCGTGATGGGATCATTGAACAGCGACTCGTACGTGGCGACGGCGCTGTTGATCATCGCTTGTATCGCCGCGGAGTTCACGTTGCTCGTGATCGAGCTGTCGAACGTGGCGTTGATGACGAGGGCTCCGCTACTCCCACCGCCGACGATCGGACCCTCTCCGACGGCTCCGGTCGCGCCTTGGTAAAGCTCCGGCGCCGCAACGGCGCCGACGTCCGTAGACTCGTGGCTCACGTGCTCGCCGCTACCGAGTAGTAACGGCGCGCCGGTGTCGGTCGCGCCAGCTCCGGCAACGTAAACGGCAATCGTCAACGCCACGGCGATTGCGACCATGCGTCGACGATGAACGATTGCCGCGGGCGTACAAATCCACCGATCACGCATGCTCACGGGAGGACCTCCTAGTTCGGACGAAGCTAGCATTGGGCGACCGAGACATGTCAAGAAAAATCAGCGCTATGTGCGTTGGCATGGGCGGAAGGGTCAGGGCGCAGCGCGTCGCGGACCGCGTCCCGGGTCGGCCCGCGTGCGTGAGATCGCGTGTCTCTTGCTGTGGCGATGCGCTACGTACGCGACGTGCCCGCGTCGCGCTACTACGGCCCGGATTTGGCGGCGATCCACGACGCCGGCTACGCGGACTTCGGACGCACGGCCGGCCGCGGCGTCGTCGAGCTGCTGCGGCAAGCGGGCATCCGGCGCGGCACCGTCGTCGAGCTCGGCTGCGGCGCCGGTGCGGCGACGCGCCACCTCGTCGCCGCCGGCCACGACGTCCTCGCGATCGACGCCTCGCCGGCGATGCTCCGCCTTGCGCGCCGGCGCGTCCCCGGCGCTCGCTTCGCGCGCGGACGCCTGCCCGCGGTCGCGCTTCCACCGTGCGACGCCGTCGTCGCCATCGGCGAGGTCGTGAACTACATGGCGGGACGCACTCCGTTCGCGCACCTCTTTCGTCCCGTCGCCGCCGCGCTCGTCCCGGGCGGTCTTTTCGTCTTCGACGTGCGCCGGCCCGGCGGCGGCGCGCCGCAGACGGTCCATGGACGGGTGGCTCGCGATTGGGCGGTGCTCTCGATCGCGACCGAGGATCGCGCGCGCGGCACGCTCGTTCGCGCGATCACGTCGTTTCGTCGCACGCGACGCGGCCATCGCCGTCGCGACGAGACGCATCGTCTGACGCTACTCCCGGCGGCCGAGCTGGCGCGCCAGTTGCGCCGCGCCGGTTTCGCCGTGCGCGTCGCGCGCGGCTACGGCGGCACGTCCGTGCCATCGACGCACGCCGTCGTGATCGCTCGCAAAATGCACGTGCGCGTCGCGCACCGCTGACGTGGTCACGCCGTTGTGCTAGCGAAACGACCGTGAACGGCATCCACGACCTCGGCGGCATGGACGGGTTCGGACGCGTCGTCGTCGAGACCGACGAGCCCGTGTTCCATGAGCCGTGGGAGCGCAGGGTGTTCGGCATGCTCGCCGCGATCTCGTTCACGCGCGTCGCGAATGCCCACGTGTACCGCCACGCCGTCGAGCGCATGGACCCGCAGCACTACCTCGACGCTTCGTACTACGAGCGCATGATGACGGGCCTCGCGACGCTGCTCGTCGAGCGCGGCATGCTCGATCGCGCGACCCTCGATGCGCGCGTTCCCGGCGGGTTCCCGCTCGCGCGGCCGCCGCACCCCGACGCAGTCGCGGACGCGCAGCAGACTGTCGCCGCCGACGCTGAGTCGGCGCGCGACGCGTCGCACGGCGCGGCGTCGCCGCGCTTCCACGTCGGCGACGCGGTTCGCGTACGCAATTTCCAACCGTACGGTCACACGCGCTGTCCCCGTTACGTGCACGGGCGCTGCGGCGTCGTCGTCCGCGTCGATCGACCGTTCGCGCTCCCCGATCTGGCCGCGCACACGGACCGCGTCCATCGCGAGCCGACGTACGGCGTGCGCTTCACCGTCGCGGAGCTGTGGGGTGCACCCGCGGCGGCGCGCGATACCGTATGCGTCGACCTTTGGCAGAGCTATCTCGAGCCGGCCGACACGGTGACGCGATGAGCGAGCACGATCGCGACGAGCACGATCACGGCGACGCCCACCATCCGGCGCCGCGCTCGCCCGCCGAGGTCCGGGCGCGCGCTCTCGAGGAGCTGCTCACCGGCGCCGGCATCGTCGATCCGACGTTCATCGACGGCGTCGTGACGGCGTACGAGCGCGACATCGGCCCCATGAACGGCGCCCGTGTCGTCGCGCGTGCGTGGGTCGACGCCGCGTATCGCACGCGCCTCCTTGCCGACGGTACGAAGGCGATCGCGGAGCTCGGCTACGGCGGTCCGGAGGGCGAGCACATGGTCGTCGTCGAGAACACATCGGGTGCCCACAACGTCGTCGTCTGCACGCTCTGCTCATGCTACCCGTGGCCCGTGCTCGGACTCCCGCCCAATTGGTACAAGAGCCCGGCGTATCGTGCGCGCATCGTCCGCGAGCCGCGCGCCGTGCTCGCCGAGATGGGCCTCGTCCTGTCGGAGAGTGTCGAGATCCGCGTCTGGGACTCGAGCGCGGAGATCCGCTACCTCGTGCTGCCGGAGCGTCCGCCGCGCACGGAGACGCTCTCCGAGGACGAGCTCGCCGCGCTCGTCACGCGCGACGCGATGATCGGGACGGCGCGCGTCGCATCGCCGCAGATACCGCCGCCGCACACGCCGCCGCGGCAGACGCCGCCGCATCAGGAGCCGGTGACCGCGTGAGCGGCGCCGCAGGCGATCGGCCGGGGCGCTCCGCGCCGTCGGATCCGGCATCGCCGTCCCTCGACCCGGCGGTCGCGCGCATGGACGGCGCAGCGGCACTACCGCGCAAGAACGGCGAGCTCGTCTTCGAGGCGCCATGGCAGGGGCGCGCGTTCGGGATGGCGCTCGCCGTCGTCGACCGGCTCGGCGTGCCGTGGAGCGAGTTCCAGAAGCGGCTCATCGCCGCGATCACCGCGCGTCCCGCGGCGCCGTACTACGAGTGCTGGGTCGCCGCGCTCGAGGCGCTCGTCGTCGATCACGGCCTCGCCTCGCCGCAGGACGTCGACGCGGCGTGCCGCCGCGTCGCCCTGAGCAAGTAACGCGGCTACGCGAGGCCGAGCTCGCGGTCCTGCGCCTCGGGGTCGGCGTCCTCGAACTGGATGATGTCGAGCTTCTCGAACGCCGCGCGCACGCGCGGGCTCAGGAGGCCGAGCCGCTTCAGGTTCGGGACCACACGGGCGAAGAGCGTGCTGCGGAACGCTTTGCCGATCACCGACTCGAGGACGACGTCCTTCACCTCGTCGCGATCCCACCCCATCGCATCCGCGATCTGGTCGCCGACGAGGCGGTTCCGCATGAGCTCGCACGCGTAGATGATGAAGTCCTCGCGATCGCGCAGCTCCCCGGCCGGCATGTCCTTGTAGTAGTCGCGCAGCGAGAGCATGCCGAACGCGACGTGGCGCGACTCGTCTTTCATCACGTAGCGCACGAGCTCCTTCAACAGCGGCTCGGTCGTGATCTGGAAGAGGTTGCCGAAGGCCGCCATCGCCAGGCCCTCGATGATGATCTGCATGCCCAAATATTTGAAATCCCACCGGCTGTCTTTGATGGTGGCGTCGAGCAACTCTTTCAGATTGTCGTTCACCGGCCACTGCCACTCGAGCTTCTCGCGGAGGTAGCGGCCGAAGACCTCGACGTGACGCGCCTCGTCCATCGTCTGCGTGCCGGCGTAGTACTTGGCGTCGATCCACGGCACGGCGCCGACGAGCTGCGAGGCAACGATCAGCGCCCCTTGCTCGCCGTGCAGAAACTGCGAGAGCTGCAGCGCCACCTGACCATGGCGCAAGTGGTTGCGCTCTTTTTGGTTCAGGCGCTCGTACGGCGCGTAGCCGACGAGCGGGTTCACCATGTCGGGGAGGATGCCACGCTCCGGATCGACGTCGGTGTGCCAGGCGAGCTGCGTCGTGCCGTTCCACTGGTCGCGCTTCGCCTTTTCGTAGAGGTCGCGCAGGCCTTCCTTCACGCTGCCGTAGTTCCAGGCGTAGCTGCTGTCGAACGAGGTGAGGATGGTCTCGAGCTCTTCGTCGAGTTGCTCGAGCTGGTTCACGGTATGGGCATGGCTCTGGTCCATGGGTGTGCTCCTCGTAAGGGGGTCCCGGGACCCTACACCACTCCCGCGCGGATCGGAATGGCGCGGCTGGCGGCGCCGACAACCGGTAGTCCACCCGGTTGTTGACCGGCCCGCGCGCGAGGTCTAACCGATCGCGTGGGAGGTGTGACCATGGCGAAGCGAGTGCGAAGCAAGGCGAAGAGTAGTCGCGTCAAGGCCGCGGCGAAATCGACGAAGTCGAAAGCGCGGCACGCCAGGCCGGCAAAACGGCGTCCCGCGACACGGGCGCGGAGCAAGCCGAAGGCACCCTCGGACGGAGTCAGAGCGCTGGCCCGCCGCATCGTCGACGTGACGTTGGCCAACGACGACGAAGCGGCATTCGCGCTGTACGCAAGCGACGTCGAGTCCATCGAGCCCGGGCAGCCGCCGATGCGTGGGATCGACGCGATCCGTCAGAAATTCGCAGGCTGGCACAGCATGACGAGCGCGGCGCGATTCGAGCCCCGTCGTGTTTGCGTCGACGGCAACACGATCGTGATCGAGTGGGTCGGCGACGTGACCCTCGCGGCAAACGCTAAGCAGGTGCGCTTACACGAGGTCGCGGTCCACGAGATCCGCGACGGCAAGATCAGCCGCGAGCTCTTCTTCTACGATCCCTCGACGTTCGCCTAGCCGTCCACGCGAATCGGCGAGCTAGCGAGAGCCGGCGTACGAACGCTGCCGGTATCGCTCGCCCCGCCCCCCCCAGCGCGACGCGAAGCATTTCGCTGCCCGGCGGCGGCTTCGCCGAACCGGACAGGATCTCGTCGGGCGTGACGCTGCGGCCGTAGTATTGCGCGTTCGCGTTCGGGCGGGTGGCGATGACGGCGCCCTCGAGCGACACGCCGGCGAAGAGGCCCTGGCTGCGGCTGTACGTGTACACCGCCGCGACCGGCATCACTGCCGCGGCGGCGTCGCGTCCGAGGGGACCGGCGGCCACGCTCACGTCGCCGCCGAGCTTGACGTTGGCGCCGTGCGCGAAGGCGTCGACCGCTGCAAGAGTGTTGAGAACGAGGACGACCTCGCTCACCTCCGCGCCGACCTGGAATCCGAACCCGGCGCCGCCGGTGCCGATCGCCGACGGACGGTGAGCGCGAGCAACGCTACGCTGCAGAGGATCATCTTTCTCATGGGTTGTACTCCTCTCGCTCTCCAATGAACCGTCGGGCCCGGAGATGGTCAAAACCGCTGCTTGCGGTTTCGCGCGGCACCTTTCGGGGGCGGGATGGGACGAGACGGGTGTCTGCGCGTGCGACGCCGCGCGCGTGCACGATCCGGCAGCGACGCTCCCCGCCTTGCTCCCACCGTTCGCCGACGACGAGTGCAGGTGTCGGGCAACTCGCGATTCGCAAAGTCTGCCCATGAAAGTCCCGACTCACCTCCTTCTGGTATTTCGTTTGCTGGTGAAGGTGAGGCTATCGTCGGACAACCCGCTCAGCGCGGTGCGCGATGAGGGAGCGGAAAAGGGCGCCGTACGCAATGGATGCCGAGGTCCGCGCACAGTACGTCGACGACGCGCTGAGGGCGGCGCGCTACGACCTCATCACGCATCGCCTGCCGCTCTTCGCGGCGTGCTGGGTCGGCACGACGACGCTGTGGAGCATGGTCCTCATGACGGAGGGCACGCTCCGCGCCCTCGATGCGTTCAGGGTCCAGACGATCGAGCTCGGAAGCGCGATCGTGATCGGCTCCGTCCTCTCCTGGGCGATCGCGGAGGGCACGAGCCGGACGTTCCGCTCGGCCTGGCTGCATCGCTTCGCCGAGGCGCGTTTCCGGCGCGAGCTCGAGGACGCGCGTGATGCGGCCGAGGCCGCTACGCGCGCGAAGGACCAGTTTCTCGCGACGGTGTCCCACGAGCTGCGGTCACCACTCGGAACGATTCTCGCCTGGACACAGCTCCTGCAACGCGGCCGTCTCGATGCGGAGGCCACGGCGCATGCCGTCGACGTCATCGAGCGGACCGTGCGATCGCAGACACGGCTCATCGAGGATCTCCTCGACGTCGCGCGCATCACGGCGGGGAAGCTCCACCTCGAGCTCTCCCGCGTCGACGTGCGCGACGCCGTCCGCGCGCTCGTCGATACGTTCAGCGTCGCCGCAGAGACGAAGTCGGTCGAGCTGGTCTACGAGCCCGGTCGTGAAGCGCTTCCCGTCCGTGCAGACGCGGTGCGGCTGCAGCAAGTCTTCGGTAACGTCGTCACGAACGCGGTGAAGTTCACGCCGCAAGGCGGGCGCGTCGTCATCGACGCCGGACGCGTCGATGACACGGTCGAGGTCGTCGTGCGTGACAGCGGCATCGGCATGTCGGCGGAGGTCGTCGCGCGCGTCTTCGAACGGTTTCATCAAGCCGACGTCGTCGGTGCCGGGCGCTACGGCGGCCTCGGCCTCGGACTGGAGATCGCGCGGTATCTCGTGACGCTCCACGGCGGCACGATCGAGGCGGAAAGCGACGGCGTCGGACGAGGCTCGACGTTCAGGGTCGGCCTACCGCTCGCACTCGACGTCCCGGAGAGGGACGCTCGCGCGGGAAGCGATCATCCGCCCCGAAGCGACTCGATAGGAGCCGCCAGAGAGCGCTGATCGTGACGTAGTCGTCGTCCGGATCCCGGACGCGGGCGCAAAGGCAATCGCCGACGGCGTCTTGCCGCGGGCGGGCACGGCGGGCGATAACGGCCGGGAGGAGATCGCCATGTCGTACGCCCCGACCCACGAGGTCTTGAATCAGCCGCCGCCGCTCGAGGGCTACAACCTCTTCGATCACGACACGCCGCTCGCAGAGGCGCTGGACCGCGAGGGTGGCGGATGGGCGCTCGAGCGGGTGCGGGCGGTCGGCGAGCTCGCCGGCGGCGACGCCATTCGCTGGGGCGTGCAGGCGAACGCCAATCCTCCCGTCCTCCGCACGCACGACCGCTACGGCAATCGTATCGACGAGGTCGAGTTCCATCCCGCGTGGCACGAGCTCATGCGCGCCGGCATCACGCATGGTCTGCACGCGATGCCGTGGCGCGAGCCCGGCAAGGGCGCGCATCCGGCGCGCGCGGCGATGTTCTATCTCCTGTCGCAGGCGGAGGCCGGATTCGGCTGCCCGACGACGATGACGTTCGCCGCGGTACCGGCGCTGCGCGCGCAGCCGGAAGTCGCACGCGAGTGGGAGCCGCGCCTCACGTCGCTCGAGTACGACTCGCGCTTCCGCCCCGCGGCGGAGAAGCGCGGCGCGATTTGCGGCATGGCGATGACCGAGAAACAGGGCGGGTCCGACGTGCGCGCCAACACGACGCGCGCCGAGGCGATCAAGTCCGGCCGCGGCCCGAGCGCGGAGTACGAGCTCACCGGCCACAAGTGGTTCTGCTCGGCGCCGATGAGCGACGCGTTTCTCGTCCTCGCACAGACCGATCGCGGCCTCTCCTGCTTCTTCATGCCGCGCTGGCTTCCCGACGGCACGAAGAACCGCA
>JBGPOW010000189.1:0-8975 GCA_041488235.1 Binatia bacterium
CACGATGCGATGTGGTTCCGTCATTGTGTCGAAGTGTGCGGCATCGAGAAGACGAACCGCATCAACAAGGCAGCTGTGCGCTCCATGGCTGCGGTAGAGATCCGCAGACTCACGAAGGCGCTCGGCGTGGGTGAGGTGCGGTCCATGGATACGCTGAGAGAGCTCATCGAAGCGGCGTGGCAACTGATCAAGGCCGACTTCATGGAGTTCGGGTTCAGCTACCCGGCGCCCAACGTCATGCGCTGGGACGTGCACCGCTGCTTTGCGTTCGACGGCGTCACGCAGCTCGGCGTCGCCGAGCATTACCAATGCGGCATCTTCCCCAGGGTCGAGTCTTGGTTCGATGCCCTCGGGATCAAGTACATCGTCACTCCGGCGGTGGGGGGCTGCATGATGCAGAGCGAAGGGCAGTGCTTCCGGGAGTACACTTTCGCCTTCGGAGAAGAGGCCCGACCATGACGCGCGATGATTCCCGCGGCAGGCTGCAGGCGACGGCCAAAAGTGGGCCGCGCCTGAGCACCGGTCGTTCGGCGGACGAACGGGTCGATTACCATGAGAAATCAAGTCTTGGTACTTAGCGCCTCCACATACATCTCCCGGCCGATCGAGGTGGTCCGTCGCCACTTCAGTGATGTCGAGCACCACATGAAGAACCCGGTACATCCGGGCGTCGTGTTCACGCCCCTCGCCGACTCCGGCCAGGAGCGCCGCTTCCGCAAGACGATCCGCATCCTGGGTATCCCAGTCGTTGATGAAGTAGTGCTCAGGCGCCAGGCGGACGGGTCGATCACCGAGGATTCCGTCGCCGGGCCGAACACGGGAATGCGGCTTGTAAGCCGCTTCCGTGCAGACGGGTCGGATCTAACGGCCACGACCCTAACGGTCGAGATGCCAGTGCGAGGGTTGAAGCGGCTGGCGGCGCCATTGCTGAGACGATTCGTTCTCCGACGTCTGACGAAGGCGCTAGACGAAGACCGTCGCGACCTCGAAAGCGGACGGTATCCGTGACCTCACAAGGAGATCCATGAATCCAAACAAAGCACTTTGGGAAAAAGGTGACTTCACACGCATTGCGGAGAGTATGCGCGAGAGCGGAGAAGCGCTTGTCAAGAGTTTCGGAATCCGCAGGGGTCTCAAGGTCTTGGATCTCGGATGCGGCGACGGAACGACGGCTCTGCCAGCGGCAAGACTGGGAGCGGACGTACTGGGCGTCGATATCGCGAGAAATCTAGTTGACGCCGGGAACAAACGTGCAGAGGAGGAAGGCCTCGCGAATTGCAAGTTTCAGGAAGGCGATGCGACCAATTTGCACGACCTCGTGAATCATTCTTTTGACCTCGTCGTATCTATCTTTGGAGCCATGTTCGCACCAAAGCCGTTTGACGTCGCGAAGGAGATGGCGCGAGTAACCCGGCGCGGAGGTCGAATCATCATGGGAAACTGGATTCCAAATGATCCGACGCTGGTGGCGCAAATCCTGAAGATCAGTTCCGCCTATACGCCGGCACCCCCGGAAGGCTTCGTTAGCCCGATGACCTGGGGGATCGAGAGCAACGTGATCGAACGTTTTGCGGCCGCGGGAGTGTCCGCAGAACGGATATCCTTTGCCCGAGAGACGTTTACGTTCAATGTACCCGGCGCACCCTCCGAGTACCTGGCTGCATTCAGAAGATACTACGGACCGACCATGAATGCGTTCGAAGCCGCAGAACAGAATGGTCGAGCCGCCGACCTGCAGAAGGAACTAGAAGATCTCTTCAACATCCAAAACAGAAGCCAGCGCAAGGATGCTACATCCATTCCAGCAACCTTCTTGCGCGTTACAGTTGCGCTTTGAAAAGGTCGCGGACGAGAACGAAAGAACAGTCGTACGACGGAACGGCAGGCCCCCCCTCCGAAGTGCACGCGAACGCTCGCTACGTACGAATCGCCCTCGCATTGGTCGGACTGGCATTGGTCGCCGTCGGCCCAGTGGCCGTGCTCGCGCCTGACACGGCGGCAATTGCGTTCGGCATTCCTGCCGCGACGGCGGACGCGAGAGCGTATCTGCTGGCGAGCGCAACACGGGACGTGGCGCTCGGGAGCTGGCTGCTGGCACTCGTCCGTCTCCGTGCGGGTCGGCGGCTTCTCGCGTCGTCCGTGTTCGCGATCGCGCTCGTTGCCGCCGGTGACGCGACGAATGTGGCCGCATATTCGGGATGGCAAGCCGCACCGGCACTCGTCCTTCACATCGGCGGTGTCTTTGTGCTTCTAGTATTGGGATTGTACCTCAGGCGGGGAGAATCTGAATGACAGCCGTGAAGATCATCGCGATCGCCGTCCTCGTCTACGTGGCGATCGTCGTCTCGTTCGAGTCGTTGCTCGGATTCCTGCAGCCCACCGCCGGGTCGACCCTGGTCATCACCACCTTCGACAGAGACGGAACCCCGCACGACCGCGTCGTGTCGCGTCTCGAGAGCGATGGGCACGTCTACGTCGCGGCCAACCATTGGCCCCGAGCCTGGTACAGGCGCGCGTTGCAGAACCCGGAGGTGCAGGCCACGGTCGATGGCGAGAAGGGCGCCTATCGGGCTGTCGCAGTCACGGGCGTGGAGCACGACCGCGTCGAGAGCGAGCACAAGCACGGGTTGGGGTTTCGGATACTGACCGGTTTTCCCCCGCGATACTTCCTCCGTCTGGATCCGCGATAGGGAACGACAGCGCAGAGAAGGTAGGCGAAGGGATCATTACATGGCGATGTCACCACACGTACAGCGCCTGCGCGCGGCGCTCGGATCGGAGCTGCTCGTGCTCCCTTCGGTCAGCGGAATCGTCTACGACGAACGCGATCGCATTCTGCTCGTGCGGCAAGCGGCGGACGGGGTATGGAGCGCACCCGGCGGATCGGTCGACCCAGAAGAAACTCCTGCCGATGCAGTCGTTCGCGAAGTGTGGGAAGAGACAGGTCTGTACGTCGCCCCCGTTCGTCTTCTCGGTGTGTACGGCGGCCCGTCCTGCATCGTTACCTATCCTAACGGTGACCGTACCGCGTACGTCATGACCGTCTTCGAATGTGAACAGCGCGGCGGAACGTTGCGCGGGACCTCCGATGAGACCACCGCCGCGGCATTCGTTGGCGCCACCGAACTTTCTCGATACCGCACCTCGCCCTGGGTGCAGCACGTCTTGCCGGGACTCTACGACCGTTCGCGCAGCGGTCACTTCGATGCCCCATCGTGGCAACCGGCAACGACGCCCAAGTCGTAGAGGCGAAGATACTGCCAACCTCTGGAGATTCAGCATGGCGCAAGATGATCGTCCGCTCGGCGACGTTGCCAACAAGCTGCTGTTCGAGAACGAGCTCGTGCGCGTGTGGGAGATGAATCTCGCGCCCGGTGAGCGTTCGGACCGCCACCGCCACGATCTTCCCTACGTGTTGTGCGTTCTCGAGGGCTCGCGAGTCGACGCGGAGATCGAAGGTGTCGGCCGCGTCGAGATCCCCGTGCAACCCGGCAGTGTCTTCTTTGTGCCGCCTGGCGCCACGGAGACGGCGATCAATGCGAGCGGCGAGCACTTCCGCGAGATCTTGATCGAGCTGAAAGAGGCAGCAAGCAGCGGCGCGACGCTCGCAGTGGCGAACGTGCCGGCGCCGATCTCGCGCGCCTGATGAGGCCCAGCACTCACCGCTGAGTCGTTAGGTTGCACACATGTCCGTGTGTCCTTACGGTCAGATGGCGTTATGAAGAACCTCAATGCAAGGGCATGGCTCGCACTCGCCGTCCTCGCTGTTGTGATGGCTCTATTGCTCTTCGTTCTCGCGGGGACCGTTCATTATTGGCAAGCATGGGTGTACTTGGGAATCTTCGTGGGTGCGTCGGTCCTCACTACGCTCTATCTCATCAGAAAGGACCCGGCCCTTCTCGAGCGCCGGATGAGCGGCGGTCCGATGGCGGAGAAGCAACCAGTTCAGAAGTTCATCATCCTGTGTACGTCGATCGGCTTCATGGCGCTTCTTGTCGTTCCAGCGTTGGACCACCGCTCTGGGTGGTCCGCCGTGCCTCTCGGCGTTGCTGTGGCCGGAGACATGCTCGTCGCGATTGGGTTTTATCTGATCTTCCTGGTGTATCGAGAGAACACTTTCACGTCGGCAACAATAGAAATCGCCGAGAATCAGAAGGTCATTTCAACCGGACCATACGCACTCGTTCGCCATCCGATGTACGCGAGTGCGTCCCTGTACCTTCTTGGTACGCCGCTCGCACTCGGCTCGTACTGGGGGCTTCTCCCGATCGCCGCGAGGAATCTAGCCGGATATGTCGAATACCAGAAACGCGTCCGTCATCGTCTTGTGCCATTCGTGTGGTAGGAAACTCGCCGCGATCAGGGTTTGATCGGCGCCTTTACGTTGAACGGCTTCGTCGCGAACGGCGTCGCGGTCGTCGGTTGCTCGCAGACGTCGTCGGCGGGGTCAGGGCCGGGCCCTGTTGCGGCGCCCCAGTAATTGTTGGCGGCGACCAGGTTCGTCGCTCCATTCTCGACGTTGAACAAGCCGCAATTGGAGTCCTGGGGGCCGAAGTTGCCGAAGACATTGTTCCCTGCGATGACACCTCCGAACGCTTTCGCGGTGCGCATGCCGCCGGCGCCCTTGTTCGCGATGACGGCGTTGCCGACGACGTTCACGGCGTCGGCGAGCTCCAAGCCGCCGGCGAAGCTGCCGATGACGACGTTACCGACGACGTTCGTCGATCCGGTCGCAAAAATGCCGAAGGTGTTCAACACCGACACGTTCTTGCGCACCGTCTTTCCGGCGCCGAACGCGCGTATGCCGTTCGTCCAACCGATGATCTGGTTCGCCTCGATCAGGGCCGGTCCGGGCCCGTCGTCGAGCGCGTTGATGCCGATGAAGCTCGAACCGCCACGAACCGTCGCGACGACTTGATTGCCGCGGACGATGACGTTCGCCGCGTCGATCACGATACCGCTGCCGGATGTGGCGCCGGTGTTCGTGACGGTAAATCCCTTGCTGGGTTTCCCGAGCTCGCCGCCGGTCGCGATGATGAGCACGTTCGTGGCTTCCGGAGAGCTCGTGGCGTCGATTACGGTCACGGCGGCGCCGTTGCTCGAGGTGACGCTGACGCGTTTGTTGATCGAGAGCATGCACCCGCATCCAGAGGAGGGGGTTTCCTCGCCGGTCTCGCCGAGCGTGCCGTTGCGATTCAGGTCGCCGTAGCGGCCGGGGCCGACGATGATCTTGTCGCCCACGCTGGCGTTGGCGATCGCGCGGGTGATCGAGCGGCAGGGGCTTTTCTTCGGGCCGCAGTCTCCCGCGTCGAGGCCATTGCTCGCGACGTACAGCGTGCCGGCGCGGGCTGACGCGGCGAACGCGAAAAGGAGGGCGACGGTCAGTGGGATTCCGAGCGCGTGACGTGGCATGATGTCACCTCGTGGTCGGGCGGTTAGTGAAGCCGTTACAGGACTACCACCATTCGTCTCGATTGCACTGACCGAGAGGAGGTAGCGTGATGCTGAAGCTCTACCATGCCCCTCTGACGCGCTCCGCGCGGATCCTGTGGTTGCTCGAGGAGCTCGGACTTCCGTACGAGATCGAGACCGTTCCCTTCACGACGCCAGGGAACGGCTTCTCGCAGGCGACTCCCTTCGGCAAGCTTCCGGTGCTGCAGGACGACGCCTGCACGATCTGCGAATCGGGGGCGATCCTGGAGTACGTGATCGAGCGCCATGGCCGTGGCCGCCTGGCTCCGCCGCCGGGCTCGCCGCTCCGCGGAGCGTACCTGCAATGGGTCCACTTCGCGGAGGCGACGGTGATGCCGCCGTTCGGAGACATCGCGCGACACACGCTCTTCAAGCCGGAGCGCGAACGCATTCAAGCCGTCGTCGACGACGCGGTGCTTCGCGTGCAGGGGGCGCTGGCGGTGGTCGAGCGCGAGCTCGGCGACAAGCCGTATCTTCTCGGTGACGAGCTCTCCGGCGCCGACATCATGATGGGCTACCCCCTGCAGTCGGCGACGTGGTTCGGCGTCCTCACGGACCGCTACCCGCGACTGCAAGCGTACTACACGCGGCTGGCGACGCGGCCGGCGTTTCGGCGAGCGCTCGAGTTCACTCCCGACGATCTCCGTTCCCACGTCGGCACCCATAACTAGCGCGCGCAGGACGGCGCGTACGTGCGCAGCGCCGAGCGTGGCCGGCCGCCGACGCTGTAGCCTCTGGCGCCGCGTCGCCCAGTTCCCGCACGTCTTGCGCAGCTCCGCCGCGCGCGGTTAGAACCGCGGATCGCTCACGTGACGACGGTCCGACGGACACTGTGACGCCGCTGCAGGATTTGGTTCGTACGCTCAGCCCGCCGCTCGAGTATCTCGTCGGCGTGCCGCACCAGATCTCGCCCGCCGCGCTGCCGCTGAAGACCATTCACGAGAAGCTCGCGCGCGCGAGCAGCGGAACGCGCGATCCTTCCGTCCACGCGGCGCTCGCCGAGATCGGCGTCTCGCTCGATCAGCTCGCGCACGAGCCCTCGGTCGCGCTCGTGCGTCGCATACTGGAGCTGCTGGCGACGCTCGACGCCGCACCGGCCGCACCGGCGCCGCGGCCGGCGTACATCCGCAGCACCGCCCCCGCCGCGGCGCAACTCGAGTCGCTGCGGATGTCGGTGCAGTTCGTGAAGGGCGTCGGGCCGAAGCGCGCCGAGCAGCTGGCGAAGGTCGGGCTCTCGACGGTCGACGACCTCCTCTTCCATCTGCCGTTTCGCTACGAGGACCGGCGCGACGTGCGCACGATCGCGGCGCTGCGGCCGGGCGAGGAGGCGACGCTCGAAGCGGTGCTCGACGTGCCGGCCGAGCGTTGGGCGGGTCGCGGGCGGCGGAAGATCCTCGAGGTGACCGCGCGCGACGAGACCGGGGTGCTCTCCCTCGTCTGGTACAACCAGCTGCGCTACTTCCACTCGCGCTTTCGGGCCGGACAGCGCGTCCTGCTGCACGGGCGCGTCGAACCGTTGCGGCAAGCGGCCCTGGCGCGTGGCCTCGCGCCGCTGCGCATGATCCATCCCGAGGTGGAGCTCCTCGACCCCGAGGAGCACGCGGAGCTCGGCCGGATCGTGCCGGTGTATACGAAGCCCGCGGGCATCTCGGCGGGCGCGATCCGGCGCGTCGTGCACGGCGCCGTCGACGCGCATGCGGCGCGCGTGCCGAGCGCGATCCCGGCGGAGATCGCGCGCATGCGCGGCATCGCCGACCTCGCGACCGCCCTCCGCGACGTGCACCAGCCCGCCGTCGACGCCGACGTCGAGGCGCTGAACGCTGCCACCTCGCCGGCGCACCGCTCGATCGTCTACGACGAGCTCTTCTATTTGCAGCTCGGCATGGCGCTCAAGAAGAGCACGGTGGCGCGCGAGGAGGGGATCGCGTTTCGGGTGCCCGCCGAGCGCGCAGCGCGCCTCGACGCGGCGCTGCCGTTCGCGCTGACGGCGGCGCAGCAGCGGGTGATCGGCGAGATCGAGCGCGACATGGCGCTGCCGCATCCGATGCACCGGCTCGTGCAAGGCGACGTCGGCAGCGGCAAGACGGTGGTCGCGCTGCACGCCGCCGCCGTCGCGGTCGAGAACGGCTATCAGGCGGCGCTCATGGCGCCGACGGAGCTCCTCGCCGAGCAACATTGGGACACGATCCGCCGTCTCGCGGCGTCGATCGGTTTGCGCGTGACGTTGCTCACGGGCGCCATCACGGGAAAGCTCCGCGGCCGCACCGAGCGTGCGATCGCCCGCGGCGACATCGATCTCGTGATCGGCACCCACGCGCTCATCCAGGAGCGCGTCGGGTTCCAGCGCCTCGGGCTCGGGATCATCGACGAGCAACACCGCTTCGGCGTCATGCAGCGCGCGACGCTGAAACGTCACGGCACCAATCCCGACATCCTGCTCATGACCGCGACGCCGATTCCGCGCACGCTCGCGCTCACCCTCTACGGCGACCTCGACGTCTCGGTGCTCGACGAGCTGCCCCCGGGGCGGCGTCCCATCGTCACGCGCGTCCATCCGCAGACGCAGCGCGCGCGCGTCCTCGAGACCGTACGTCGCGAGCTCGACGCCGGTCGGCAGGCGTACGTCGTCTGCCCGCTCGTCGCCGAATCGGAGAAGAGCGAGCTCCTCGACGCGACGAACGCGGCGCGCGAGCTCGCCGCCGGCCCGCTCGCCGACTACCGCCTCGCCCTCGTGCACGGCCAGATGCGCGCCGACGAGAAGGACGACGTCATGCGACGCTTCAAGAACGGCGAGCACCAGGTGCTGGTGTCGACGACGGTGATCGAGGTCGGCATCGACGTCCCGAACGCGACGGTCATGATCATCGAGCACGCCGAGCGATTCGGCCTGGCGCAACTGCACCAGCTGCGCGGCCGCGTCGGCCGCGGCGCCCACCGCTCCCTCTGTTTCCTCCTCGCGTCGTACGCCCGCGGCGATCAGGCGCGCGAGCGCTTGCGCGTGATGGAGGAAACGAACGACGGCTTCCGCATCGCCGAAAAAGACCTCGAGCTCCGCGGCCCCGGCGAGTTCCTGGGAACCAGGCAATCCGGCCTCCCCGACTTCCGCGCCGCAAGCATCCTCCGCGACGGCGCGCTCCTCCGTGCCGCCCAAGAGGACGCCGCCGACTGGCTCCGCCGCGACCCCGACCTCCGCACCCCCGAATCCCTCGCCCTCCGCGACGTCCTAGAGGAGCGCTGGTCCGGCCGCCTAGAACTAGCCCGCGTCGGCTGACGGCCCGTGATGAAGTCGAACGCGAGTCGCACGCGCCTTCTCCGCGCGCAACGAGCGTCGTGCCACGCGGTCCTCTGGGCGACGCGATGGGTTGGCGTGGGGGCGCCGGGGGGGGGGGGGGGCCCCCGTGGTGGGCCGGTGGGCGTTTGGGGCCGGGGGGGGGGGGCGCCCGCCCCCGCGGGGGCCCCCCCCGCCCCAAGGGGGGGTGGGGGGGCGCGCGCGGGCCCCAACC
>JBGPOW010000190.1:0-8967 GCA_041488235.1 Binatia bacterium
CAGTGCTTCTGCGCGCCTGGCGGAAGTCCCCCGGAGCGGCCGAATGGTTGCGACCCCGCGTGCGTAGGCGGTGGCAACGACGGCGGCATGTGCATCAGCGATCCCAGCGAGTGCCCCGGCGGCTTCTGCCATCTTGCCGATTGCCGTCAGGATTTCACGGCGCCGGCCGCCCTCCAGCCGAACGAGGGCGCCTGCACGCAAACGTTCGAGGGACACTGCTCGACGACGAGCTACAGGGGTTGCAACGGGGACTTCGACTGCACCGCCGTCGGTGGATGCGGGTTCTGCCAAGGCGGAGAGACGTGCACCTACACCAACAAGAACTGCTTCATCAACTCCGGCATCGTGCGCCAAGGCGTGCCGGACGTTACCAACCCGCAGTCGGCGGCGGTTTTCTGCATAACCGCCACGACTTCGCCGACCGTCAACGGCGTCGCCGGTCTGCCAGGCCCTGGCGCGCTGCACCAGCCGACGACCGTCACCGACACCGGATTTTAGGAGAGGCTCAGGGCTCAGGACGCGCCGTAAGGTGTTACTTCTCTGCGGGACACGCCGACGCGAATAGGCAAGTCTGGCCATTCTCGTTACGGGGAAAGGGAGAAAGTAGGCGAGCGAGCGGCTGCGTCTGATAAGCGATCATCTGTCAACCAGCGCTAATGCGGTGCTAATGCCGGCTTAGTTAGCGGGCCGTCGCCGGATCAGCCGCGAGACGGCGCTCGCGCCGCCGTAGCGCCACAAAGAGACGACGCGCCCGCTACGTGTACTTCGCGAGCTCGAGGCGCGCGACCATCCCGCGGTGCACCTCGTCGGGTCCGTCGGCAATGCGCAGCACGCGTCCCATCGCGGCGAGACGCGTGAGCTCGAAGTCGGCGACACCCTCGCCGCCGTGGATCTGAATCGCGGCATCGACGACCATTTGCAGCACGTTCGGCGCGACGACCTTGATTGCGGAGACATCGGTGAGCGCGCCCATGACGCCGTGCCGGTCAAGCGCCCAGGCGGCCCGGAGCGTCAGGAGCCGCGCCTGGTCGATCGCCATGCGGCAGTTGGCGATGATGTCGCGGTTGCCGCCGAGATTGGCGAGCGGCTTCCCGAACGCGACGCGCCCGACGGCGCGGCGGCAAAGACGCTCGAGCGCGCGCTCGGCGGCGCCGATCGCACGCATGCAGTGATGGATGCGTCCCGGCCCGAGGCGGCCCTGCGCAATCTCGAACCCGCGGCCGGGACCGGCGATGACGTTCGCCTTCGGCACGCGCACGTCGGTGAAGACGACCTCGCCGTGTCCGTGCGGCTCGTCGAGGTGGCCGAAGACCGGCACCATACGCACGATCTCGACGCCGGGCGTGTCGGTCGGGACGATCACCATGGAATGGCGCTGGTGGCGCTCCGCCGTCGGATCCGTCACGCCCATGAAGATGAAGAACTTGCAGCGCGGATCGCCGGCGCCGCTCGTCCACCACTTCTGCCCGTTGATGACGATCTGGTCGCCCGCGACCTCGCACGTCGCCTTCATGTTGGTCGCGTCGCTCGACGCGACCGCCGGCTCCGTCATCGCGAACCCGGAGCGGATTTCGCCGGCGAGGAGCGGCTCGAGCCAGCGCTTCTTCTGCTCGTCGGAACCGTAGCGCACCAGCACTTCGGCGTTGCCGGTGTCGGGCGCGCCGCAGTTGAACACTTCCGGTGCGAGGAAGCTCCGGCCGGTCAGCTCGGCGATCGGCGCGTAGTCGCGGTTGTCGAGCCCCGCGCCGTAGTCGCTCTCGGGAAGGAACAGGTTCCAGAGGCCGCGCTCCCGCGCCTCGGCCTTCAGCTCGTCGAGAATCGGCGGGATGCGCCAGCGCCGCCAATCGTCGGTCCGGGCGAGCTGATCGACGTAGGTCTGCTCGTTGGGGAGAACCCGGTCGCGGATGAACCGCTCGACGTGCGCGATGTACTCGCGGGCGCGTTCCGAATGCTCGAAGTCCATGACGGCGGATGATGGCGAATTTCCGCGAGCATGCCAATGACGTTTTGCCGCACCTGAACGCCACGTGGTTGATGGCCGGCCGCGGGTCGCGTACGTACGGATGCGCATGCGATCCGATGCCGCGGCCGCGCCGCGTTCGGCGGCGATCGAGAAGCTCGCGCACGACGTACGCGCCGGCGACCGGCGCGCCCTCGCCAAGGCGATCACCCTCGTCGAGAGCACGCGGCCGAGCCATCAGGAGCAGGCGCAGCGTCTCCTCGAGCTGCTGCTGCCGCACACCGGACGCGCGGCGCGCGTCGGCGTGAGCGGCGTCCCGGGCGTGGGTAAGAGCACGTTCATCGAGGCGTTCGGTCTGTCGTTGATCGGCCGCGGCAAACGCGTCGCCGTGCTCGCCGTCGATCCTTCGAGCGCGCGCTCGGGCGGGAGCATCCTCGGCGACAAAACGCGCATGCCGCGGCTCTCCGCGGCGCCCGAGGCGTTCATCCGCCCGAGCCCCTCGACCGGATCGCTCGGCGGCGTGGCGCGCCGCACGCGCGAGGCGATGCTCGTCTGCGAGGCCGCGGGATACGACGTCGTGCTCGTCGAGACGGTCGGCGTCGGGCAGAGCGAGGTCGCGGTCGCGTCGATGGTCGACTTCTTTCTCGTGCTGATGCTCGCCGGCGCCGGCGACGAGCTCCAGGGCATCAAGAAAGGCATCCTCGAGCTCGCAGACTGCTTGGCCGTCAACAAAGCGGACGGCGACAACGTCGCGCACGCGGAGCGCGCCGCCGCCGAGTACACGAGCGCGCTGCGTCTCTTCCGTCACACGAGCGCGAGCTGGGATCCGCCGGTCGTCACGGTGAGCGGCTTGCACGGCATCGGAATCGAGCGCGTGTGGACGATCATCGAGGAGCATCGCCGCGCCCTCTCCGCCAGCGGCGAGCTCGAGGCGCGGCGACGCGAGCAGCAGCACGCGTGGTTCTGGAACATGATCGACGAGGGTCTGAAGCGATGGTTCCTCGGCCGCGACGACGTGAAGCGTCTGCTGCCGAAGATGGAGGAGGCGGTGGCGAGCGCGACGCTCACGCCGACCGAGGCCGCGCGGCGGCTGCTCGCGGCGGTCGACACGACGCGCGCGCGCTGACGCGCACGCAAATGCTGCGTCAGTAGTTTCGCGACGCGCGTCGCGGCCTCCGCGGCACACTGAGTCACGGCCGGCGCAGTGAGCGCCCGGAGCACATCGCACCTGCGCTGCCGCCCAGACAGACCGCGCAGTTACGCGCCACCGCAAGCTGGCGCGCGCGTTGCTCTCTCCGCCCTCCAACGTACGCGAGGCACGCCGCCCCGCCATGGAGGAACGACCAATGCGGCTTCAAAATCTCGTCGCGCTCGCAGCCATCGCCGTCCTTTTGAGGACGCTCTCGGCCGTCCCCGTGGACGCGGGTTGCGGCTGTAACAAGCCGCCGCCGCCGCTGGCGCAGATCCGGCCGGCGTTCGGCTCGCCCGGCGACACCGTGACGCTCTTCCCCAACGGCGCCGTCCCCGGCCAGTCGTACAGGGTGACGTTCACGAGCGGCGGCACGTCGATCTCCGCGCCCGGTGTCGCGGTGCTGAAGCGCGACTTCGCGGACGGCGTCGCGAAGCCGCAAGTGAGCGTGCTGGTACCGAACGTGCCGATCGGACCGACATCCGTGACCGTGAGCGGCGCCGCGGCGTCGGCGGTCACCTTGGGCGCCGCCGTGGCACCGGTTCTGGCCCTGGACTCGAGCGCCTTCACGACGTTGCCGATCCAGCTGGCGCTGACCGAGGAGAACGGCGAGACCATCTTCTATTGCTACAAGGCCGCCGTCGGCGCCGACGGGACCACTTACATCCCGTTGAATGTCGGCGCGATCTCGCAGCACATCGTCTTCAAGGGCTTCGGTCAGGCATACCCGATCATGTTCTCGCCGTCGGACATCACGATCTACAATACCCAGGGCGTCGTCATGCAGCTCCTGACGCCCGACAACGCCGCGATCTACGCCGTCGCCGACGACAAGGGTACAATCAACAGCTTCTCTCTGCTCTATGACCGCCACGAGTTCGAGACCTACAAGTCGGAGCACATCCACGAGGGGAACCTGCTCCTCGATCCCGACGATCCCGCGTGGCACCTCGACGGTACACGCCACATCGATCACGACAATTTGGTGATCGCCCTGCACTCACAGATGCGGAATGGTAGTTATCCCACGCCCGGCGCGTCGAAGTCGTTCCACCTCGACATCACGACCGCGCTCGACGCGGGCACGCCCGGCAAGACCCAACGGAACGTCAGCTTCTGTCAGTCGTGATCACGCTGCCGGTTTGAACGCCGCCACCCTGCGGGAGATCGCACGGGTGCGCGAAGACGGAGCTCACCCGCGAAACGACAGGAGCCCGAGGCACGTATTATGAACACACGAGACTTACAGCCACATGCCGACGGACGGTCGGGACTGCAGCGCGCGGCGATCGGATTGGTCGCGCTCGCAGCGATCGCGACCGCAGCGGTTGTCGCGCTGGCGGCCACCACCTGGATCGGCGCAACGTTCCCCGGTTTCTTCGTGCTCGAGAACGGGGTCGTGGCATCGATCGGGCGGCCGGGTTGGCCCGCGAGCCGCGTCGGCATTTACCAACACGTCGTCAGCGAGATCGACGACGCGTCCGTCGAAAGCGGCACCGCCGTCTACAAGCGTGTGGCGTCGCAACCGGCGGGAACCACCTTCACCTACAACTTGGAGAATACGATCGCGCAGCGCAGTGTCACGCTCGCGTCGCGCGTCCTCACCCCGACAGACTATTGGATGATCTTCGGCGGCTACTTCGCAACCGGCCTCCTCTACGTTCTCCTTGCCCTGCTCGGCGCGCTGCTCGCGATCGATCCGCAGCTCGGCCGGGCGCTCGTCCTCGTCGGCAGCGCGGGCGGCGCATACGCGCTCTCGGCCGTCGGCATCTACGGTCCCGACGCCCCGATCCGGCTGCACGCGGCGATCGAGGCGCTCTTCCCGGCGTCGCTCGTCTGTCTCGCCCTCGTATTTCCGCGGCCGTTGCCGCAAATCACGAAACCGGCGACGGCGCTCGCCTGGACGCTGTCGCTGGCGCTCGCGCTGCCGTATCAGCTCATGATCGACCAGCCGGCGGCATACTCGGCCCTGCACTCGGCGTGCGAGCTCTACCTCGGACTCGCGGGAATCGCCGTCGTCACCCGGCTCGTCCTCGCCGCGACGCTTGGCGAAGCCAGGACGGCCGCGCTCCCGAGCGCCCTCACGGGCGCCGTGCTCGGACTCGGCGCGCCGGCGATCATCTTCCTCGTCTCCGGCGCAACCGGCGGCCGTCTGCCCGTCAACATGTGCACCGCCACCGCGTTCGTCTTCCCGCTGTGCGTCGCGCACGGCATGGTGCGCGAGCATCTCGCTGCGCGGTGCACCGCGCAGCCCACCCTCGAAGTCGCGACCGCCGAGTAGTCGTCGCTGACTGCGGCAAGGCGCAGCGACGACGACTCGCCTCGTCGCAACCTGCTTCACATCGCGGCCGCGTCGCGTCAGCGCGGAAGACGAAGAGCGCGGCGTCGTGCGCCGGGCGGCGGGGAGCGCCTCGCTGGCTCAGCAGGTCTAGCGGGCCGCGGCCCCGTGGGGATCCTCCCGTACGTCGCAACGCCTTCCGCCTATGTACGACCTATTCGCCTGCGAGGCGCTCCCCGCCGCCCGGCCCGCACCGTAGAACGTTCTTCTCCATGCGGCGACGCGTCGCGTTCGCTGCGCGCGCTGCGCGCGCGGGCGCGTTGCGGCGCCGCCGGGGAGCGCGCGTCATCCGCCAGAACGCGCGCGCGGTGCGGCACGATCCGCCTTCCATCGGCTCGCGACGGCGCGCCGACGTGCAACGGGACGGCGGGCGGCCCGCTCTACCGCCGGCGCGACGGCACGTGTGACGGCGGTGCACCTGGCGGGCGACGGCGCGGGGTGCGGCGGGGAGCGCCTCGCAGGCGAATAGATCGTACATAGGCGGAAGGCGCCGCGATGTACGGACGGATCCCCACGGGGCCGCGTTGGGCTAGATCTGCTGAGCCAGCGAGGCGCTCCCCGCCGCACCCCCGCGCCGCCGCCCGCCAGCGCGGACAGTCGATCATGCGACGCGTCCGCGCGACGACCTGAAGAGCGCGTCAGCCGCCGACGCGCTCCACGCGGCAGCGCACGTAGCGATGGTGCGGGATGCCGGTGATCGGGTCGCGGTCGGCAACGTCGGTGAGCTCGTTCTGGTTCGCGCCGGTCAGCATCCCGTCCGACGACACCATCCCGAAGCCGTTCGGCATCCAGACGTGCCCTGCCATGAGCTTCGCATCGACGTGCGCCGGCATCGTGAGATTGCCGCGCTTGGTCGAGACGCTCACCGTGTCGCCCTCGCGGATGCCGAGCGTGGTCGCGTCGGCCGGAGACAGGTTGAGCGCGCAGTGCGGACCCTTGCCTTTGCGCCAGGCGGGATCGCGCTGAATCGTGTTCGCCGTCCAACGCGTGCGCAGACCGGCGGCCATGACGAGAGGGAACGCCGGATCGATCGTCGGCGTCGTCGCAACGGCGCGGCGCAGCTCGGGAAGAATCGGCTCCGGCGCGAGACGAATCTTCTTGTCGGCGAAGCCGACGTGATCGACCAGGTTCGTCTCCATTCGTTGGCGCGCGACCTCGACGCCCTCGGGATGGGCGACGATGCGACGGAAGATCTCGGTGCCGAGCTCGAAGGGCGTCTTGCCGTCGAACTCGGAGCCGAGCGTGCGTACGACGCTCTCGGTGCGGAAGATACCGTTCAGGTGCGACAGCAGCCACAGCGCCGCGAGCGATGGCGACGGCAGCAGCGGCCCGACCGCGCGATACGTCCAGTAGATGAGCTGGTTCTCGCCCTGCGTCGCCGCCGCTTGCGCCGTCGCGACGTAGGCCATCGCCCCCTCGGGCGTGTGCGCCTGCTTCGCGAGCGCGAAGAGCTCTGACGGCGGCGTGCCGAACAGATCCATCGCCTCGGCGAGGCGGACGTAGATCTCGGGCTCCGTCAGCGCCCGGATCCGCATCGGCACGACCGGCGGCCGCACCTGGACGAAGATCTCGGGCGCGCCGCGCGGAAACACCGCGGTCTCCCACTTCTCGTAGCCGGTCGGCACCGGCAGCACGTAGTCCGCGAGCCGTGCGGTCTCGGTCATCGCCGGATCGATCACGACCAGAAGATCGAGCCTCTCGCGCGCCTCGCGCCACCGCGCCGCGTCCGAGTACGAGAGGAGCGGGTTCGAGCCTTCGACGATGATCGCGCGGATGCGCTCCGGGTGATCGACGAGCACCTCCTCGGGCACGAGCGTCGGCGACATCATCGCCGCGTTGCCGAGCGAGCGGATCGCCTGGATACCCGAGACGAGCGCGCGCTCCGGCTCGCGCACCTTCTCGGGATCGACGACCGGCGGCAGGAAGGTCTCCATGAAGACGTCGCCGCCGCGTTGGCCGATGTTGCCGGTGAGCGTCAGCAACACGCGCATCAGATACGAGATGAGCGTCGAGAACGGCGCCTGCTCGACGCCGAGGTCGTAGAAGATCGCCGCCGAGTCGGCGGCCGCGAAGCCGCGCGCCACCTCGACGATCTCCGCAACGTCGATCCCGCAGCGCGCCGCCATGACCGCGGGATCAACCGCCGCGAGCTCGGCGCGCAGCTCGTCGAAGCCGAGCACGTGCGCCGCGAGAAATGCGTCGTCCGCAAGCCCCTCGCGGACGATCACCGCCGCCATCGCGAGCAGCAGGTATGCGTCGGTCCCGGGACGGAGGCGCACGTGGCGCGTCGCCGTGCGCGTCGTCTCCGTCTCGCGCGGGTCGACGACGACCACGGTGCGGCTCGCGTCGTCGGCGAGCATCTTGAAGGTGTCGGTGGCGTTGTGGCCGCGGTTCGAGATCTTCGGATTGGTGCCGAGGACGAGCAGGAACTGCGCGTGCGCGGTGTCGGCGTGGAGGAAGAGCGTCGGCGAGGCGTCGAACATCCATTGGTCGAGGAGGTTGTGCTGCGTCTTCTCCTGCGCGAACGCGTTGAACCAGCGGCGCGAGCCGAGGCCGCGGAGGAACCCGAGCGCGTACGGCGCGTCCATGTGGTTCGCCTGCCCGCCGACGCCGACGAGCGCGATTGCGCGCGGCGAGTGCACGCGGCGAACCGCGGCAAGCTTGGCGGCGATCTCGTTGATCGCCGTATCCCAGTCGATCTCGTCGAAGCCGCCGTCGGGACGGCGGCGCATCGGATACGGCACGCGGTCGCCGTGCTCGACGTAGTGCTGGATGCTGAACGCCTTGTTGCAGATGTAGCCCTTGCTTATCGGGTTCGTCTCGTCGGCACGGACGTCGACGATGCGGCCGTCGTGCACGTCGACGCGTATGCCGCAGTTGTGGCTGCAGAGGACGCACACGGTCGGCAGATCGGTGCCGTCGGCGGGGACGCTCGCGAGAGTGGGTTCGTGGCTCATGCTCGCTCCTTCAATCGACGGCCGCTCGTCGAGCGTGCCGCCGTGTCACGATACCGTTTCGTCGGACGCGCCGTCATGTCGCGCGCCGTCACGACGTCGCCGCAGTGATCGCACGTGAGCCGCAACGCCGTCACGTGCCCGCAGCCGCGGTGCACACGCTCGACGGGCGGCCCCTTCTTCCCTGCCATGTGCTTGTCGCCCCAACCGGCGATCGTGACGATGACGCCGTAAAGGTCGTGCCCTTTCTCCGTCAGCCGGTACTCGAACCGCGGCGGCGACTGCTGATAGCGCTCGCGCCGCAGCACCCCGTGCCGCACCAGCTTCCGCAGCCGATCGGCGAGCCGATGCCGCGTGATCCCGAGACTCGCCTGAAACGCATCGAACCGCCGCGTCCCGAGAAACGCGTCGCGCAGCACGAGCAGCGTCCAGCGGTCGCCGATGACCGACAACGTCCGTGCGATGGTGCAGTCGAGCTTCCCGACGTCCCGCCAGCGCATGCGCGCATTAGTTCCAAAGTGGAACC
>JBGPOW010000191.1:0-8927 GCA_041488235.1 Binatia bacterium
CGCCGACGCCTTTGCCGCCGTCGCGACGAACCGCCGCGCGGAGGTCGTCATCCTGACCGGCAGTGGGCGCGCGTTCTGCGCCGGCCTGGACCTGAAAGAGCTCGGCGACGAAGGTCTCGGCGCCGGCGCCGCCGAATCGGCCGTCGCCGGTGCCGACGTCATCCATGCGATGGCCGGATGCACACTGCCGATCATCGGTGCCGTGAACGGCGTCGCCGTGACCGGCGGCTTCGAGCTCGCGCTCGCGTGCGACGTGCTGATCGCCTCGACCGACGCGCGCTTCGCCGACACGCACGCCCGCGTCGGCATCCTCCCCGGCTGGGGCTTGAGCCAAAAGCTCAGCCGCGCGATCGGCATCATGCGCGCCAAGGAGCTGTCGCTGACCGGCAATTATCTTTCCGCCGAGCAGGCGGAAGCGTGGGGGCTCGTGAACCGCGTCGTCGCGCCGGCGGAGCTCCTCCCCGTCTGCCGCCGCCTCGCCGCCGACATGCGCTCGTGCGTTCCCGAGGTCATGCGCGCGTACAAGCGCGTCATCGACGACGGCTTCGCGACGACGTTCGGCGACGGGCTTCGCCTCGAGAGCGCGCGCTCACGCGAGCACGCACGCACGGTCGCGCCGGACGTCATCGCCGCGCGTCGCGCGCAGATCCAGGCGCGCGGCCGTGCGCAAGCGAAATGACATACCGTCTCGCAGCGGCGGCCGGAGCGGTGTAGACAGGCTCGCCATGGCGGAACGCGACCCGTACTTCCTCGGCCACAGCATGGTCGAGCAGCAACGCCTGCAACAGCAGGCGCGCGAGCTCGCCGACGAGTCGCGTCGTTTGTTCGACGAGATGGCGATCCCACGCGGAGCGCATGTCGTCGAGATCGGCTGCGGTCCGCAGGGGTGTCTCGGGCTTCTCGCTGATCGCGTCGGTCCAGCGGGCTCGGTGACCGGCGTCGAGATGAGCGAGCACGCCGTCGAGATGGCGCGGCGCTTCGTCGAGGAGCACGGACTCGGAAACGTCGAGGTTCGTCACGGGAATGGCAAGGCGACGGGCCTCCCGCGTACATCCTTCGACGTCGCCACCGCGCGCCTAGTGCTCGTCAACATCCCGGAGCCCGAGGAGGTCGTCGCCGAGATGGTCGCGCTCGTGCGACCGGGCGGAACGGTCGCCCTACACGAAGCCGATTGGTCGGCGCACGTCTGCGATCCCGCGCTGCCGGCGTGGGACCTCCTCCTCGGAGCGCTGCGTGCGTATTCGGACGCGAACGGCATCGATCTCTTCATCGGGAGGCGGGTCGCGCGGATGCTCCGCGCCGCCGGGCTCGTCGACATCCACGTGCACCCGTTGATCCACGTCTACCCGCCGGGGAACAGCCGCCGGCCGATCTTCCTGCAGTTCGTCAGCAACCTGCGCGAGCGCATCGTGGCTCAGGGGCTGATCACCGAAGCCGAGTTCGGCGACGCGCTGACGCAAATCGCAGATCATCTCGACGACCCCGCGACGCTCGTCGTCTCGCATCTCTTCTTCCAGGCGTGGGGGCGGAAGCCGGGACTCTAAACGCGGTACTGCAGTTCATGGCCGTCAGCTCACCACGACGCCGCGCCGCAGCTGCTCGTCGCCGTCGTCGAAGTCCGGAGCCGCGAGCCACAAACGCAGCAGGTGGCGCTTGCGATCGGGCTCGTCCCAATCCTCGTACGCCGTTCGCTTGTGGAGGATGACCGAGTTCTTCAGCAGCTGGATGTCGCCGGGTCGGAACTCCATGTCGAGATAGAGCGCGGGGTCGTTGGCGATCGACTCGAGCGCTGCGAGCGCGGCCTGCTGCTCCTCCGTCATCGGCGGGACGTCGGGGAGCTCCTGCGCGCGGCGGATGTACCACGGAATGAAGAAGGTGTTCAGGCCGCCGGCGCGCTCGCTGCAGATGGGACGCGTGAAGTACACCGGCGCATCCATCTGCGGCTCGAAGTAGTGCCAGTAGAAGTCGCGGAAGAGGACCGGCGCGAGCGCCGGATGGCGGCGGTGGATCTCGTTGACGACGGTCACGGAGCTGACGATGCGGCTCGCGCCGCCGCGTTTGGCGCCGCGAAGGCAGAGCAAGCCGATGATGTCGGCGCCGTCGGTGTGGAAGTCCTGCTCGGCGCGCGTCTTGTAGAGACGCGTGCTCGCCGCGGTCGGGTCGGCGCCGGTGTCGCGGACGTCGGTCAGGAGCTCGCCCTGGAAGTTCTGCGGCACCGGGCTCCCGAGGTGCAGCCCGAGCGTCCAGTACGCCGCCACCGCGTCGTCGTGCGTCATGCGCGCGACCGGAAGGCCGCGCACGAGCACGAACCCGCGGCGGTGCGCGAGCGTTTCCCGCCAGGCCGCGATCGTCGGCGCCAGCGCATCGAACGCGACGTCGGCGCGCGTGAGCTGGTCGCGCGGCGTGCCGGTCGCGCGCACTGCCGCCACGACGCGTTCGACGTCGGCGATCTCCTCGGGCGTGAGGTGGTGGATCCAGTCGGTACGGCGGCTGAGCTCGGCGCCGGTCCAGGCGGCGGGCCCCGCAATTGGGTTGATCATCTTGGTTTGATCATCGACGACCTTCAGACGCGCGCCGTGGGCGACGCGGGAACGTCGCTCGACGACATCTCCGTCGGCGCGCAACACGCGGGGCCAGGAGCGGCGGCAGAGTCCTCGGATGCAGCCGCCGTCGTTGATTGCTGACCGAGAAAGTTGCGTAGCTCACGGTCCGAAGCGGTTTCCGCTTCGACGTCATCGAGCAGTGTATACATCTCCCACGGAATGCCGTCGGCATCTTGGATCCAGAACTTGTCCGCCTTCGCGTAGCAGCACGTCGTCCGCTGCTGCTGAAAGAGCGGGAGGGATGCCTGCTTGACTCGCACCATCTCGGACGCGACCTCGCCTGTACCGGGGTAGCGGATACCGAGGTGACTGAGCTTGCCGGGGTCGCCGCCAACGTTGAGCGAGAAGATCACCGGCGGGTCGGCGAGCTCGAACTTCGCGTAATCGTGCCGCACCTTGGCGGGCTCGATGCCGAGCACCTTCCGGTACTGCTCGACGGCTTCGGGAATGCTGCGAACGTAGACTGCGACGTGGAACGTGTTGGCCATGACTTCCTCCTGTATCGAAGTTGGTCGATATTGCGTCTTACATCGACGTATGTCAATATACCTCTCATGCAAGCCACGCCGATTGCGTCCTGCTGCCCGCCGGTCTTGAAATCACGCCTCACGAAGCGCGACGCCGACGACCTTGCGGCGGTGTTCCACGCCCTCGCCGACCCCGCACGCTTGCGTCTCCTGAGCTTTCTCAGCGCGCAGCCGGACGGCGAAGCGTGCGTCTGCAATCTGACGGCGCCCGTCGGCCTATCGCAGCCGACCGTGAGCCATCACTTGAAAGTGCTGAACGACGCCGGCCTGCTCGCGCGCGAGAAGCGCGGCACGTGGGTGTACTACCGCCTCGTGCCGGCACGAGTGCGCGCCGTGCGGGATGCGCTGGCGGTGCCGGCGACCGTCGGCACGCGAAAGAGCGCGTAGCAGCCAGCTAATCGCATCGCGCCCGCGGCGCCACCATCTCCCACGCCGTCCCAGAGAGAAACGCGCACACGGCGCCGTACATGCTCGCTTGCGTCGAGCTGGCATTGCCGTCGAGGCCGCGCTTGTAGACACCTTGGGCGATCGACGCGAGGCGGAAGAGCGCGAACGCAACGTAGAACTCCCAATTGGCGACGCCGGCGCGGCCGGTGCGGCGGCAGTACGCCGCGACGTAGTCGGCCTCGCTCGGAATCCCGACCGCCGCGTAGTCGAGGTTCATCAGCGTGCCTTGGGTCGGGCTGTTCACGTGGTAGAGCATGCAGTTGTAGGCGAGGTCGGCGAGCGGATGTCCGAGAGTGGAGAGCTCCCAGTCGAGGAGCGCGATCATGCGCGGCTCGGTCGGATGGTAGATCGAGTTCTCGAGGCGGAAGTCGCCGTGCGCGATGCAGGTCTCGTCGCCGGGCGGGATGTGCGTCGGCAGCCAGGCGATGAGATTGTCCATCGGCTCGACATTGTCGGTCCGCGCGGCCTCGTACTGCTTCGTCCAGCGGCCGATCTGGCGCGCGAAGTAGTTCCCGGGCTTGCCGTAGTCGCCGAGGCCGACGGCCCCGTAGTCGACCTTGTGGAGGCGCGCGAGGACGTCGTTCATGTCGTCATAGATCGCCCTGCGCTCGGCGGGCGCGAGGCCGGGGAGCTGCGGATCGCGGAAGATGCGGCCGCGGACGTACTCCATGACGTAGAACGCGCTGCCGATGACGCTCTCGTCGTCGCAGAACGCGTAGGCGCGCGGGACGGGCACGTCGGTCGCAGCGAGGGCGCTGATGACGCGGTACTCGCGGTCGACTTGGTGCGCGGAGGCGAGGAGCTTCCCCGGCGGTTTCTTCCGCATCACGTACTCACGGCCGCCGGCGGCGAGGAGGAAGGTCGGGTTCGATTGCCCACCGACGAATTGGCGCACGTCGAGGGTGCCATGAAACCCGTCGACGTTCCTTTGCACGTAGGCCTGCAAGGCGCCGACGTCGAAACGGTGCGCCTCGCGCACCGCGCTCGTCTCGTTGCGTGTCGCTGGCGCCGCGTCGGCCATGGGGATTCTCGCCTTGTAACGTCCGCCGCCCGACGTGGTCAACGAGCGGCGCTCGCGGCGGTGCTCGCCGCCATGCTCCTCACCGGCTGCGCGCTGCCGCGCACCACGTCTCGCGCCGGCGCGCCCGCCGTCGCGCCTCTGCGGGTCGGCACGAGCGGCAACTACGCGCCCTTCTCCTCGCGCAACCTCGACGGTACGTTCACCGGCTTCGACGTCGAGGTCGCGCGTGCGTTCGCCGCCGACCGCGGGCGCGAGCTCGTGCTCGTGCCCTTTCGCTGGCCCGACCTTCCGACGCGCCTCGCCGCCGGCGACTTCGACCTCGTCATGAGCGGCGTCACCGTCCGCCCCGATCGTCTCGTGACCGGGATCATGACGGCCACAGTTGCGCGCGCCGACGCGGTCCTGGCCGTCGCCGCGGGAGGCTCGACGGTGGATGCCATCGCAACGCCGTCGGCCGGCGTGGCAACACCGCGAGGCCGGCGCAACACGGCCCCGGATCCTCTCGGCACGTTCGACCGCCCCGAGCGCGCGATCGCGGTGAACCGCGGGGGGCACCTCGAGCAGGTCGCGCGCGCCCGGTTTCCGCGCGCGCGCATCGTAACCGTCGACGACAACACGACCTTGCCGACGATCCTCACGCGCGGCGACACCGACGCGATCGTGACCGATACGCTCGAGCTCGCGGCCTTCGACGCGCGCTGCGCGCCCGCGCGGTGCCTGCGCGTCGTCGCGCCCCTCGCCCACGACCGCAAGGCATATTGGCTGCCGCCGGGGAACGGCGCGCTGGCGGCGGACCTCGACACGTGGCTCTTGGAGCGCGAGCGCTCCGGCTGGTTACCGGCGCTGCGCGTGCGGCTCCTCGGCAACGCGACGACGGCGGCGCTCGAGGCCGCGACCGCATCACTCGTCGAGGACGTGCGACGACGCTTGACGCTCATGCCGCTCGTCGCCGCCGCGAAACGCGCCGCCGGTCTCCCCGTCGAAGACCGCGCGCGCGAGGCCGCCGTCGAGCGCGACGCCGCCGCACGCGCCGCTACCGTCGCGCTCGACGTCGCATCCTTCGTCACGTTCGTCGACGCCGAGATCGCGGCCGCCAAGACCGTCCAGCGGGCGACGCCGGAGATGGCGGCAGCGCCGTTCACGCTCGACGAGTTGCGACGCGCAATCGACCGCGCCGACGCGCGTATCGTCGTCCAGCTCGCGGCGTTGGCGCCGCTCGCGGCGCCCGCCGACGCCCTGGCCCGCGAGCTCGCGAGCGACGACGTGCCCGGTCTCACCTCGCGCGTCGCCGGGGCGCTGGCGCGTGCGCTCCGCGGCGTGCGGACGCAGCCGGACGTATTTTCCACTGGCCGCGCACCGTCCGCCGGAGGTATGGTGCGCGGCATCTTCGACGGCACGCACGTCGCGTGGGGAGGTGCAGGATGCGGAGGGAGTGGCTGGTCGTGACGATGGTGTCGGTCGTGCTCCTCGGCGCGACCATTTCAGCGCAAGCGCGGGCGCTACGCGGCGCGCGAGCGACGGTTACTGAAGGCGAGGAAGAAGGCGCCGTCGAGACGGCGCCGATCAAGGGCGGGCAACTTGCCCCCGTGGGGTTCGTCCCCGAGGCGCCGTATCGCGCCGCGCTCGTGCTCGACCGCGACAGCGGCCAAGTGCTCTTCGCGAAGAACGAGCATCTGCGCTGGCCGCCGGCCTCGATGGCGAAGATGATGACGCTCCTCATCACGATGGAGCGCGTGCGCGACAAGTCGATCGGCCTCGACGACATGGTCGCGGCGTCGGCGTGGGCGAGCAAGATCGGCGGCTCGCAAGTGTACCTGCGCGAGGGCGAGCGCTTTCCGCTGCGTGAGCTCCTGAAGGCGATCGTCGTCGCGTCGGCGAACGACGGCGCCGTCGCCGTCGCCGAGTACGTCGCCGGCTCGACGGACGCGTTCGTCGCGCTCATGAATCAGCGCGCCAAGGAGCTCGGCCTCGCCGAGAGCGAGTTCCACAGCGTGCACGGCCTCCCGCCGGGACGCGGCCAGCAGCCCGATCTCATGAGCGCCGCCGACCTCGCGGTCGTCGCGCGCAAGCTCGCCGAGTTCCCCGAGGTGATGGAGTGGGCCGCGCTTTCCGACGCGCCGTTCCGCGACGGCCAGCTGCAGATGCGGAACACCAACCACCTCGTCCGCACGTACGCTGGCGCCGACGGCCTGAAGACCGGCTACTACGCCGCCGCCGGGTTCGAGGTCACCGCGACGGCCACGCGCGACGGGCTGCGTCTCCTCGCCGTCGTGCTCGGCGTGCCGACGAAGAAAGGGTGCTTCGACGAGGCGGCGAAGCTCCTCACCACTGGCTTCGCCGGCTACCGCGCGATCCAAGCCGCCAAGGCGGGGCAACCCGTCGGCAGCGCGATCACGATCTCGGGCGGCAACGTCCCCTCGCTCACCGGCATCGCCGCCGGCGACCTGCGCGTGACGGTACCCCGCACCGAGGCCGGCGACGTGAAAGTCGAGACGACGATGCCGCCGACGATCAGCGCGCCGATCAAGAAGGGTCAGGTCGTGGGCACCGTGATCGCCCGCCGCGGCGATCAGCAGCTCGGCAAGGTGAACGTCGTCGCGCCGCAGGACGTCGAGAGCACGTCCTGGCTACACGGGTGGTTCTAGCGGCTGAAACCACGTCGCGAAGACGTGCTGCGTGTCGAGGTACTCGTCGCGCTGATCAACGCGTGGGACGATGCGCAGCCGCGTCAGAAGCCGGGGCGGAAGCCGAAGGCGCAGCCATCCACGTGAGGCGGTAGGCGGCTCGATAGGCTCCATGCGATGGGAACGCCAGTGCCCGAGTTCCCGGTCAATCGCTTGTCGATGCGCGATCTTCGCGCGGAGCTTCATGCTACGTGCGAGTGGCTCGCGCGCGCCGGCGTCCGTCTTGAGGGAAGTCGCATCCTCGGACAACTGGCGATGACCAAGCGCATGGTAGATGCCTACGACCGACACGGAACGGAGGCGTGGGACGCAGCTTTCTCCGATCGCCGCGACCGTGACGCCGCGCTGGAGCTGATGACGGAGGCGATCGAGACCCGTGCGATCTTTTACGGTCTCCGGCGTCGTCCTGATGCCATTCCGCAGTATGTGCTGCAGCGCTGGGTCTCGGGGCCGCTCGACCTCGCAGACGAGACCTCGTCCGGAGCGCACCCACAAGGACGAAACACCGCGTTCGAACTATCGATGTTCGCCTTGATGGACGCGTGTGGCCTGGCACCGCAATACGAAGAGCCTGATATTGTCGTCCGCGCGAACGGCGCGGCGTGTCTCATGGCGTGCAAGCGCCCGCAGAAGAAGCGCACCGTCAAGAACAACTTCAACGAGGCTCGAGACCAGATCGCCCGACACTTGCCGACGTACGCGCTTGAGACGCGTGCTCCGTTCGGGCTGGTGATGATCTCACTGTCGAAGATCTACGACGACGCACCGATTGAAATGGCCACGGCCGCCGACTTCGACGCCGGCTGGAGGTACATCGACCAGTTCCGCGAGCGGTATCAGCACTTGTGGCAGAACCCCGGTGTGCCCTTGGGTGGGGTGCTCTACCACCTGCTTCGCCCCGCATTGGACCGGGAAACCATGATGCTTGTCCAACGACAATACGTTGGGGGCGTATCATTGCATCACGCAGGTCCCGAGGCGGCCGTCGCTACGGATGCGATCTCGCGTCGCCTGCGGACGCACTCCCTATCCCATCGCTAGTCCTCTAGGTCGCGATCGGGGCGCCGGGAATCAAACTGAGACACTACCTCCGGTCCGCCGCACCGGCTCGCCGTGCGGTGGAGCGTCAGTCCGGCCGCACCGACTCGCTGCGAACGATCGACGGCCGCGCCGCGACCCGCGCCAGCCACGCGCACACGGCGGGGTGGCGCTCGGGATCGAGCGGCAGCTGCACCATCGGATACATCGCGACGCGCGGGAAGACCGACACGTCGGCGATCGAGAAGCCGTCGCTGACGAGAAACGCGCGTCCCGCGAGCGCGCGCTCGAGGTGGTCGAGGCGCTGCACGAGGAGCGCATCGAGATGCCGCGCTTCCTCCTGTGAAACAGCCGTGCCGTCGTAGACGCGGCTCACCCAGTCGAGGTGCGCGGGGTCGTCGGTCGAGCGGCGGGCGTCGGCCATGACCTCGTCCCTGGGGCGCAGGCGGTCGAAGGGACCGATGATGCGCAGGTACATCAGCGGCCGGAACTCCTTGGCCATCGCCAGCTCGAAGGCCTGCCACATCTTGGCCTGCGCGCGCTGCCACGGATCGGCCGGGTAGAGGCGTGGCCCGGGGAAGACGTCGTCCAGATACTCGGTGATGAC
>JBGPOW010000192.1:0-8892 GCA_041488235.1 Binatia bacterium
CCTCATGCGCGAGGCGAAGGACGCCGGGCTGTGGGCGCTCGGTCATCCGAAAGAGATCGGCGGCGGCGGGCTCTCGTTCCTCGATTACGTCTACGTCAACGAGGTGGTCGGCCGCTCCGAGCACGCGATGGTCGCGCTCGGCACGCACTCGCTGCAGGACTCGATCATGCTGAACCTGCACGCCTCGCCGGCGTGGCGGGAAAAGTACCTGCGGCCGCTCGTCGCTGGCGAGATCTTCCCGAGCTTCGCGATGACCGAGCCCGACGTCGCGAGCTCCGACCCGACGCAGCTGCAGACGTCGGCCGTGCTCGACGGCGACCACTGGGTTATCAACGGCCGCAAGTGGTTCACGACCGGCGCCGACCGCGCCGCGTACACGACGGTCATGGTGCGCACCGAGCCCGACGCGCCGCCGCACGCCGCGTTCAGCATGATCATCGTGCCGACGGACACGCCGGGCTACGACATCCTGCGCGAGACGCCCGTCATGGGGATGCTCGGCGGGCATTGCGAGGTCGCGTACCGCGACGTGCGCGTGCCGCGCGAGAACCTCCTCGGCGCGCGCGGCCACGGGTTCCTCATCGCGCAGCAGCGACTCGGTCCGGGGCGCATCTTCCATTGCATGCGCTGGCTCGGGCAGGCGCAGCGTGCCTTCGACCTGATGTGCGAGCGCGCGAACAACCGCGTCGCGTTCGGCTCGACGCTCGCCGAGAAGCAGTCGATCCAGAACATGGTCTTCGAGACCGCCGCGGAGATCCAATCCTGTCGCCTGCTCACCTTGCACGCCGCGCACAAGGTCGACGCCGGCGATCCGGCGCGGGTCGAGATCGGTCTCATCAAGGTCGTCGGCGCGCGCATGCTGCACCACGCGATCGACCGCGCGATCCAGGTGCACGGCGCGAAGGGCGTCACGTCCGACACCCCGCTCGAGCGCATGTACCGGCACGCACGCTTCGGCCGCATCTACGACGGCCCCGACGAGGTCCATCAGATGACGGTCGCGCGCCGCCTCCTGAAGCAGTACCGCGACGGCGGCCGCCGGGACTTCGGCGACTGAGGCGGCGATGCCGATCGTCGAGGGCGGCTGTCTTTGCGGCGGAGTACGCTTCCAGGTCGATGGGCCGTTCGTGCGCGCCAACCATTGTCACTGCTCGCGATGCCGGCGGCACTCGGGAACGGCCGTGTGCACGCAAGCGCGCGTGCGACGCGAGCATTTCCGGCTGCTCTCGGGCGCGGAGCTGATCCGGACCTACCGCGGCGGCGACGGCTACGCCGTGAAGGCGTTCTGCTCGATGTGCGGCTCGAGCCTCTTTGGCGGCAGTTGGCCGGACGGTGTGCAGATTTCGATTCGCCTCGGCGCATTCGACGGCGATCCGGGAATTCGTCCGCAGTTTCACACCTTCGTCGATTCTCGCGCGCCATGGGACGAGATCACCGACGGCCTGCCGCAGTATCCCGCGGGCTGGAGCCGCGACGCGGCTCCTGGTCACGGCGCGCCGACTCTCGCCGCGCACTTCCGGCACATGGCGGCCAACAACCGCTGGAGCAACGCGCGGCTGCACGCCGCCTGCGCCGGGTTGCCTGCCGACGAGTACTTCCGCGACCGCGGCGCGTTCTTCGGGTCGATTCACGCCACCTTGAGCCACATCACCGTCATCGACGAGTGGTATCTCGCCGGCCTCGAGGAAAAGCGCGCGGAACACGTCGACTACGGCGTCGTCGCGCACGCGACGTTGGCCGAGGTGACGCGCGCGCAGGAGGAGGCGGACGCGCGTCTCCTCGCCTTCTGCGACACGATCACTCCGTCGCGGCTCGGCGCAGTGGCGCAGTGGAGTGACGCGGACGGCGAGGTACACGCCGAGCCGGTGCACCTCGTGCTCGCACATCTATTCGTCCATCAGATCCACCATCGCGGGCAGATCCACGACCTCCTGCTGCAGGCGGGCATCGCGCCGCCGCAGCTCGACGAGTTCTTCCTCGGCGCCGATGCGTCGCGCCGAGCGGAGGAGCTACGGCAGCTGGGTCTCGAGGATCCTGCCACGCCGCGTGGCGCATGAGCCGGCACACCGAGCACGGCGCGGCGATCCGTGCGTTCGACGCGGAGCGTGACGCGGAGAGTCTCCGCGAGTGCTTCGTCGAGCTTCAGGAGTTCGAGCGTACGTTCGAGCGCGATCTTCCCGCCGGCGCGGCGGTCGCCGACGCGTACGTGCGATGGATGCTCGACCGCTGCGCGACGTGGGACGGCGCGGTGTTGGTCGCGGTCGTCGGTGCAGAGGTCGTCGGGTTCGTGTCGGTGTGGGGACGCGTCCCGCAAGACGAGCTCGACGAGCCGCCCGGCGAGTACGCCGCCGTCTCGGATTTGGTCGTTCGTTCCGCGTTCCGCGGCCGCGGTCTCGGCCGCATGCTGCTCACGGAGGCGGAACGCTACGCGCGCACGCGCGGCGCGGCGACCTTGAAGATCGGCGTCCTCACCCGCAACGCCGGTGCGCGGCGGCTGTACGAGCGCGCCGGGTTCGTCGACTATCGCGTGCAGATGACGAAGCGGCTGTGATGGGCGACGCCGGCAGCGCGATCGTGATCGTGGTGGAGAGCCCGCGCGGCGCCGATGCGGCGGCGTTGATGACCGAGCTCGTCGACGATATGCGCGCCCGCTACCCCCCGTCGAGCATTCACGGCGTCGATGTGGCGGCGCTCGAGGCCGCGGGCATGTTCCTGGTCGCGCGCGTCGGCGGTAGGCCGGTCGGCTGCGGCGCGCTGCGCCCGATCGCCGACGGGGTCGCCGAGGTGAAGCGCATGTACGTGCGCCCGGAAGCGCGTCGACGCGGCGTGGCGCGCCGCGTCCTCGTCCGGCTCGAAGCGATCGCGCGCGACCGCGGTTTCACCACCCTACGGCTCGAGAGCGGGACGCGGCAGCCGGAGTCGCTCGCGCTCTACGTGTCCGCGGGCTATCACCAGATTCCGTGCTTCGGAGAATACGCGACGGATCCGTACAGCGCCTGCTTCGAGAAGCGGCTCGGAGGTTCGGAGGCGTGACGATGGTTACCCGATCGGCGGGTGCCCGGAGGCGCGACAGCGGCCTCGTCGCGTATCTCGCGTGCTGCGCGCGACGCCGCCAGGTCGGGATGGTGCTCGCCGTCCTGCTCGTCTCCCTGCCCTGCGCGGCGCGCGCCGAGCAGACGGGCACGGAGCCCGCTCCGGCGCGCGGCGTCCCCGAGGCGCGCTGCCCGCCGACGATCACCGTCGACGAGCGCGTCCCGGAGCATCCGCAGAACTGGACGGTCACGCAACGCAAGACCGGCCATCGCATGGCAGGGGTGACCTTCTACGAAGGCGCACCGGCCGACGGCGCGTCGCTGGTGTACGACGAGACGGCGACGAGCGGCGACGAGTGGATCGCGACCTGGCATTTCACGCCCGGCCCGAAACCATTCTGGCTCGAGTGCCGCTACGAGGACACGACGATGCAGCTCGCGCGCGCGCTGCCGCCGACGGTGACGGTGTGTCGAGTCACGTACGACAAGCGCATCGTCACCGATCCGCGCCACGACGAGGCGCGCCGCCTCGCTTGTGAGTGAGCGATGAAGGAGATCCACACCGAGATCGAGATCGCCGTCGGCAAGGACGCGGTGTGGAGCGTCCTCACGAATTTCGCCGCGTACCCGGACTGGAATCCCTTCCTGCGCACGGTCGCGGCGGAGCTGCGAACCGGCGCGCCGGTCGCGATGAGCGTCGCGGTCGGGACGCGGACGCTCGACGTCGACGCGACGATCCTGCGCGTCGTGCCCGAGCGCGAGGTGCGCTGGGCGGGGCCGATCTCACGCCTCAAAGGAATCGTCTTCAACGGCGAGCACTACTTCATGATCGAGGAGCTCGCCCCCGGGCGCGTCCGCTTCCTGCACGGCGAGCGCTTCGGCGGGCTCTCGCTGCCGCTCATCGGCGGCTGGATGGATCGCACGCTGGCGCCGGCGTACGTCGCGATGAACGTGGCGCTGAAGCGCCGCGCCGAGACGGCGATCGCGGCGGCGCGCTGAACGCTGCGTCACGCGTTTGCCTAGCGACTCGACGCGGGCGAGGATCTACCCTCGTGACGCTCGCTCGTGGACGGTGGCGGTGCGGGGTGCGCGCGTGAGCGCACGGCCGGCGCTGCGCGCGCTCGCGAAGTACGTCGGCATCTTGCCGGAGTACGTCGACCAGACGGGCGTGGTGCGGCGGGCGTCGGACGCGACGCGCATCGCGCTGCTCGCGGCGATGGGTCTCGAGGCCGACACCGAACGGCGCGCGCGCGCGGCGCGCCTGGCGCTGCAGACCGCGGTCGCGCAGCGGACGCTCGCGCCCGCACGCGTCGTCGCGGCGGCGCAGGCGCGCGTGCTGCCGCTCGCTAAGCGGCGGCCGCGGGCGGCGCGCGTGCGCTGGCGCCTCGAGGTGACGGATGAGCGCGGCGACACGCGGCGCAGTGAAGGAACGGCGCGTGCCGGCAACCTCGCGGCTGGCCTCCGTCTGCCGTTCGCGCCGACTCCGGGCTACTACCACGTCACGCTCCACTTCGGCACGGCGGCCACGGAGCACATCGCGGAGCAGATGCTCGTCGTGACACCGGGACGCTGCACGACACACGCGGATCTCGGTCTGGTCGGGCCCGGCGTCTACGGTCTCCTTGCCAACCTCTACACGCTGCGCAGCGCGCGCAATTGGGGCGCGGGCGATTTCACCGACCTCTGCGATCTCGTCGGCTTCGCAGGCGCCCACGGCGCGGCGTTCGTCGGCGTCAACCCGCTGCACGCGCTCGCCAACGTCGGCGACGAGATCAGCCCGTACAGCCCGCTGAGCCGTCTCTTTCGGAATCCGCTCTACCTCGACGTGACCGCCGTGCCGGAGCTCCTCGAGTGTCCGGCGGCGCAAGCGCGGCTCGCGCACTCCGACACGCGCGAGCGGATCGCCGCCCTGCGCGCTCGTGATCGCGTCGATTACGCCGCGGTGATGGAAGAGAAGCACGCCGTGTTGCGCGAGCTGCACCGGACGTTCGCCGCGCGCCATCGCGGCCACGGTACGGCGCGCGGTGATGCGTACGAGCGCTATCGCGATACCGAGGGCGAGAGCCTCGTCGACTTCGCGACGTTCTCCGCGCTACGCGACGAGCGCGCGGCGCGCGATCCCGCGGCGCGCGATTGGCATCGCTGGCCCGCGGGGTACCGCGATCGGCTGTCGCCCGAGGTGGAGGCGTTTCGCGCCGCCCACAGCGAGGCCGTCGACTATCATTGCTATCTGCAATTCGAGCTCGATCGGCAGCTGACGGCGGTCGCGGAGCACGCGCGCGCCGAAGGGCTCGCACTCGGCGTCTACCAGGACCTGGCGCTCGGATCGTCGCCGAGCGGCGCCGATCCGTGGACGTTTCCCGGACTCTTTCTGGAGGGCGGCGTCAGCATCGGCGCGCCGCCGGACTCGCTCGGTCCGCTCGGACAGAACTGGGGCCTGCCACCGATCGATCCGACGGCGCTCGCGCGCGACGGCTATCGCTATTGGATCCATCTCGTGCGTTCGGCGTTCCGTCACGCCGGCGCGCTCCGCATCGACCACGTGATGGGCCTCTTCCGGCAATTCTGGATCCCGCCCGGCCGCCCCGGGTCCGACGGTGCCTACGTCCGCATGCCCGCCGAGGATCTCCTCGGCATCCTCGCGCTCGAGAGCGCGCGGGCGCGCGCGCTCGTGATCGGCGAGGACCTCGGCACCGTACCCGCAGGGCTGCCGCGCGAGCTGGCGCGCTGGGGGCTGCTCTCGATGCGCGTCCTCTACTTCGGCCGCGACGCGCGCGGCGGCTTCCAACCGCCGCGCCGCTATCCCGCCCGCGCGCTCGTCTGCGCCAACACCCACGACATGGCGCCGCTCGCGGGCTACTGGAACGGACGGGATCTCGTGCTCCGCCGGGCTGCCGGACAGATCACGAGTGATGCGGCGCTCGCCACGGCGCAACACGAGCGCGAGCTCGAGCGCGTCGCGCTCGTCCGTACGCTGCACGACGAGGGCGTGCTGCGCTCGCCGGCGGCGTCTCGCGACGCGAAGGCGCGCGGCGCGGAGCGCGGCGACGGCGGCGTGAGCACGGCACCGTCCGCGGGCGAGCTGCGCGCCGCCGTCCACACGTTTCTCGCGCGCACGCCGGCGGCGCTCGTCGGCGTGTCGCTCGACGACCTCACCGGCGAGGTCGACCCGGTCAACTTGCCCGGGGTCACGCTCGACGTGTACCCGAGCTGGAGCCGGAAAATGCGGTGTCCGCTCGACGCGCTCGCCCGCGATCCGGCGATCGAAGCCGCGCTCGGCGAGGCGCCGCGCCTCCGCGGCCGCCGCCGCGCGCGGCAGTCGGTCCGCCGCTCTACGGCGCGACCGTCTCGATCTCGCCCGCGAGCGCGAAGTCGCGCTCGGTGAGTCCGCCCGCGTCGTGCGTCGACGACGTGAGCGTCACCCGATCGTAGCGCACCAGGATGTCGGGATGATGATCCGCCGCGTCGGCGATCGCCGCGACCTTGTCGACGAACGCGATCGCGGCGGCGAAGCTCGGGAAACGAAAGGTGCGCTCGATCGCGCCGCCGGCGAGCGTCCAGCCGGGGACCTTCGCCAACCGCTCTTGGATCTCCGCCGCCGCGAGTCGTGCCATCGTGTCGCTCCTCAGCGTGCCTGGCGCGCCATGTCCGAGGCGATGGCCTCGGGGCAGGTGGCTGCGAGCACGCGGAAGTCGTCGTAGTCGGCGACCGCGCGCGACTTGGTATTGTCGGCGTCGGTCAGGAGCGCGATGCCCTGCGGCTCCGGCGGCTCCGATTGGAAGAGCCGGCGGTAGTCGTCGGCGACGTTCACCGTTTCCGTCTTCCACGTGCCGCGCTCCGCGGCGCCGCTCTCCAGGACGATGATGCGTGCGTTCGGGTAGCGCGGGCTCGGTAGCGCGATACCGGTCGGCTCGGCGGTGCTCCACACGTACTTGAGCGCGCGCGGCAGCAAGCCGCCGAGGCCGCATTTGAAGACGACGTACACGCCGGCCGCGGAGTCGTTGGTGTCGGCCGCGCGCTCGTCGCCGCCGGCCGGGAGCTCGGCGACGCGCCACCGCCACGAGAGGAGCGGGTAGTCGTGCAAGCGGAACGTCACCGGCAGCCCGATCTGCACCGAGTCTGCTTGGGCGACCGCGTGCAAATATTGCCCCCCGCCGTCGCGCACGACCTGATACACGCGCGCCGCGCTTGCGGTATCGGATCGCGACTTCCACCCCGTGGGGAAGCACGCGGCGTCCTCACCGTCGAAGTCGTCGAGGATCAACGCGTCGCCGGACGGCACGGCTGCCGTCGCAATCGACGCAGAATCAGCGGCGACGCCGACGAGCAGGAAGAGCGCGAGTGCTGCGAGTGTGAGAGGTCGGACGGAGGTGCCCATCGCGGATCGTCCATGCCTACTCGGGGGCCCCGAGGGAGGCAAGTATGGTTCGACGCGCCGCGCGCTCGGGCGCGAGACGTGTGTCCGCTGGCGCACCTTCGTTGCTGTTCGGCCGGGCGACCTCCGGTATGATGGATGCATGGCCCGACTCCGGTCTTCTCGCAGCTCCGCCACCGACGCCCTCATCACGCAATTCTTGGAGCACGCGGGCGAGCTCGCCCACCCGCGACAGGAACAATACGTCCGCGAGATCCTCCTCACGGTCATGCGTCTCGTCCGCGACCAGGCGTCGCTCGGCGATCTCAAGCTGATCAACACGGCGCTCAAGGAGATGCGCTACGCCTTCAAGGTGTTCGCGCCCTATCGCCACGTCCGCAAGGTCAGCACGTTCGGCTCGGCGCGCACCGAAGAGACGTCGCCCGTCTATCGGCAGGCGAAGGAGTTCGCGGAGCGGATCTGCCGCGAGGGCTACATGCTGCTCACCGGCGCCGGGAACGGCATCATGCGCGCCTGCCAAGAGGGCTCGGGGCGCGAGCGCAGCTTCGGCGTCAACATCCGCTTGCCGTTCGAGCAAGAGCCGAACGAGTTCATCTCGCGCGATCCGAAGCTCATCTCGTTCAAGTACTTCTTCACCCGCAAGCTCATGTTCATCAAGGAGGCGGACGCGATCGTGCTCTTTCCCGGCGGCTTCGGTACCCACGATGAAGGCTTCGAGTCGCTCACCTTGGTGCAGACCGGCAAGTCGCGCCCGATGCCGATCGTCTTCCTCGACGCTCCGCGCGGCACGTACTGGAAGACGTGGAAGCGCTACGTGCAAGATCACCTCCTGCGCTGCGGGCTCGTCTCGCCCGTCGACATGCGGCTCTTCAAGGTGACCGACAGGATCGACGTCGCGATCGACGAGATCCGAACCTTCTATCGTGTGTACCATTCGTCACGGTACGTCGGTGATCGTTTCGTCATCCGCTTGAACGCACCGCTCGCGCCGTCGCTGCTCGGTGAGCTGAACCAGGAATTCCAGGATATCCTGAAAGACGGTGTGTTCGAGGTGGGCGCGGCGCTCCCGGAAGAGGAGGGCGAGCCCGAGATCGCGCACCTGCCGCGGCTCGTGTTCCGATTCAACCGCCTGAGCTTCGGCCGCCTGCGCGCCATGATCGACCGCATCAATCAGGAAGGGCCCGCGACTGCCGAACTGCCCCCGGCGAGCCACACCGCCGAGGGCGGACTCGTCTGAGACGCCGCTGAGCGACCGCGTTTCGACGACCGTCGGCGGGTGCGCGCGGCGGTAGTCGTCGCGGCACGCCGCGTGCGCAAAAGGTTCAGTGCGCACAACGCGTGCCGCGACGACTGCCGCCGCGCGCACACGACCGTCCGTCGTCGCACGACTACGGCGCGCACGCCGCCAGCGCCGTCGGACAAACGCGCGGACGCGGCGCCAGCGCCGTCGAGCAATACGGCGGCGCGACCTCCATTCCGGCGTCA
>JBGPOW010000193.1:0-8850 GCA_041488235.1 Binatia bacterium
CGGCTCGGCAAGCGGATCGGGCGCGTTTCGCCCGAGGAGCTCGATCGTCTCGTCGAGGGTCTCGACGAAATAGTTACCGCTTGACGTCCGTTCGAGTAGCCGTTGCGGGCCGCCAGGGGTGGCTGCTACGAAACGAGCGTGGCGGCGAACATCTACCAAGCCGTAAAGGACGCGATGCAAGACCTGATCGCGCCGCAGCTCGAGTCCCTGAAGGGCGAGATGGGCGCGGTGCGACTCGACATTCGTCGCGTCGAGGAGAACCTCACAAACAAGATCCAGGGCGTCGAGGAGAAGCTTTCGACCGACATCCGCCGCGTCGACGAGGGGCTCTCCACCGAGATCCACCGCCTCGACGAGAAGCTCTCCATCGAGATCCAGCGCGTCGGTACCGAGATCCACCGCATCGACGACAAGCTCACGTGGGCGCTCGACCTGCGCGAGCGGATCATCGTGCTCGAGACGAAGCTCGCAGTGCCCGGCACCGGCTCCTGACGGCATTCAGCGGCTGCGCGAGCCGCAGAAGCGATGCGCTCGACCTCGCGCCGCGGATCGCTAACGGGCCGGCGAGCGCTCCACGACGCGCACGAGGTCGGCGACCGAGAGCACGGTCGTGAGATCGTCGCTCGGCACGTGCGTCGTGAACTCGTCGTCGAGGCCGGCGGCGATCTCGGCGAGGCTCAGCGAATCGAGAGCGGCGAGATCCGACAGCAACGCGGCGGGCACCACGCGCTCCGGCGCGACGTGCAGCACGCTCGCGACGACTCTCTGCACACGCTCGAGGGTGCTCATCTCAGGCAACGGGTACGCCCGACGGCGCGACGGGCACGCGGACGTCGGTAACCGCCGGCGTCTCGCCCCGCGCGCCGGCACGCCACACGATCTCCTTCGAGATCGAGCGCAGGTAGCCGACGTTGCGCGCGACCTGCTCCGGGGTCACGAACTCGTTGGCGATCGAGAAATGATAGCCCACGGCCTCATCGGTGAGGCGATACTCGTCCGCGGTCTCGATCACGGCGCCGTGCCGGATGAGCCTCTCGAGGGCAGCGTCCTGCTGCGGACTCAGCGCTCCACGCAGGAGTGCTTTCGGAACCGACCAGAGCTGCCCCATGCCGAGCACGAAGTCGCGCTCCTGCCAGATCTCCGGCGTCATCGGACACCCGCACCCGAGGACCGGATCCGCGCCCGTCGACCGGCGGACGAACTCGTCGATGTCGCGGGCGTTCATGTATGCCCAGTCGGCGACGACGCCGATGCCGCCGGGGCCGAACGCGAGGATGTCGTGCGAGGAGCGATAGTAGTAACGCCCGTAGTGCGAGACGGCGTCGGGCTGGTCGGGTCGATTGAACTGCTGGAACGTGTTGACGGTATACCCGGCGCCGGTGAGCGTGCGGTGGGCGTGAAGGTACTGCTCCAAGGCCTCTTGCTGCGTGACGCGCGCGTAGCGTCCCTCGCGCACGAGGTCGTACAGCGGAGTCGGCGGGACGATGTCGCAGCGATGGATGTCGATGCACGCGATGCCGAGATCGATCGAGCGCCGCAGATCCGCGTCCCACTCCTCCATCGTCTGCGTCGGGACCGCGTAGAGGAGGTCCCAGATCAGCGCGTAGCCGAGGCGACGTAGATCAGCGATGTTGTCGGCGAGCCGTCGCTCGGAGGCGACGAGAGCGAGCATCTTACGCAGCCGCGGCACCGAGGTCTGCCAACCGAAGCTGATGCGGGAGACGCCGAGCTCGCGACAGACCTCGAGGTTGGACGCGGTCATCGTCTCGACGTTCATCTCGATGCTCACGTCTTGCACGTTCCGCAGGTCGAAGCGGTCGCGGAGCGCCGTCAGCATCTGGCGCAGGTGCTCGTCGGACAGCATGCTCGGCGTGCCGCCGCCGATGAACACGTGCTCGATCGAGAGGTCCTGCACGTACGACGTCGAGGCGTAGAACTCCATCTGCCGCATGACCGCGTCGAGGTAGGCGCTCACGGCCGGATCGGTCTTCTTCAGAACCTTGATGTTGTAGAAGCAGTACGAGCAATGCGTGCGGCAAAAAGGCACGTGCAGGTAGAGGATCGCCTTCCGCCCGTTGGCCTGGCGCTCGTTCAAATCGCGTTGGAACGCGGCCTGCTTGGTGGGTGTCAGGGCGTCGGCGTCGGTGTTGACGGCCGGATAGTAGAAGAACGGCATGTGCCGCACCCGCTCGACCGGGTAGAGCTCCGTCATCGCCATGCATCCCCCCTCGCGCGCTGTCGAGACGTTGCCGGAACCAACTTTCTTTCGCAAGCGCGGCGGTGGGATGACGACGGCCACGCGCCCGCACCGTAACGCGGGACGCGTCGCGGACTCAACCGACGAGCGGCCGACCGATCGCCGACGACGATCCGGTCGGCGGAGACTCCGGCTCGAGCCACCAGCGCCCCGGGTCGAGGTCGCATTGCTCGAACGGCTCGGCGCGAACCGGCTCGGAGCCGCCGTGCGTGCTCGCGACGACCCATCGGCCCGCATCGAGACGGTAGATCTCGATCGTGCGTGCGAGCGGATCGACGAGCCACAAATGTCCGACATGCTCGCGCGCATAGATCTGCATCTTGCGAGCACGATCGAGCTGCGCGGTGCTCGGCGACACGACCTCGCAGACCCAATCAGGTGCCAGGTCGAACGCGGCGACGTTCGGCACGACCGGCATGCGTTCGTGCCGCCAGCCCGCGAGGTCCGGAACGAGGACGTCGTCACCGAGGTGCAGCTCCGGCTCCATCAGAATCCACCACCCGCCTCGTCGCGTCGGATCGCCGGGCGGGGCGTGGAAATCGTCGAGCGCTCTCGCGATGCCGACCGCCGCCAGCGCATGCGGTGATGCGGGACGCGGGCTCGCGAAGAGCTCGCCACCGACGATCTCGGCGACCAAGTGGTCGGGCACTCTCACGAGATCGTCGTAGGTGACTGGTTTGCGACGCGCGCCGCTCACGGACCTCGCTTATCACGGCGCCCGCGCACGCAACATCCGTACTTGTAGTGGGAGCGGCCGACGAGAGCGCGCGGCCGGCGACGCGACGACCGTCAGGACGCTCGGCGCGCCGTCAGGGACGTGCGGCGCGCGAGCGCGGCCGCCCCCCGCGAACCCGTCGCGAGGACGCGTCGGCCCGACGGCGTGCCGACGCCGCGCATGAAGACGTCGACGACGGTCACGACCAGCCGCTCGAGGCCGTCGTCTCGCGCGCGGTAGCGGTTCACGCCGCGCATCATGCCGAGGAGGATCTCGGCGCCGATGCGACAGTCGATCGTACGCACGTGTCCCGCCGTCATCGCCCGCGCCAGCGTCGCCGCGATCAGCGACGAGAGCTGCGCGCGCTGGCGCATCCACTCGCGCGCGTCGGCATCGGACCTGTGCTCGTGACGATGGATCAGCGCGAAGAAGAAGCGGCGGTCCCAGAAGAACGCGAGCGTGCCGCGCACGATGCGCTCGAGCTGGCGCGCCGGCAGGTCCGGGATCTCGAGCGTCGCCTCGAGCTCGGCGCGGAGGCGCGTGACGCCGTCGAAGGTGATCGCGAGATAGAGCTCGCGCTTGCTGCGAAAGTGGCGATAGAGCGTCCCCTTGCCGACGCCGCACGCCGCGGCGACGTCGTCCATCTGCACCTCGTGGTAGTCGCGACGCGCGAAGATTTCTTCCGCGCGGCGCCGGATGACGTCGCGCAAGCCGGGAATCGGCGGCCGTCCGCGCGGGCGTCGTTGCGTGCGCGCGCGACGGAGGTCGCGCGGGCGCCGGAGTGCGCGCGCCATCATACGCTCGACGGCGCCGGCGACGTCAGCGCGGCGCCCGCCCGCCGCCGCATCCGCAGAAGCTGCAGCCGCAGACGGTCGAGGTAAAGGTACACGACGGGCGTCGTGTAGAGCGTGAGCAGCTGGCTCACGATGAGGCCGCCGACGATCGTGATGCCGAGCGGCCGCCGCAGCTCCGCGCCGGTGCCGCCGCCGAGGGCGAGGGGCAGGCCGCCGAGGAGCGCCGCCATCGTCGTCATGAGGATCGGACGAAAGCGTAGTACGCACGCCTCGTAGATCGCATCCTCGGGCGACTTCTGCTCGCGGCGTTCCGCGTCGAGCGCGAAGTCGATCATCATGATCGCGTTCTTCTTCACGATGCCGATGAGGAGAATGATGCCGATGAGCGCCATGACGCTGAGCTCGCTGCGACAGAGGAGCAACGCCACGAGCGCGCCGACGCCGGCGGACGGCAACGTCGAGAGGATCGTGATCGGGTGGACGTAGCTCTCGTAGAGGACGCCGAGCACGATGTAGACCGTCATGAGCGCCGCCGCGATCAGCAGCGGCTCGTTCGCGAGCGACGCCTGGAACGCCTGCGCGGTGCCTTGAAACGTCGCGCGAATGCTGGACGGCATGCGGATCTCGCGCGCGGCCTTGCCGATCGCGTCGACGGCGTTCCCGAGCGCCATCCCCGGCGCGAGATTGAACGACAACGTCACCGCCGGGAACTGCCCCTGGTGGTTGACGGCGAGCGCCGTCGTCCCGGGCGCGAACTGCGCGAACGCGGCGAGCGGCACCGGCGCGCCGCTCGTGCTGCGCACGTAGACGTCGCGCAGCGTCTCGGGGCTCTGCCAGAACCGCGGCGCGACCTCCATGACGACGTGGTACTGATTGAGCTGCGTGTACATCGTCGACACCTGCCGCTGGCCGAACGCGTCGTAGAGCGTCTCGTCGATCTGGCGCGCCGACACGCCGAGCCGCGCCGCCGTGTCGCGGTCGATCGCGAGCGACGCCTCGAGGCCGCGGTTCTGCGCGTCGCTGCTGGCGTCGGCGATCTCCGGCATCGTCTGCAGCTTCTGCAGCATGCGCGGCGCCCACTCGTTCAGCTCGGCGAGGTCGTCGTCCTGCAGCGTGAACTGATACGCCGCGTTGCTCAGGCGGCCGCCGACGCGGATGTCCTGCACGGTTTGCAAGAAGAGGCTCGCGCCGGGAACGCCGGCGAGCTTCGGACGCAAGCGCGCGATCACGTCGTCGGCGCTGACCTTGCGCTCGCGGAGCGGCTTCAGCGCGATGAACATGCGGGCGCTGTTCGTCGGACCCGACTGGCCGCCGGCGATGCCGACGGTATTGCTCACCGCCGGGTCGGCCATCGCCACGCGGACGAATGCGCCGAGCTTCTCCTGCATCGATTGGAACGACGTCGCCTGATCCGCCTGGACGCTGCCGAAGAGCCGCCCCGTGTCCTGCACCGGGAAGAAGCCCTTCGGCACGACGGTGTAGAGATAGACGTTGACGCACACGGTGAGCGCGGCGACGGCGAGCGTCAGCGCCGAATGGCGCAGCACCCATCGCAAGCTCGTCTCGTAGCGGCGGTGCAGCCAATCGAACCCGCGCTCGCTGACTCGATAGAACACGCCGTGACGACCGCCACGGTCCGGGCGCAGGAACTTGGCGCACATCATCGGCGTCGTCGTGAGCGACACCACGAGTGACATCACGATCGCGACCGAGAGCGTCACCGCGAACTCGCGGAACAGCCGGCCGACGATGCCGCCCATGAGAAGGATCGGGATGAAGACCGCGATCAACGACACGCTCATCGACAGCACGGTGAAGCCGATCTCGCGCGAGCCGCGCAGCGCCGCCTGGACCGGCGCCATGCCGCGCTCGAGGTAGCGCGACACGTTCTCGATCACGACGATCGCGTCGTCGACGACGAAGCCCGTCGAGATCGTGAGCGCCATCAGCGACAGGTTGTCGATGCTGTAGCCGAGGAGCCACATGACGCCGAACGTGCCGACGAGCGACAGCGGCACGACCACGCTCGGGATCAGGGTCGCCCAGACGTTGCGGAGAAACACGAACACCACCAGCACGACGAGCGCGATCGAGATCATGAGCGCCAACTCGACGTCGGCGATCGAGGCGCGCACCGTCTCGGTACGGTCCATCACCACCGCGAGCTCGATCCCGCGCGGGATCGAGGCCTCGAGCCGCGGCAGCAGCGCGCGCACGCGGTCGACGGTCTCGATGATGTTCGCGCCCGGCTGGCGAGAGATGATGACCAGCACCGCGGGCTTGCCATTCGCGAATCCGACGTTGCGGACGTTCTCGACCGAGTCTTCGACCTCGGCGACGTCGCCGAGGCGCACCGCAGCGCCGTTCCGATACGAGATGACGAGCGGCCGGTACTCCTCGGCACGCAGCAGCTGGTCAGTGGTGTCGATCGTGGACGTGCGCGTCGCCCCGTGCAGCGCGCCCGTCGGGCGGTTGGCGTTCGCCGCCGCGAGCGTGGCGCGCACCTGGTCGAGGCCGATCCCATAGTGGTTGAGCGCCGTCGGGTTGAGCTCGACGCGCACCCCCGGCAGCGCGGCGCCGCCGAGGACCACCTGCCCCACGCCTTGCACCTGCGAGAGCTTCTGCTGCAGGATCGACGCCGCCGCATCGTACACGCGCCCGATGCCGATCGTCTCCGACGTCAGCGAGAGAAGAATGATCGGCGCGTCGGCGGGGTTCACCTTGCGGTACGTCGGCGCGTTCGGCAGGTCGGCGGGGAGCTGCCCGCCGGCGGCGTTGATGGCGGCCTGCACGTCGCGCGACGCGGCGTCGATGTTGCGGGAGAGATCGAACTGCAACGTGATCGCCGTCGTCCCGAGCGAGCTCGTCGACGTCATCTCGGTGACGCCGGCGATGCGGCCGAACTGGCGCTCGAGCGGCATCGCGACCGCCGACGCCATCGTCTCGGGATCGGCGCCGGGCAGCGCCGCCGTGACCATCAACGTCGGGAACTCGACCTGCGGAATCGGCGCGACCGGGAGGTGGCGGAACGCGAGCGCGCCGGCGAGCGCGATCGCCAGCGTACAGAGCGACGTCGCGACCGGCCGGCGGATGAAGGGCGCGGAGACGTTCACGGCGCCTCCACCGCGGCGCGCGCATCGGCGGCAGCAGCAGACTCCTCGGCCGCATGCGGGTCGACGGCGTTGCCGATCTTCCAGTGCGCGAGCCGTGCCGCCAAGCGGTCGAACGCGAGGTAAATGACCGGCGTCGTGTAGAGCGTGAGGAGCTGGCTCACGAGCAGCCCGCCGACGATCGTGATCCCGAGCGGACGGCGCAGCTCGGCGCCGACGCCGCCGCCGAGCGCGAGCGGCAAACCGCCGAGAAGCGCCGCCATCGTCGTCATCATGATCGGCCGGAAGCGCAGGAGGCACGCCTCGTAGATCGCGTCCTCGGGCGACTTCTTCTCCTCACGCTCGGCGTCGAGCGCGAAGTCGATCATCATGATCGCGTTCTTCTTCACGATGCCGATGAGGAGAATGATCCCGATCAGCGCGATCACGCCGAGCTCCGTGCGGCAGAGGAGGAGCGCGAGCAGCGCCCCGACCCCCGCCGACGGCAGCGTCGAGAGGATCGTGATCGGGTGGATGTAGCTCTCGTAGAGGACGCCGAGGACGATGTAGACGGTGACGAGCGCCGCCGCGATCAGCAACGGCTCGTTTCCGAGCGACGCTTGGAACGCTTGCGCGGTGCCTTGGAAGCTCGCCTGCACGCTCGCCGGTTGCCCGAGCCCGCGCACCGTGGTTTCGATCGCATCGACCGCGGCGCCGAGCGACTCGCCGGGCGCGAGGTTGAACGACAACGTCACCGCCGGGAACTGTCCTTGGTGGTTCACCGCCAACGCCGTCGTCGTCGGCACGACGTGGGTCAGCGCGGCGAGCGGCACGGCCGCGCCGCTCGCGCCGCGCACGTAGACGTCGCGCAGCGCCGTCGGGTCGTCGCCGAACCGCGGCGCGACCTCCATCACGACGTGGTACTGGTTCAGCTGCGTGTACATCGTCGACACCTGGCGCTGGCCGAAGGCGTCGTAGAGCGTGTCGTCGATCGCCTGCGGCGTGACGCCGAGCCGCGAGGCGGTGTCGCGGTCGATCACGATGGTCGTCTCGAGACCGCCCTGCTGCGCGTCGCTGGCGACGTCGCGCAGCTCGGGGAGCGCGCGCAGCCGCTCGAGGAGCTGCGTCGCCCACGCGTGCAGCTCGTCGCCGTTCGGCGACTCGAGCGTGTACTGGTACTGCGTGCGGCTGACGCGGTTCTCGACCGTCAGGTCCTGCACCGGCTGCATGAAGAGCGTGACGCCGGGCACGTCGGCGAGGCGCGGCTGCAAGCGGCGAATGACGTCCGACGCGCTCATGCGCCGGACGCCGAGCGGCTTCAGATTGATCTGGATGCGGCCGCTGTTCGGCGTCGTGTTGGTGCCGTCGACGCCGATGAAGGACGACAGGCTCTCGACGGCGGGGTCGGTCAGGATCACCCGCGCGAGCGCCCGCTGGCGCTCCGCCATCGCAGCAAACGAGATCGTCTGCGGCGCCTCCGAGATGCCGAGGATTACGCCCGTGTCCTGCACCGGAAAGAACCCTTTCGGCACGACGACGTAGAGCGCAAGCGTCGCGAGCAAGGTCGCGACGGCGACGACGAGCGTCGCCGTCTGGTGGCGCAGCACGACGCGCAGCGAGCGCCCGTAGCGCTCGATGACGCGGTCGAGGAAGCGCTCGGACGCGCGCGCGAACCGCCCTTCCGAGCGCTCCGAGCGGCGGCGCAGCAGGCGCGCGCACATCATCGGCGTGAGGGTCAGGGAGACGACGGCCGAGACGAGGATCGTCACGCTCAAGGTCACGGCGAACTCGCGAAAGAGCCGGCCGACGACGTCGCCCATGAAGAGGAGCGGGATCAGCACCGCGATCAGCGACACCGTGAGCGACACGATCGTGAAGCCGATCTGCTCCGACCCTTTCAGCGCCGCCACGAGCGGTGACTCGCCTTGCTCGATGTAGCGCGCGATGTTCTCGATCATCACGATCGCGTCGTCGACGACGAAGCCGGTCGAGATC
>JBGPOW010000194.1:0-8812 GCA_041488235.1 Binatia bacterium
CCGAGGAATACGGCGCGGCCGAGGTCGCAAAGGCGCTCGCCGAGCTCGGGATCGACCCAGAAAAACCGGAGCCGCGGACCGCCTAGAGCGTCCGCACCTCGAGCGGATGCTCGCCGCTCGCATCGACGCGGAATGCCCCGCCGCCAGGTTTCGCGCTCACGATCTCGACGAGGCGCTCGCCGCTGCCCGGCGCCCGCCCGGTGCCGGCGGTTCACGTGCGTGCGGGGTCGGGTTTCGCGGGGTCGATGCCGAGGTCGCGAATGGCGTCGGCGATGCGCGCCACGTCGACCTCGCCGCGTTGCGCGAGCACGTGCAGCGCGGCGACGCAGATCGAGGCGGCGTCGACCTCGAAGAAGCGCCGCAGCGCTTCGCGGGTCTCGCTGCGGCCGAAGCCGTCGGTGCCGAGCGGGTGGATGCCGGCGGGGACGAAGCGCGCGATCTGCTCGGGCACGATCTTCATGTAGTCGCTGGCGGCGACGATCGGCCACGGCTCGGCGGCGAGGGCACGGGTGACGTACGGCACCTCCGCGGGGTCGGTCGGATGGAGGAGGTTCCGGCGCTCGCAGGCAAGCGCGTCGCGGCGGAGCTCGGTGTAGCTGGTGACGCTCCATACGTCGGCGGCGACGCCGCGCGCGGCGAGGAGATCCTGCGCGGCGAGCGCCTCGCGCAGGATCGCGCCGCTGCCGAAGAGGTGCGCGCGCGGGCCGATCGTCGGATCGGACGCGGGGCGGACCTTGTAGAGCCCGCGCAGGATGCCGTCCTCGACGCCCTCGGGCATCGACGGCTGCAGGTACGCCTCGTTCATCACCGTCAGGTAGTAGAAGCAGCTTTCGCGCTCGGCATACATGCGGCGGATGCCGTCCTCGACGATGACCGCGAGCTCGTACGCGTAGGCGGGATCGTAGGCATGGATCGTCGGCACCGTGCTCGCGAGCACGTGGCTGTGGCCGTCCTGGTGCTGCAGGCCCTCGCCGGCGAGTGTCGTCCGGCCCGCCGTGGCGCCGACGAGAAAGCCTTTGCCGCGGGCGTCGGCGTGCTGCCAGATGAGATCGCCGACGCGTTGGAATCCGAACATCGAGTAGAAGAGGAAGAACGGGATCGCGTTCACGCCGTGCGCCGCGTACGCGGTGCCGGCGGCGGTGAAGGACGCCATCGCGCCCGCCTCGGTGATGCCTTCTTCCAAGAGCTGCCCGTCCTCGGCCTCGCGGTAGTAGGCGACGATCGCCGAGTCGACGGGATCGTAGCGCTGCCCCTGCTGCGAGAAGATGCCGAACTTGCGGAAGAGCGAGTCCATGCCGAACGTGCGCGCCTCGTCGGGGACGATCGGCACGATGAGCTTGCCGATCGTCGCATCGCTCATGAGATGGCGCAGCATGCTGACGAAGACCTGCGTCGTCGCGACGTCGCGGTCCTGCGCCGACTTGAACGGCTCGAAGAGCGTCGGCGGCAGTGCCGCGAGCGGTTGCGAGCGGATCACCCGCCGCGGCACGGGCCCGCCCAATGCCTCGCGACGCTGGCGGAGATACTGGATCTCCTCGCTGTCGTCGGGCGGGCGGTAGAAGGGGAAGCTGGCGAGCTCGTCGTCGGCCACGGGGATGCCGAGCCGGTCGCGGAAGTCGCGCAGCTCCTTCTCGCCGAGCTTCTTCGCCTGGTGCGAGATGTTGCGGCCCTCGCCGGCGGCGCCGAGCAGGTAACCCTTGATCGTCTTCGCCAGGATCACGGTCGGCACGCCGCGATGGCTCTCCGCCGCCTTGTACGCGGCGTAGACCTTCTCGGGATCGTGGCCGCCGCGGCGCAGCTTCCGTAACCTGGCGTCGGTCAGGTCCTTCACCAGCTCGAGCAGCTTGGGATCGACGCCGAAGAAGTGCGTGCGAATGTAGTCGCCGGACTCGACCGTGTACTTCTGGTACTCGCCGTCGACGACCTCGTTCATGCGGCGCACCAAAAGACCGTCGTCGTCACGCGCGAGGAGCGGGTCCCAGTCGTCGCCCCAGATCACCTTGACGACGTTCCAGCCGGCGCCGCGGAACGCCGCCTCGAGCTCTTGAATGATCTTGCCGTTGCCGCGGACGGGGCCGTCGAGCCGTTGCAGGTTGCAGTTGATCACCCACACCAGGTTGTCGAGGTGCTCGCGGGCGGCGAGGGTGATCGCGCCCATGCTCTCGGGCTCGTCCATCTCGCCGTCGCCGAGGAACGCCCACACGCGCGAGCGCGACGTGTCGGCGAGGCCGCGCGCGTGGAGATAGCGCGCGAAGCGCGCCTGGTAGATCGAGCAGATCGGTGACAGTCCCATCGAGACCGTCGGCCACTCCCAGAACTCCGGCATGAGCCAGGGGTGCGGGTACGACGCGAGGCCGCCGCCGGGTGCGAGCTCGCGACGGAAGTTCGCGAGCTGCGTCGCCGCGAAGCGCCCCTCGAGAAACGCGCGCGCGTAAACGCCGGGCGCCGAGTGCCCCTGGAAGTACACGAAGTCGCCGACCGCATCGACGGTGTGGGCGCGGAAGAAATGGTGGAAGCCGACCTCGAGAAGCGTCGCCAACGAGGCGTACGTCGAGATGTGGCCGCCGATCCCGGCCGAGGTGGCGTTCGCCTGCACCACCATCGCCGCCGCGTTCCAACGAAGGAGATTCTTGATGCGACGCTCGATCTCGCGATCGCCGGGATAGAGCGGCTGGTCCTCGACGGGAATCGTGTTGACGTAAGGCGTGTTGGCGGTGAAGGGGACGACGACGCCTTTGCGCTGCCCGTACTCCGTCAAACGCGCGAGGAGAAAGCGCGCGCGCTCGGCGCCCTCGTCGCGGATGACCGCGTCGAACGACTCGACCCAGCCGTTCGTCTCGGAGGGGTCCGTGTCCTCGGCAGGCGTTCCGTCCATGCGCATCAGGATACAACTGCGAGTAGCGGCGCGCGACCGCGGACGCGGGGCTATGAGGGCACGTCGAAACGCGGATGTGGTCGAGCCGGTTCAATGCCGTATTGTCGTACGGTATATCGGCTGGTAAATGGGATGCATGAAGCCGATGCGCAAGATCACCGTCCAACTGCCCACTGATTTGATCGACAAAGCGCAGCACTCGTCGGGGGAGAGCCTGACTGAGACGATTCGGAAGGGGCTCGAGCTCGTCGCTGCCGGCGCGGTGTACGACGAGCTCAGGTCGTTGAAAGGCAAGGTGTCGTTCTCAGTCGACTGGCGGAAGCTGCGCGGCGATCGATGATCGCCGTCGACACCAGCTCCTGGATCGCGTTCCTGAGCGGTGCTACCGGCGCCGACGTGATGCTCGTCGAGCAGGCGCTCGACGATCGGCAAGTCGCGATGCCTCCCGTCGTCCTGACGGAGCTTCTGAGCGACCCGAAGCTGCCGGCGCTGGCGAGCCAGCTGATCGCACAAGTACCTATGCTCGACGTGCTCGATGGCTACTGGGAACGAGCCGGAGTGCTTCGTGCGAAGGTTCTCCGGTTGAAACGGCGGGCGCCGCTCGCGGATGCGCTGATTGCCCAGAGCTGTCTCGATCACGAGGTCGCGCTGGTCACGCGGGATGGCGATTTTCGGCCGTTCGTACGCGCTGGCGGGTTGCGGCTCCTCTCGGAATGATCGCGACATCTGGGGGGACCTGGGCGACCTCGGTCGACCGGAGCGGACTTTGCTGGAGATCCGCGGGATGTATTACAAAGGAAGACATGGCTGCCAGCGTGCTGATGACGCTGCGAATCGATCCCGCACTACTGGCGGCGCTGCGCCAGCGCGCGAGCCGTGAAGGACGAAGCGTGTCCGCGGAGGTCGTCCGATTGATCCGCAAGGATCTGGGAGATGCGGATGTGCCGGCGCGAAGGGGAAGGCGGACGCGGCCGACGATGGGGATGTTCGCCGATTTCGCGGCGCCGGATCTCGACGAGTTCAAGCGGCTACGTCGCGCGACGTCGGCGCTGCTTGCGCGGCGCGTATCTCGATCGCGACGTTCGGTGTGATCCGAGCCTGCGCGACGGCTTCTGCAAAGCGTCGACGCCGGACGCACTGCGTTCCCCGCGATCGTGGCCGTGGAGCTCGACCCTTTGCGGGAATATTGTGGAGATGACGCTCCGAATAGATCCCGCGCTCCTGTTAGCGTTGCGTCGACGCGCGAAGCGTGAAGGCCGCAGCGTGCCCGCCGAAGTCGTTCGCTTGATACGCAAGGAGCTGGAGGACGTGCATGCGCCGGCGCGACGGAAGACGGAGCGGCCGCGGACGATGGGCATGTTCGCCAATTTCGCGGCGCAGTTTGCAGAATCGGTGCGGCGTCGGCCGCGCGATTCGGCGCCGTCTCCGTCGCACGGAGCGGTGATCCTACTCGACGAACACCGGCTCGAGCCGTCAGCGGCGCCGTTTCTGTTTGCCGCGGCTGGATCTCGTCTTTAGTCGCGTTCCATGCTTGGCGCGCTCCAGAATGCGAACATCCGCTCTGTCCTGGGGTCGACGCACCGCTTGCTTGGCGCTGATGAGCTCATCGAGGCCGATGTAGTACGTGGGAACGGCGCCGAATCGAGCTTCCACGCGATTCTTCCACGCCGTTTCGAAGTCGGCGAAGCCAGGAATCTGTGCGATCAGATCGATCCGGACGGGAGCGACGCCGAGCTGAATGATCCACCGCGGGTCCGTCACGTCCTCGACCGAGTACCCGAGATCCACCCCTCCGAAGAACTCCCGCAGCGCAGCGAGCACTCTCCGCCCGTTCGTGCGGGTCGGCTCAATCAGGATGTCGAGATCTTTGGTGGCGCGAGGACGCGCGTGCAGCGCCACCGCGTGCGCCCCAACGATGAGGTAGCGGACGCCATGGGCATTCAACGCGGCGATGAACTCTTCGTAGTCTCGGGACGCCATCGACACCTCGCGTCTTCAGACAACTCTCCAACGCGGCGTCAACTGCTTGGACGCGTTGCTCGGGGCTCAGACGTTCGTACCAGAACTGAAAGTCTGCCTCGTCCGCATCGTACAGGCGGACCTTCGCAACGGTCCAAACACGGCCCCGCGCATGGACGATCCGTGCTCGTTCGGACATCGTACCAGAGTCACCCTTGACGAAGCTGGTCGCGCGCGGTCGCGTTTTCATCAACGACGAACATATCCCTTGACGGTGCGCTGCGCGACCGTCGACGTGGGGCCGACTTGCGGCGAGTCGTGGCGGGAGTATCTAACGGCCCGTGGTCGAGCGGGCGGCCGTACGCGGGTGACGGCTCGCCGATCCCCGGCCGGAGCGCTGTGATCGCGGCGCTCCGCGGCGATGCTCCGCCGTCACACGTTCGGCGAGGTACACTTTGAGGAGCGATTGAACCACTCAATTCGTATATCATCGTCATATACGGCCGCAAGTGCCGTCTGGACGTCCGCCGCCGCGCTGAGCGAAGTTGGGTCGCTGGATCAGTGTCGGGACGTCGGCGTGATCGTCGGGACCGGCTGTCGTCGATTGCGCCGGTAGACGCGAAAATCGTCGTCGAGCGTCATGACCACGCTTCGAGGTTCCAGCTCCGTCATGCGCACCAGGCATGCATCGACGAGCGACATGGGAACGTTCGCGAACTTCTTCATCAGGCTGCGAATCGGCGCGACCTCCGCACCGAGGTGGAAGTCGATCTGCACGACGTCCCGTTCCAGCAGCTCGAGAACGGCGTCGGGTCCGCCGCCGACATCGCGGAGGAGAAAACATGCCTCCGTGATGACGGGCTCGCACGTGAAGATCGGCGGCTCCACGCTCTCGAGCACGTCGCGGACCCACCGATGGAATGTGTCGCGCCGATTCAGCAGCGCGACCAACGGTCCGGTGTCGATGACAACGGTGCTCACTTCCCGAAGCCGCGCATGTGCTTGCGGTTGGTGGAGAGGTCCTTCGGTCCCTGCAGCGAGCCGACGAGCTTCCCCGCCGCCGCAGTCACCGAACGACGCTTGCCCCTTGCCAATGCTTCGAGACCTTTGCGCACGAGCTCGGACTTAGTCGCGCCGCGGCGCCGCGCCAACTCTCCGAGTAGATCGTCGAGCTCCGGTGGCAGCTTGAAGGAGACGGTTCGCATGCGCGGCGGCATGTATTACCCAGATGTGGCAACAGTAATACGACCCGATCGGCGGCGTCAAATGATGGGATGCGATCGCGATAGACAGGCCAACCCGGGCCAGATTACGATGCGACGATGCGAAGGCTCGCCGGACCGCTGTCGGTCGCGAGCGTCGCGCTGATCGGTGTCTTCCCGGCTCGGGCCGCCGTCCTACTGACGGTTCGCAACCCGGTAGCAGAAGAGGGGATCTTCGGCTACGCCGTCGCGGCCGAGAGCGGGCGGATCGTGGTCGGCGCGCCGCACACGACAGTCGACGGGCGGGCTCAAGGCGGCGCCGTCTACGTCTTCGATGCGACGAGCGGTGCGCTGCTCCGTACTCTTCTCGATCCGGCACGACGCGACGACGACATCTTCGGGCATTCGGTTGCGGCCGCGGCAGGCCGTGTCCTCGTCGGTGCGCCGCGCACCGACGTCTACGGGATGTCGATGGCCGGCGCCGCGTATCTCTTCGACGCCGCGACGGGGCGCCTGCTGCGCAACTTCACGGCGCCGTCACCGACCGCCGGTGCCGAGTTCGGCGAAGCGGTGGCGTTCGTCGACGGCGAGGCGTTGATCGCCGCGCCTGCCGCGGTCGTCGACGGCGCGAGTGCCGCCGGAGCCGTGTTTCGTTTCGACGCGCGGGGGCGCGTTCGGCGCACGTACACCGCGCGTCCGGCGCCCGTGCGCGACGAGATCTTCGGCGTCGGGCTCGTGAGCCTCGGGACGGAGCTCCTCGTCGGCGCCGCGCACGCGACGGTCGACGGACGAGCGCGCGCCGGCGCCGTGTATCTGCTCGACGCCGAGAGTGCCGCGCTCCGGCGCAGTTGGCGCAATCCCACGCCGGAAGTGGACGCGAACTTCGGCAGCTCGATCGCCGGCACGGCGACGACGATCGCGATCGGAGCCCCGAACGCGGCCGACGGTGACGCGGCGCGTGCCGGTGCGGTGTACGTCTACGATCGCGCAAGCGGCGCGCTCGTGCGGACGTTGCGCGAGCCCGTTCTCGGCCGTCGCGACCGCTTGTTCGGCTACGCGCTCGCCGGGGCGTGCGGCCGCCTCTTGGTGAGCGCGTTGCACGCGGATCCCGACCACAAGTGGCTCGCCGGGCTCGTGTACGAGTTCGACGTCGCGAGCGGCGCGCTCGTCCGGACGTTGCGCGAGCCGGTCCCGCGCGAGCGCAGCGGCTTCGGGATCGCGATGACGACGCTGGACGAGCGGCCGGTGATCGGCGCCGAGCGCGCCGGCGACGACGTCATGCGCGGTGCGGTGTACCTCTTCGACTGCGGCGGCGAGCGCCGATGAGCGCTCCGATCCGCATACGGTGGGCGTGTCCGGACCTCGGCGCGAAGGAGGAGCACGAGGTGCTCGAGACGTTGCGCTCGGGACAGTTGTCGATGGGGCCGAAGGTCCGTCGTCTCGAGGAGGAGCTCGCCGCGCGCCTGCAGGTCGCCCACGTCGTCGCGACGTCGTCGGGTACCGCCGCGCTCGACGTCGCGCTGCAAGCGCTCGGCATCGGTCCGGGCGACGAGGTGATCGTTCCGGCGTTCACCTACATTGCGACCGTGAATGCCGTCGTCTATCAAGGCGCGACGCCGGTCCTGGTGGACGTCGACCCGCAGACGCTGAACCTCGATCCGGCGGCGGTGCGCGCGGCGCTCACGGCTCGTACCCGCTGCATCGTGCCGATCGACTACGCGGGCGCGCTTGCGCCGTACGACGAGCTCGAGCGCATCGCCGGCGAGGCGGGCGTCGTGCTCTTGCAGGATGCGGCGCACAGTCTCGGCGGATCGTACCACGGCCGTCAGCCGGGCGCGTTCGGCGTCGGTGCGACACTCAGCTTTCACATCGCGAAGGTCGTCACGACGATCGAAGGCGGCGCCGTCGCCACCAACGACGACACGCTCGCGGCAACCGCACGCTCGCTTCGCAATCAAGGGGAGGCGCCGGACGCGAAGTACCGCTTCGATCTGATCGGCGGCAACTATCGCATGAGCGACCTGCACGCCGCGATCGGCGTGGCACAGCTCGCGCGCTACGCGGAGCTGCGCCTCGCACGACAGCACGTCGTGGACCGCTACGACGAGCTTCTCGCCGGCGTGCCGGGTGTGACGCCGCCACGTCGTACGGTCGACGGTGAGCACGGATGGTTTCTCTACTCCGTCCGGTTCCGGGATCGCGCGACGCGCGACCGCGCTGCCGCGGCGCTTGCCGACGCCGGAGTGGAGACGCGGATTTGCTGGCCGCTGCCGGTGTACCGCCAGCCCGCGTACGCGGGCCGTCTCCCCGCCGCGCCGTGTCCGCACGCCGAGGACGCGGCGGCGACCATCCTCAGCCTACCGCTCCACGCGCGACTGACTGCCGAGGATGTGTCTCTCGTCGCCGCGACGATTCGGGATGCAGTGGGAGTCGGGTGAAAGGGTTCGCTACGACAGCCGGCGCACGAGCGCGAGCACGCCCTCGGAATGACGGGGGCGGAGGACGCGTCCGTAGGCGCGCGGCACGGCGACGATTCCGAACGCCGCCTCGGTGCCGCGCTGCGCGCCGGCCCGGTGTTCGTGAACGACGTGATCGCCGCCGAGCTCGCGCCGCTGTTCAGCGAAGAGGCCGAGCTATGGCACGTGCTCACAACCGCGCAGATCCAACACGCGCCCTTCCCGCGGTCCGCCGTCTACGTCGCCGGTCACGCCTTCCTGCGCTACCGCCGTTCGGGAGGCGCACGCCAGCGGATCATGCCCGACTTCATGATCGGCGC
>JBGPOW010000195.1:0-8787 GCA_041488235.1 Binatia bacterium
CGGCGCTCTCGCCCGCGCTCGAGGCGGCGATGGCGCAGCTCTGCACCACCCTCGAAGAGATCTCGCTCGTCGCGATGGAGATGCCGTCGCGCTGGATCTTCTCCATCAACCAGGAGTTCCTCGAGCTGAAGAGCTTTCTGTGCGCACAGATGATCGACGAGGCGCGCCACGTCGAGGTCTTCCGCAAGCGCGCGCTCGCCGGCGGCCAAGGGCTGAAGCGCGCGAGCGCAACGGTCGAGCAAGCGCTGAAGGAGATCCTCTTCGCCGAGACCTATCCCGAGGGATCGTTTGCGATGAACGTGATGCTGGCGACGCTCGTCGCGAACGTCTTCGCGCACGCGTCGGCGACGGCGCGCCTGCCGATCGACACGCGCTTCTTTCGGTTGTGCCTCCAGGACACCGGCCGCACGCTCGCGTACGGGATGGGGCAGGCGCGCTACCACTTTGCCCAACAGCCGCACAAGCGGCTCGTCCTCGAGGATTACCTCGACCGTACCGAGCACTGCCTCTTCGGCGTTGCCGGCAGCGCCGAGCTCCTCGAGCCGCTCATCGTCCTCTCCGGCGGCGGTACCGACGCCACGCAAATCGCGCACGGCTGCCGCGCCGTCGGCCTCCTCATGGCGAAGATCGTTTCCGAGTACCTGGAGCGCTGCGAGGCGCTCGGGTTGACGGAGCGCCGGCAGCGCAGTCGGTTGCCCGCGCGCGTCGCGGCGATCACGCCGTAGTCGGCGACAGCGGTTCCGTCGCCGCGATCCGGTCACGCGCCGTCGTTCACCAGCACGATCTTCCCCGCCACCTCCGCGGCGCCCATCATCTCGTGCGCGCGCTGCGCGTCGGCGAGCGGCAGGCGCGCGGCGACGACGGGGTGCAGCCGATGCGCCGCCAGCATCTCGACTAGCGCCGCGAGGTCCGTGCGGTACCACTCCGGGCGCTGCGTGCGCAGGCGATCGACGTTGTAGCCGGCGACTTGCTTGTTCACGTCCATCATCGTGAGCGGCGCGAAGCGCGGCATCTGTACGAACGCGACGGCGAGCTTCGCGATGTCGCGTCGCCCGTTGGTCGTGCCGGCGGAGAAGCCGTAGCCGATGAGCCGCCCGCCGCCGCGCAGCGCCTCGTAGGAACGGCGCCATTGTTTGCCGCCGACGGCGTCGAAGACGGCATCGACGCCGTCGCCGGTGAGCTCGCGGATGCGCGCGACGAAGTCCGTCGTCTTGTAATCGATCGCCGTCCCGCCGAGCGACTCGACGAGCGCGTGTTTGCCGCGCGACGCGGTGCCGTACATCTCGAGGCCGGCGATCTTGCCGAGCTCGAGGAGCGCGGTGCCGACGCCGCCACCGGCGCCGTGGATGAGGACGCGCTCGCCCGACGTCAGCCGCGCCATTCGATGGATCATCTGGTACGCGGTCAGATAGTTGAGCACGAGGCTCACGGTCTCGGCGGGGTCGAGACCCGCCGGCGCGGCGACGAGGCTCTCCGCCGGCACGCACACGTACTCGGCGTAGCCGCCGAACTTGGTGAGCGCGACGACCGGTTGCCCCGCGCGCCAGCCGGGCGCGTCGCTGTCGACGATGCCGGCGACGTCGTAGCCGGGTGTGAAGGGTGGCGCCGGCGTGCCCGGGTAGAGGCCTTCGCGCATCATCAGATCCGCGAATGCCACGCCCGCCGCGCGCACTTTAATGCGCACCTCGCCGGGCTTCGGCGTCGGCAGCGGTTCCTCCTGGATGCGCAGGACGTCGGGTCCACCGCGGCGACTGACGATCACGCGCTTGTGCGTCTGACTCATGCGAGGGTCCTCCTCGAGGTGAACGGACGGTCGCGAGTCTTGTAGGCGATGCTCGGCGCCAGGTCGATGGCGACGTCGCGCGGCGGCAGCGGCGCGGCGCGCGTCACGCGGAGGTCGCGGCGCACGAGAAGGGCCGACGTTGTTGCCGTGCGGCCGTGTACGGAACGCGACCGGCTTCGGTCAGTGCAGCGTTTCGAAGGGCGTAGGCCGGCGGCGATCGAGGGGAGCGCCGCTCATCAAGCGGTACTCCTCGACCAGCTCCAGGTACTCAGCGCGGGCGACGAGCCCTTCGGGGCGGCGATAGACCATCCCCTCGGCAACGCGGCCGTAGCAGTCGCGGAAGCGTCGCGGGCGCGGTGGCTCGGCGACGATCCAGATCTCACGCCCGTTGTGCTCCTCCGGCACCCGCCAGGTGCCATAGTCCCCGCTCACGATGCGGGCTTTGCGGAGCAACGCCGTTTTCGCCGTGGCCACGGCGCTCTTGGAGCACGAGCGGTGCCAGCGCGCGGTGTAGGCGCCATGGCGATCTTCGGCTAGGAAACAAGCGGCTGGTGGCGGATTTGCGTCGGGTCGCCAACCCTTTGACCACCGCAGGGGGTCGGTTCGATGGCTCTCGGAGTCGGCATCGTCGGTGCCGGAAAGCATGGCGAGCGTTATCTCCGGCACATCGCTGACGTGCCGGAGCTGCGCCTGGTCGCGCTCACGCGCCGCGACCGCACGCGCGGCGAGGCGCAGGCGCGCGCGTACGGCTGTCGTTTCCACGCCGATCCCGAGCGCCTCATCGCCGATCCCGACGTCGACGCCGTCGTGCTCGTCGTGCCACCAACGTTGAATCCCGATCTCGCGGCGAGCGCGGCACGCGCCGGCAAGGCGCTCCTCATCGAAAAGCCGCTCGCGACGACGCTCGCCGACTGCCGGCGCATCGCCACCGCCGTCGCGACGGCCGGCGTGACGGCGATGGTCGCGCACACGCTGCGGTTCAACGCCGTCGTGAGCGCCATCCGCACGGTACTGGCGACGATCGGTCCGCTGCACGCGGCGGTCATCACGCAACGCTTCGAGCCCTCCGCGCTCGCGTGGCTCGACACCCGCGCGATCGCCGGCGGCGGCATCGTCCTCCATACCGGCGTCCACAGCTTCGATCTCCTGCGGTATCTCACCGGCGACGAGGCGCGGCGGGTGAGCGCCCACACCGACCGCGTCGCCACGCGCGACACGGAGGACAACTTCGCCGCCGCGATCGAGATGGAGCGCGGCACCCTCGCGCTCGTCGGCGGCTCGCGCGCGACCGCCGGCCGCTCGGGCGCGATCGAGCTCGCCGGCCGCGACGGGCAGCTCGTCGGCGATCACGTCCACGGACACGTCGCGAGGTTGCTCGGCACCGAGCGGCGCGCGCTCGCGATCGGTGAGCCCGTCGCGACCGTCGCCGCGACGCTGCGCGAGTTTGCGGCGGCGATCGACGAGCGGCGCGCGCCGTCGATCACGATCGCCGACGGCGCCGCGTCGGTCGCGATCGCCGAAGCATGCTACCGCGCCGCGCGCAGCGGCCGTTCAGAGGCGGTCGAGCGTCTGTGACACTGCGCCGCCGCCCGCTGTGCTCCGCCACGCCCGTCAGCGCCCGTCGACGATGCGCACCACGCCCGCGGCCGTGTCGACCTCGACCATGTCGCCGTCGCGCAGCGTGCGCGTCGCACCCGCGACGTTGACGAGCGCCGGGATACCGAGCTCGCGCGCGACGATCGCGCCGTGCGAGAGCTGCCCGCCGGCATCGAGAACGAGACCGGCGGCGAGCTCGAGGATCGGCGTCCACGCCGGATCGGTGTAAGCGGCGATCAAGACGTCGCCGGGAGCGAAACGGGCGAAGTCCATCGGTCCGTGCACCACGCGCGCGCGGCCACGACAGCGGCCGGGTGCGGCGCTCTCGCCGCTGAGCGCGGGTGTCGTCGCGTCCGGCGGCGCGCCGAGCACGATGGGCGGAGGCGTCGCGCTGTCGAGCTCGAACGCGGCGCGCCGCTCGCGGACGCGCGGCGCGAGATCCATCGGTTCCGCGAGCGCGCGGCCGAGCTCGTCGAGCTCGAGGAAGCACACGTCCGCGGCGGCGGCGAGGCGGCCCTCGCGTACGAGATGCGCGCCGAACGTAAGCGCCAGCTCCCGCAACCGCGCCAAGAAGAAGTCGGCGTAGTAGCGCATGTTCTCGCGGACGACGTAGTAGCGCTGTGCGGCGGCGAGCGCGCCGCGAAACACTGCGATGCGCGCGCCGCCTGCGACGCCACGTCCGATCGCCTGCTCGACGCGGGCGGTCGCGTCGCGGCGGCGATCCGCAGCGGTCGCGAATGCCGTTGCGTGTGGCCCGGCGGCGGCGCGACGCGCGAAGTCGAGCACGATGTCGGGGAGCTCGCGCCACGTCGGGCACGCGAGATCGCGCCCCGTCAAACGATGGCCGTGGCGGGCGAGAATCGCCTCGAGGGTCGCGGTTGCGGGTCCGTGCGCGCCGGCTCTCGCGACCGCCGCGCCGAGCGCCGCGACCTCGTGCGCGGCCTCGAGCGACGCGACACCGGGCAAGCCCACGGTCAATCCGGCACGCTCCTCCTCGAGATCGGGCGCCCAGCGGACGCAGAGCTCCTGCAGCACGTGGTAGAAGACGTATGCGAACACGACGCCCCAGCCGACGGTTTCCAGGTATGTCCCGAGCTCGGCACGGAGCGTCCGCATCTCGGCGTAAACCGTCGCCGGTTCGTCGTCGAACGCGCCGCGCGGCTTCGCGAAACGCGCGCGGATCGCCGCACAGACACGGTCGAAGGCCGCCGCTCGCCGCCACGGTGCCCAGGCAGGCTCGCGACGAAGAAAGCGCATCGCCATCGTGGCGGTGCGCGCCGTCGCCGTGAGCGTCGACGTCGGCTCGAGCCTCGTACGGAGCGACGGCGGCAAGAGTTGCAGCAGCCCGTCGGTACGCAGCAGCGGCGGCAGCAGGTTCACGACCGCGGCCAAGAGCGAGCCGTTCACGTAGACGTGGCTCGCGTGCAGCGAGAGGACGGGCAGCTGGGCGAGGACGGGGAGTCCCGCCTGGCGCAGCGTCCGCCGCACCATGTGCTCGGCCATCGTCTCCCCAAGAAGCGTGAACGTGAGGGGCGTGACGGGTCCGCTCCAGAACTCGTCGGCAATGCGACGGGTCCAGACAACCTCGATCATGAAAGTACTTGACAAATAGCACCTATCGGCATAGTTCTGAACGGTAATTCAGTTCTGAATCTGAGTTCATAAGTCGCATGCCGATCGACATTGCTACCGCGCACGCGTTTGAGGGCAGCCGACAAGACCGGCGGCGTGCCCGCACCCGCGCGGAGCTGCTCGCCGCCGCCAAGCGGCTCCTCGCATCGAAAGGTTTCCACGCGACGAAGATCGCCGACATCGCCGCCGCCGCCGACGTCGGCACCGGCACGTTCTATCTCTACTTCCCCACCAAAGAGGCGCTCTTCTCCGACCTGGTGAAGGAGACGGCGCTCCGTGCCAAGGAGGAGATGGACCGCGCGAAGGAGCCCGTCGCCGATCCGCGCGCGAAGGCGCGCGTCGCGATCGAGACCTTCTTCCGCTTCGCCGATCGCAACCGCGACGTCTTCAAGATCCTCTTCGGCCACAGCGCCCAATTCGACGAGCTGCTGCGCGAGGTCCATCAGGTCTTCATCGCCGACGTCGAGGAGAACCAGGCGAGCGGCGTCGCGGCCGGCGCGTTCAAGCCCTTCCGCCCCGCGATCGTCGGCCAGGCGATCGTCGGCATGTTGTCGCAAGTGACGTCGTGGTGGCTCGAGCGCGACGACATCTCCATTGAAGAAATCACCGACACCGTTCACCGCATGCTCCAAGACGGCATCGCGGTAAAGGAGTACCCCCATGAGTGAGCACGCCGCGGAAAAGATCCAGGCCCTCGATGCCGTCGAGGACTTCACCGAGAATCTCTCCACCACGTTCGACACCTGCTACACGTGGAGCTACGACACCTTCAAGGTCGGCCTCCGCAACCTCTACGAGAAGGCGAAGCAGAACCAGTGGGACTCGGCGACCACGCTTGCGTGGGGCACCGACGTCGACCCCGAGTCCGAGATCGTCCCGGACATGAACAACCCGCTCTACGGGACGGCGATGTGGGCGAAGTTCACGCCGGCGGAGATTCGCAAGTTCCGGCGCGAGCAGCTCTCATGGAGCTTGTCGCAGTTCCTCCACGGCGAGCAGGGCGCGCTCCTCGCGTCGGCGCAGATCGTCGACGCGGTGCCGTGGATCGAGGCCAAGTATTACGGGGCGACGCAAGTCATGGACGAGGCGCGCCACGTCGAGACCTACGACCACTACCTCCGCGACAAGCTCGAAAAAGAGTACCCGATCAACCCGCACCTGAAGACCTTGCTCGACCAGATCCTCACCGACTCGCGCTGGGACATGAAGTATCTCGGCATGCAGATCATGGTCGAAGGCCTGGCGATGGCGGCGTTCGGGTTGATGGAGAAGTTCTCGACCGAGCCGCTGCTCAAGCAGCTCACGCAGTACGTCATGCGCGACGAGTCGCGCCACGTCGCCTTCGGCGTGCTGTCGCTCGAGGGCTACTACCAGGAGCTGAACGAGGACGAGATGCGCGAGCGCCAGGAGTTCACGTACGAGGGCTGCCGTCTCATGCGCGACCGCCTCTACGCCGTCGAGGTGTGGCGCGAGATGGGCCTGCCGATCGAGGAGACGCGCCAGATCGTCATGAGCTCCGAGATCATGCGCGAGTTCCAGAAGATGCTCTTCTCGAAGGTCGTGCCGAACGTGAAGCGCCTCGGGCTCCTGACGCCGTGGCTGCGCGAGAGGTTCCACGAGCTCGATATCTTGAAGTGGGAACACGAAGCCCCCAGCGCTTGAGCGCGGCGAGCCGCGGCTGACCGAAGAGAGGCTCGGCCTCGCCTTCGCTGCGGGGAGGGACGCTCGGCTTCGCCTTCGCTCTTGGTCGGCATCTTTTGCGCGTTCTCGTCGCGACGCTGTAACTTGGCGACATGACCGCTCTGCGGCGCGTGTGCGTGTTCAGTGGGTCGAGCTTCGGCGCACGACCGACGTATGCCGACGCCGCGGCGGCACTCGGGCGTGAGCTCGTCGCGCGAGGGATCGGGCTCGTCTACGGCGGCGGCAGCGTCGGGCTGATGGGCGTCGTTGCCGACGCGGTCCTGGCGGCGGACGGAGAGGTGATCGGCGTCATTCCGCGGGCGCTGGCGACGAAGGAGATCGCGCACCAAGGGCTCGCGGATCTTCGCGTCGTACCGAGCATGCACGACCGGAAGGCGCTCATGACGGAGCTCGCCGACGGCTTCGTCGCGCTGCCGGGCGGGTTCGGGACGTTCGACGAGCTCTTCGAGGCGATCACGTGGGCGCAGCTCGGGTTGCACCAGAAGCCGATCGCCGTGCTCGACGTCGGGGGTTACTTCGGCCCCTTGCTCGCGCTTCTCGACCGCGCGACCGAGGAGCGCTTCGTCCGCCCCGAGCATCGCGCGCTCGTCATCGACGATGCCGACCCGGCGCGCGTCCTCGACCGCATGGCGGCGTTTCGGCCCGCGGCGGCGCCGACGAAGTGGATCGGCAAGGACGAGACCTGACGTCACGCCCCGTCGCCGCGGAGCGCGCGCCGCACGCGCGGTGCACGGCGAGTGACGCCACCGTCAGTCGGTGTGCCGAGCTGGAACAGCACGGCGCCGCCGGCGACCACGAGGTGCCACTTGGTGCCTACCTAGATCGTCGTCGGCTTCGTGGCGTTCGGCTCGCGACCGTCGGCGCGCAGCATGCTCGCGGGCGCGGTGGCCATTTCCTCCGGACTCACGACTCGAGGGCGTAAGGCTGCAAGACGTCGTCGAGCGGCCGGGTGTGCTCGAAGAACGACAAGATGCGAAACAGGACGCCGTCCACGATGGCGTCCGGGCACGATGCGCCACAGGTGAGGGCGATCTCGAGCGGCCGCTTCTCGGGCAACCAGCCCTGGGTGGTCGACATCTCGTGCGTCGCGAGCGAGAAATGATGGATGCGGCTCGGCGACAGGATTTCATCGGCATTGCGGATGAAATACGTCGGCATCGCCGCCTGGCAGAGCGCCACGATGTGTGAGGTGTTGGAGGAGTTGTAGCCGCCTACGACGATCCCCAGGTCCGCCCCCCGCTCGATCAATGCATAGGTGGCGTTCTGATTCTCGTTCGTCGCGTAGCACAGCGTATCCGACGTATCGGCGAAGTGTTCGTCGAGGTCCTTCACCCCGTAGCGCTCGGCCATGGCCTCCTTCAGCACCTGCGCGATCTCCCACGTCTCCGACGCGAGCATCGTCGTTTGATTCACCACCGCGATGCGTGCCAGGTGCTGCTTCGGGTCGAAGCCCGTGGAGCAGGTGTGCCCGAAGTAGGTGAAGAACGCATCGTCGCCGCGCCTGCCACGGATGATGTCCGCCAAGATCCGCGCCTGCTCGAGCTCCAGAATCACCACGGTGGGCGCGCTCCGGATGCTATGGGAGAACGTCGCCCGCGTCTCCTCGTGCGTCGCTTTGCCGTGGACCACTACCGTGTAGCCGCTCGCGCCCAGCTGTGCGCTGCGCTTCCAGACCTTTTCGACGAACGGGCACGTTGTGTTGTAGCTATACGGGTTGATACCTCGCGCCGCGAGCGTCTCTTGAATCTCCAGCGTGGTGCCGAACGCGGGTACGACGACGATGTCTTCTGGCGTCAGATGATCCCACGGAACCAATTGCTCTCCTGACGACGTGAAGATGAACTGCACACCTCGCTCCTGCAGATCCCAGTTGACGTTCGGATTGTGGATCATCTCACTGAGAAAGAAGATCCGCCGGTCAGCGTGGGTCTCCAGCGTTCGGTAGGCGATCTCCACGGCATTCTCGACCCCGAAGCAGAAGCCGAAATGGCGCGCCAGGACGAATCGTACCGGACCGTAGTCGAGCACCGCCGGGGCGAGGTCCCGCTTGCGTGCGTCCTGAAGCTGGCGCGCTC
>JBGPOW010000196.1:0-8769 GCA_041488235.1 Binatia bacterium
AGCTGAAGATCGACTATCCGACGCGTGAGGAAGAGCGGCAGATCCTCGATCGCATGGCGACGACGCACGCCCCCGTCGCCGCGGCGCCGGTCGTCGGCACGCACGAGATCCTCGCCGCGCGCGCGCTCGTCGACCAGATCTATCTCGACGACAAGATCAAGGAGTACATCATCGACCTCGTCTTCGCGACGCGCGATCCCGCGGCGTACAAGCTCGACCTCCGGCCGCTCATCGAGTACGGCGCGTCGCCGCGCGCCACGCTGTACCTCACGCTCGCAGCGAAGGCGCACGCGTTCCTCCAGGGCCGCGGCTACGTGACGCCGCAAGACGTGAAGTCGATCGGTCCCGACGTGCTGCGCCACCGCGTGATCGTCACCTACGAGGCGGAGGCCGAGGAGATCGACAGCGACGAGGTGGTGCGACGCATCTTCGACGGCGTGCCCGTCCCCTGACGAGGCTCGGACGCACCCGCCCGCCGCGCCGAGCACGCGGCGAGGAGAGGTCGCCGATGGCACCATGCTGACACGCGAGCAACTGAAAGCGGTCCGCAAGATCCAGATTCGCACGAGCCACCTCGTGAGCGATCTCTTCGCCGGCCAGTACCAGAGCGTGTTCAAGGGCCGCGGCATGGAGTTCGCCGAGGTCCGCCTCTACGAGCCCGGCGACGAGATCCGCACGATCGACTGGAACGTCACCGCGCGCGCCGGTGTCCCGTTCGTGAAGCGCTACGCCGAGGAGCGCGAGCTCACCGTGATGCTGCTCGTCGACGCCAGCGCGTCGACGCGCTTCGCGAGCGTGCGGCAGCTGAAGAGTGCGCTCGCCGCCGAGCTCGCCGCGGTGCTCGCGTTCTCGGCGATCACCAACAACGACAAGGTCGGCCTGGTGATCTTCAGCGACCGCATCGAGCTGGCGCTGCCGCCGCGCAAAGGCACGCACCACGTCCTGCGCGTCATCCGCGAGGTGCTCTCCTGCCGTCCGCAAGGACGCGGCACCGACATCGCAGGCGCGCTCGAGCACCTGGCGCACGTCGCCAAGCGCCGCTGCGTCGTCTTCGTCGTCTCCGACTTCCTCGACGCGCGCTGCCGCACGGCGCTGACGATCGCCGCGCGCCGTCACGACGTCATCGCCGTCGTGCTCGACGACCCGCGCGAGGCGGCGCTGCCCGACGTCGGCTTGGTCGAGCTCGAGGAGCTCGAGACGGGTGAGCGCTACGTCGTCGACACCGGCGACCGCCGCGTCCGCGACGGGTTCGCGCGCGAAGCCGCGGAGGCGCGACGCGCGCGCGACCGTCTACTGCGCTCAGCCGACGTCGACGCGATCCCGGTCACGACCGATCGCTCCTACACGGAGGCGCTGCTCCGCTTCTTCCGCATGCGCGAGCGCCGACAGTGATGCGTACGACGACACGACGACCAGGTACGGCAACGCCACGGGCGCACGCACGGCTTCGCGCGGGAGTCGCCGCGTTCGTGATCGCGGCCGTGCTCGTCCCGTGCGGACCGGCTGCCGCACGCGCGGACGACGCAGCAGCGGGAGACGCCGCCTCGACTGCGCCTGGTGATGCCGAGAGCGCACCGTCGCCCGTCGGCGAGGCGCCGCCCGTCGACACGCCGGTCAACGTCCGCGCCCGCCTCGACCCCGACACGACGACGATCGGGACGCCATTTCGCTACACGATGGAGATCACGTCGCCGCCGGGTTTGCAGATCGTCTTCGCGCAGCCGACCGAGCGCCTCGGCGAGTTCGACATCCTCGACTTCGGCGACACGCCGCCGGTGACGCGCGACGGGCTGACCGTCGTGACGCGCTGGTACCGGCTCGCCGGATGGGAGCCGGGGCACAAGGACATCGAGTCGCCGCCCGTCCAATGGCGCCGTCCCGGCGGCGAGCTCACGACGGCGCCGCCGGCGAAGGTCGTGATGACGATCGAAAGCGTCCTTGCGAAGGCCGGCGCGCCGACGGACATCCGCGACATCAAGCCGCCGCTCGAGCCGCCCTTCTACTGGCAACCGTATTACGTCGCCGCCGCGGCGCTCGCAGCGCTCATCGTCGTGGCTCTTGCGGGGTACCGCGTGCTCCGCCGCCGCGAGCGCGGACGCGCCGCAGCGCCGCCGCGCCCGGCGCACGAGGTCGCGATCGAGGAGCTCGAGCGTCTGCGCGGCCGGCGTCTCACCGAGCACGGTCTCTTCAAGGAGTACTATTCCGCGCTCTCCGGCATCGTCCGCGCCTACCTCGAGCGGCGCTTCTCGCTGCGCGCACCGGAGATGACGACCGAGGAGTTCCTGCTGACGACCGCGCGCAGCGGCAGCTTGCAGGCGGCGCACCGCGGCCTGCTCGGCGAGTTCCTGACCGAGTCGGACTTGGTGAAGTTCGCGCGTCACGTGCCGACGCTCGCCGACAGCGAGCGCGCGTACACGGCGGCACGCCGCTTCGTCGACGAGACCGTCGCGCCGAGCGCGCCGTCGTCGCCGCGCACGGCGAGCTCGCGACGCGAGCCGCCGATGCGACGCACGGGCGAGGCGCCGCAGGGAGGGGCCGATGCGCTTCGCTAGTCCCTGGCTCCTCGCGCTCGCGCTGCTCATCCCGCTCGCCTTGCGCGCGCGCCGGCACGCGCGCGACGCGGCGGTGCGCTTCCCGAGCCTCGCCGCGCTGCGCGCGGTCGCGCCTGCGGGTGCGGGACGGCGACGCATGATCCTCGTCGGACTGCGCGCGCTCGCGCTCGGGTTGATCGTCGTCGCACTGGCGCGCCCACAGCTCGGCAGCGCGCAGACGCGCATCCATCGCGAGGGCGTCGACGTCGTGCTCGCCGTCGACGTCTCCGGCAGCATGCTCGCCGAGGACTTCACGCTCGGCAGCGCGCGCGCGAGCCGCGTCGACGTCGTGAAGTCGGTCGTGAAGGAGTTTGTCGCCGCGCGCCCCGAGGATCGCATGGGCCTCGTCCTCTTCGCGGCGCGGCCCTACACGCAGTGCCCGCTCACGCTCGACCACGGCTGGCTCCTCCAGAACCTCGACCGCGCCAAGGTCGGGATGATCGAGGACGGCACCGCGATCGGCTCGGCGCTCGCGACGGCGGTGAATCGCCTGCGGCCGTCGACGGCGCGCAGCAAGTTCATCGTGCTGCTGACCGACGGCGAGAACAACGCCGGCCGCATCACACCACAGACGGCGGCCGACGCCGCCGCCGCGCTCGGCATCAAGGTGTACACCGTCGGCGCCGGCACCCGCGGCCTCGCGCCGTATCCGACGCAGGATTTCTTCGGCAACAAGGTGTACCGGCCGATGCAGGTCGACATCGACGAGCCGATGCTCAAGAAGATCGCGATGACGACGAACGGCCGCTACTTCCGCGCGACTGACACGGCGAGCTTGCGCGACGTCTACGCGGAGATCGACCGCAGCGAAAAGACCGCGTTCGAGGCGCCAGAGTTCCTCGACTATCGTGAGCTCTACCCGTGGCTCGCCTGGCCGGCGCTGGCTCTGGTGCTCCTCGAGGTCGGCCTCGCCGAAACCGTGTTGCGGAAGCTGCCATGACCGGCTCGCCGCTCAGCTGGCGCGAGCCGCTCGCGCTCGTCGCACTCGCGCTCGTGCCGGTGCTCGTTCTCGCGCTCGTGTGGGCGCGGCAGCGGCGCCAGACCGCGCTCGCGGCGTTCGCGGAGGCCGGTCTCCTGCCGGCGCTCGTCCCCGACCTCGACGCGCGCCGTCGGACGGTGCGCGCGGCACTGCTCGTCGTCGCGGTGCTGCTCGTCGTCGTTGCGATCGCGGGGCCGCTTTGGGGCTTTCGCTGGGAGGAGGTGCGGCGCGAGGGCGTGGACCTGATCGTCGCGATCGACACGTCGCGCAGCATGCTCGCGACCGACGTGAAGCCGACGCGCCTCGCGCGCGCCAAGCTCGCGGTGCACGATCTCCTGACGCAGCTGCACGGCGATCGTGTCGGCCTCGTTGCGTTCGCCGGCAGCGCCTTCGTGCAGTGCCCGCTGACGCTCGACTACGGCGCCGTCGGGCAGAGCCTCGACGCGATCGACGTCGGCATCATCCCCAAGGGCGGGACCGCGCTCGCCGAGGCGATCGACACCGGCCTCGAGGCGTTCGAGGGCCGCGAGGGCAAGCACCAGGCGATCATCCTCATCACCGACGGCGAGGACCACGAGGGCAAGGTGAAAGATGCCGCGGCGCGCGCCGGCGAGCGCAGCGTCAAGGTGTTCACGGTCGGCCTCGGCACGAGCGAGGGCGAGCTGATCCCGCTCGAGAGCGGCGGCTTCGTGAAGGATCGTGCGGGGCAGGTCGTGAAGTCGCGCCTCGACGAGGAGACGCTGAAACAGATCGCCGTCGACACCGGCGGCGTCTACCTGCACGCGACCGGCGCGTCGCTGGCGCTCACCGACCTCTACCGCGACTACATCGGCGCGATGGAAAAGCGTGAGCTCGCGAGCACGCTCGAGCGCCGCTTCGAGCACCGCTTTCAGGTGCCGCTCGCGCTCGCCTTCCTCATGCTCGTCGCCGAGGCATTGGTCGGCGAGCGACGGGTCGCGTGGCGACGCCGGCGCAGCGCCGTCGGCGTCGATGCGGTAGTGCTCGCGAACATCGATAGCAGCGGCGCCGCCGGCCCACGTGCGCGCGGCAAGCACGGCCACGCCCCGGCGGCAAAGAGCGCTGGTCAGCATGGCGTACTCACGGTGGCGCTCGTCCTCGCGCTCGCCTCGATCGCCTGGCTCGACCCGCATGCACGGACGCGCGAGGCCAATCGTCTCTTCACCGCCGGCAAGTACGACGACGCCGCGAGCGCATACAACGAGGCGCTCGTCGATCATCCCGACTCGGCGCTCCTCCACTTCAATCTCGGCGACGCCGAGTACAAGCAGGGCAAGTACGATGAGGCGATCGCCGCCTACGAGCAGGTCCGCCCCGGCGACGAGGACCCGGCCGCGAGCGCCCGCACCGCATACAACATCGGCAACGCGACCTATCGACGGGCGGAGGCGGCCGCCGCCACCGATCCGCAAAAGGCGCTGGAGCAATACGCCGCCGCGCTCGTTGCGTATCGGCGCGCGATTGCCGCCGCACCCGACGACGTCGACGCCAAGCTCAACTACGAGCTCGTGATGCAAAAGCGCGCCGAGCTGCAACAGAAGCTCGAGGAGCAACGTCAGCAACAACAGCAGGACCAGCAGCACAAAGACCAGCAGCAGCACGAGCAGCAAAACCAAGACCAGCAGCAGCAACAGCAAGCAGGCGGTGATCACCAGCAGCAGGACCAAGGCGGCACTGCCGACCAGCAGCAAGCGGCGCAGGCATCGCCGGCGCCGGCCGCGTCGCCGTCAGCCGAACAGCAGCGCGCACAGGCGGCTGATCAAGGCAACCAGGAGCAGCACGACGCGACGGAGAATGCGGCACAAGATGCGGCGGCGAGCGCCGGCGAGACCCGTGACGGAGAGATGACGCGTCAGGAAGCGGCGGCGCTTCTCGACGCGCAACGCGGCCAGGAGGTCCAACCGGGCGAGGTGGTGCGCCGACTGCAAGGCGCGGTCGTCGCCGAGCCGGCGCAGGATTGGTGATGCGCGCCGCCGGACGAGGAGTGCATCGCGCGCGATCGGCGACGGCACGCGTCGTCTCGCTCGCGATCGTGTTCGCGATCGGCGGCGCCGTCACGACCGCGACGTTCGCCGCCGACGTCGCCGTCCGCGCCGGGCTCGACCGTTCGCGCATCGCCGTCGGCGAGAGCGCGGATCTCGCCGTCACCGTCGAGGGCGCGCAGGACGCGCCGGCACCGAGCATCGGCGACGTCGACGGGCTCAGCGTGCGCTACGTCGGACCCGCGACCCAGCTCTCGATCGTGAACGGCCGCACGTCGGCGTCGATCACGCATCACTTCTCCGTGTCGGCGACGAAGCCCGGCAGGTTCACGATCGGGCCGATCGCCGTCGAGTACGGCGGCAAGCGTTACGACGCGGGCACGGTCACGGTCGAGAGCGGTGGTCCGCCTCCGGCCGCTCCCGACAACCGGCGGGGCGCGCCCGCGGCCGATCAAGTGACGCTCGCCCTCGCGTCGCCACGAACGCGCGCGTATCTCCACGAGCGCGTGCCGGTGACGCTCACCCTCACCGTCGGCGCGGTGCAGGTGTCGGACGTGCACTACCCGACGATCGGCGGCGACGGTTTCGCGCTCGAGCCGCTCCGTGAGCCGGCGCAGCGACGCGAGCAGACCGCGCACGGCGTCGTGCAGATCGTCGACTTTCAAAGCGTGCTGACGCCGCTTCGCGCCGGCGATCTCACGCTCGGCCCGGCGACGATCGAGCTCAGCGTGCCGGTGCGCGGCGGCCGCGACCAGTTCTTCGACCGCTTCCTCGGCGGCGATCCGTTCGGCGCGCGGCGGCCGATCACCGTGCACTCGGAGCCGCTGCACCTCGAGGTGCTGCCGCTGCCCGATGCGGGCAAGCCGGCGGACTTCTCGGGCGCCGTCGGCAGCTTCGAGCTGCACGTCGCCGCGTCGCCGCGCGAGCTCAAGGCAGGCGATCCGGTGACGATCACCACGACCATCGAAGGCGACGGCAACCTCGACGGCATCGCGCCGCCGGTCGTCGCCGACGCCGACGCGCTGAAGACCTACCCGGTCCAACCGATCGCGCAGCCGTCGAGCAACCCGACTGCCGCGGGCGGCCGCGCACGCATCGCGTACGAGCAGGTCGTGATCCCGGAGCGTGCCGGAACCTTCACGCTGGCGGCGCCGCGCTTCAGCTACTTCGACCCGGCTGCGGGCGCGTACCGCACGCTCACCGCACCGCCGATTGCACTTGCCGTGCAAGCGTCGGCGCAACCGGCCGCGCAGGCGCCCGTCGGCGCGCCGGCGGCGACACCCGCGCGCGCCGCGGCGCCCGAGACGCTCGGCCGCGACATCGTCTTCATCAAGGACACGCCGGGCGCGCTGACGCCGATCGGCCGCCGCCTGTACCGCAGCGCCACGTTCTGGGCGCTGCAGCTCGTGCCGCTCGCCCTGTGGATGGCAGTCGCGATGTACGATCGACGGCGGAAGCTGCTGCGCGCCGATCCGCGGCTCGCGCGCTTCGCGACCGCGGGACGGAGCGCACGGCGCGCGATCGCCGGCGCCGAGGCGGCGCTGCGTGCCGGCGACCGCGCCACGTTCTACGACGGTCTTGCCGCGGCGCTGCGCGAGTACCTGTCGGCGAAGCTCGACCTGCCTCCGGGCGCCATCACCGCCGACGGCGTCGCCGAGCACGTGCACGCCCGCGGGGTGTCGCCGGAGGTCGCGCAAGGGCTGCACGAGCTCCTCGCGACGTGCGAGCGCGTGCGCTTCGCCCCACAAGCCGCCGCCGACGGCGACATGCGCGCCGCGCTCGACCACGCAGCGTCGCTGGTACGCGCGCTGGAGCGCGAGCGACGCCTGGGATCCGCGTCCGCGCGCGTCGCGCTCGTCCTCGCGATCGTCGGCGCCACAATGCGCATCGCCGTCGTCCTCGCAATCGTCGCCGCCGGCGCGCTCGCGCCGCGGCTGCTGCACGCCGACGCGGCGCCGTCACCGAATACCATCTTCTTTCACGCCAACGCGCTCTACGGCGAGGAGCGCTACACCGACGCGGCCGCCGAGTACGAGCGCGTCCTCGCCGGCGGCGTCGAGAGCGGGCCGCTCTACTTCAATCTCGGCAACGCCTATTTCAAGACGGGCGACGTCGGACGCGCCGTGCTCGCGTACGAGCGCGCGCGCCGGCTCATGCCCGCCGATCCCGACCTGCAGGCGAATCTGCGCTTCGCGCGCGAGGGCGCTGAGCCCGACGCGCCGCCGCTCGTCGCCCGCCTCCTCTTCCCGCTCGCGACGCGGCTCGCGAGCGATCCGTTGTTGCGCGTCGCGAGCGGCCTCTGGATCGCGGTCGTGCTGCTGGCGACGCTGCGGCGCCTCGTTCCCGCGCTCGATGTGCTCGGCCGACGCGCGACCGCCGGCTTCGGCGTGCTGCTCCTCATCGTCGCAACGTCGGCGGCGTACCGCGTGCTCGCGATCGAGCTCCCGTCCTGGGCCGTCGTCGTGGCACCGCAGGGCGCGACCGTACGCTTCGAGCCGTCGGCGAGCGGCACGGCGCACTTCACGACGACCGCCGGCGCGAAGCTCCGCGTGCTGACGGCCCGCGACCAATGGGCGCAAGTGGAACGCGCCGACGGCACGCGCGGATGGATCGCGGCCGACGCGATCGCCCGCCTCTGACGACGCCAGACGAAGCTCAGGTCAGATGCTGTCACGGATGACGCGCGCGCGGCCGCCCGGCAATCGCTAGCAGTCATACGCGCGCGACGTGCGCGACGTCGCCGGGAGGTTACAAGAACCCGAGGTCGAAGTTCGGCGCCGTCCACTGCGTGCTCGGATCGCCGGCGTCGACGGGGAGCACGCTCGAGAGGATCGTCGGCTCGGGCACGTTCAGCCAGTGCTCGAGGATCGTGCCGTAGACGTCGCGGAAGTCGGTCGAGCGGAACCCGCCGGCGGCTTGCGAGTAGACCGTGTTGCCGTTGTCGTCGAGCGCGGCGGCGTCGATGTTCGGGTGGTTGCCGTAGACGCCGCCCGTCACCGCGCCGCCGACGACGAACATCGGACCCTGCGACCCGTGATCGGTGCCGGTGTCGTTCTGCGGCACGCGGCGGCTGAACTCGCTCCAGACGACGACGCACACCTTGTCGGCGACGCCCATGTCGGCGAGGTCGTCGTAAAAGACCTTGAGCGAGTCGCCGACCTCCTGGTGGAGGCCGAAATGCTGCCCGGCGGGATCGGCG
>JBGPOW010000197.1:0-8642 GCA_041488235.1 Binatia bacterium
CGGGCGCGACGACTCCGACGGCCATCCCCGCGGCCACCCCGACCGCACCGATCCACCGCCGAAGACGTCGCGCCCGCATCGTTACCCGTGTTTCGCCCGCCCTTGCGGTCGTGCACCGCATCGCTCGCGAATAATGCAAACTGCGGAGGTCGTTAAGGGGGGTCGCGGCGACGCGGCACTGACTCGTCCGCTCTCGGAACGCGCAACCGCGCATCTGCTGCGGCGCCGAATGCCTGCAAGCAGCCCAGCGTCGAGCTAACGTCGCGCCGCGCCGCGCGCGCCGCCGCAGCGGACGGGCGGACACGGGTGCGCGCGGTCGTAGACTTGTCTTTCCGACGCGGGCGCCCGTGTCCGCCCGTCTGCGGCCACGTCATCGTGAACCGCCGCGGCCCGACGTTCACTCCCACTCGATGGTGGCCGGCGGCTTCGACGAGATGTCGTACACGACGCGATTCACGCCGGCGATCTCGTTGATGATGCGATTCGAGAGCATCGCCAGGAAGTCGTACGGCAGCCGCGCCCAGTCGGCGGTCATGCCGTCGACGCTCTCGACGGCACGAATGGCGACGACGTTCTCGTACGTGCGCTCGTCGCCCATGACGCCGACGGTCTTCACCGGCAGGAGCACCGCGAAGGCCTGCCAGAGCGTGCGATAGAACCCCGCTTTGCGGATCTCCTCGGTGACGACCGTGTCGACGGCGCGCAGCAGCGCGAGACGCTCCGGCGTGACAGTGCCGAGGATGCGGATCGCGAGACCCGGTCCGGGAAACGGTTGGCGGCTCAAGATCTCGTCGGGAACCTCGAGGAGACGGCCGAGCTCGCGCACCTCGTCCTTGAAGAGCTCGCGCAGCGGCTCGACGAGCTTCAGGGCCATGCGCTCCGGCAGACCGCCGACGTTGTGGTGACTCTTGATCGTCGCCGACGGGCCCTTGAACGACACCGACTCGATCACGTCGGGATAGAGCGTCCCTTGCGCGAGCCAACCGACGCCGGGAATCGTCCGCGCCTCGGCCTCGAAGACCTCGATGAACGTGCGGCCGATCGCGCGCCGCTTGTCCTCGGGATCCTCGACGCCGGCGAGCGCATCGAGGAACTGCGCGCCGGCATCGACGACGCGCAGGCGCTCACCGAAGCGGGCGCGGAAGACCTTCGCGACGCCCTCCGCCTCGTTGGCGCGCAGCACGCCGTTGTCGACGAAGACGCAGGTCAGCCGGTCACCGACGGCGCGATCGACGATCGCCGCGGTCACCGCCGAGTCGACGCCGCCCGAGAGCGCGCAGAGCACGCCGGCGCCGTCGACCACGGCGCGGATGCGCTCGACTTCGCGGCCGATGAAGTTCTCCATCGTCCACGTCGGCTCGGCGCGGCACACGCGAAAGAGGAAGTTGCGGTAGATCGCGGTGCCTTGATCGGTGTGCGCGACCTCGGGATGGAACTGCAGGCCGAAGCGCCGGCGCGCGCGGTCGCGGAAGGCCGCGATCGGCGAGTTGGCGCTCGACGCCAGCACCTCGAACCCCGGCGGCAGCGACTCGATGCGATCGCCGTGGCTCATCCACACCGCGAGGCCGTCGGGGCCGATGTCGAGCCCGGCGAAGAGGTCGCTCGTATCGCGAACATCGACGCGCGCGGGGCCGTACTCGCGGCGCGTGGCGCGGGCGACGCGGCCGCCGGCGAGCAGCGTGAGGACACCCATCCCGTAGCAGATCCCGAGGACCGGCACGCCGAGGTCGATGATCGCCGCGTCGGGAAGCGGCGCGCCCTCTGCGTAGACGCTCGCCGGGCCGCCGGAGAGGATGATGCCCTCGGGAGCCATCGCGCGCACGCGCTCGAGCGGCACGTTGTAGGGGTGGATTTCGCAATAGACGTGCTGCTCGCGGATGCGGCGCGCGATCAGCTGGGTGTACTGGCTGCCGAAATCGAGGACCAGAATCATCGCACGCCCCTCACCTCAGCCACGCCGGCGCTTGCTGCCCGGGGGAGTCATTCCAGCCGATAGTTCGGCGCCTCTTTGGTGACGATCACGTCGTGGACGTGGCTCTCGCGCACCGCCGCCGCGCTGACGCGCAAGAAGCGGGTGTTGGTCTGCAACTCGGCGAGGGTACGGCACCCGCAGTAGCCCATGCCCGCCTTCAAGCCGCCGACGAGCTGGTGGATGTTGAACGCGAGGCTGCCCTTGTAGGCGACGCGACCCTCGATGCCTTCCGGCACGAGCTTCACGTCGGGTTCGTCCGCCTGGAAGTAGCGGTCGCGGCTCCCTTCCTTCATCGCCTCGATCGAGCCCATGCCGCGATAGAGCTTGTAGGTGCGCCCCTGGAAGAGAATCGTCTCGCCCGGGCTCTCCTCGGTACCGGCGAAGAGGCTGCCGATCATGATCGAGTGCGCGCCGGCGGCGAGCGCCTTGGTGATGTCACCGGAGTAGCGTACGCCGCCGTCGGCGATGATCGGCACGTCGGTGCCGGCGACGCCCTTCACCGCGCCGAGCACGGCGGTCAGCTGCGGCATGCCGACGCCGGAGATGATGCGGGTGGTGCAAATCGAGCCGACGCCCATGCCGACCTTCACGCCGTCGGAGCCCGCCTTCACGAGCGCGCGCGCGCCTTCCTCGGTGCCGACGTTGCCGGCGATGGTCTCGACGTCGCGATAGCTCGCCTTGATGTCGCGGACCGTGTCGAGGACGTTCTGCGAGTGGCCGTGCGCGGTATCGACGGCCAGCACGTCGACGCCGGCGCGCACCAATGCCTCGACACGCTCCTCGCGGTCGGGCCCGACGCCGACGGCGGCGCCGCAGCGCAACCGGCCCTGCTCGTCCTTGCACGCGAGCGGGTACTCGATCGTCTTCTGGATGTCCTTCACGGTGATGAGACCGCGCAGCCGATACTCGTCGTCGACGACGAGCAGCTTCTCGATGCGGTTCGCGTGCAGGATCTCCTTCGCCTGCTCGAGACTCACGCCCGGCTTGGCGGTAACGAGGTTGTCCTTCGTCATCACCTCGGCGACCTTGCGATCGAGGCGCTTCTCGAAGCGTAAGTCGCGGTGCGTGAGGATGCCGACGAGGCGCCCGTTTTGCGTCACCGGAAGCCCGGAGATGTGGAAACGGCGCATGACCGCGAGCGCGTCTTCGATGCGCTGCTCGGGGCTCACCGTCACCGGGTCGGAGATCATGCCGCTCTCCGACTTCTTCACCTTCTCGACCTCGCCGGCCTGCGTCGCGACCGGCATGTTGCGGTGCACGAAGCCGACGCCGCCTTCCTGCGCGATCGCGATCGCCATCCGCGCCTCGGTGACGGTATCCATGGCCGCCGAGACGAGTGGGATGTTGAGGCCGATGCGCCGCGAGAGGCGCGTCGAGACGTCGGCGTCGCGCGGTACGATCGCGCTCGCCGCCGGTACGAGCAGCACGTCGTCGAAGGTGAGACCCTCGGCGAGGTCACGCACGTCCATGACGACCTCCAGAAGCGCAAAAGCCCCGTCGCGCGCGGCGAACGGGGCTCCCAATGGACTTCTCTAGGGTGCGTCGTGAAGTAGTCTGACCGTCCATGGTTTTAGGTAACAGAAGCTCGTCGAAAGGACAAGCACGACACTGGCACGGCCGCACCGGCGCGTGCTAGCCAGCGTGCGATGATCGCCTCATTTCGCGGCGCGACGCCGCTGATCGAGCCGTCGGCGTACGTCGTCGACAGCGCCGTCGTGATCGGCGACGTGGTGATCGGCGCCGAGACGAGCGTGTGGTTCCACGCCGTCGTTCGCGGCGACGTCAACTCGATCCGCATCGGCCGCGGCACCAACGTGCAGGATCATGCGACGATTCACGTCCTCACCGCGCGCGCGAAAGCGGCAGTCGGCGACGACGTCACGATCGGCCACGGTGCCATCGTCCACGGCTGCACGATCGGCGACCGCACGCTCGTCGGCATGGGCGCGATCGTCCTCGACGGCGTCGAGGTCGGCGCCGACTGCCTCGTCGGTGCCGGCGCGCTCCTCACGCCGGGCACGCGCATCGCGCCGGGTCAGCTCGTCACCGGCCACCCGGCCAAAGCGGTGCGCGCGCTCACCGACGCCGAGCGCGCGTCGCTCGTCGCGTCGGCCGTGAACTACGCGCGGGTCGCGGCGGAGTATCGCGTCGCGGGGCTGCGATGAAGGTCACCGTCAACGGCATCGCCGTCCACTACGAGCTCGACGGGCCGGCGAACGCACCCGTCGTCACGATGAGCCATTCGCTCGCGACCGATCTCTCGATGTGGGATCCGACGGTGCCGGCGCTCAGCGATCGCTTTCGCGTGCTGCGCTACGACACGCGGGGGCACGGCACCACCGATGCGCCGAGCGGCGCCTACAGGCTCGAGCAACTCGCCGACGACGCGCAGGCGCTGCTGGAGACGCTCGGCATCGCGCGCACGCACTGGGTGGGCCTCTCGATGGGCGGCATGATCGGCCAGACGTTCGCGCTGCGGGCGCCGCAGCTCCTGGCGAGTCTCGCGCTCTGCGACACGGCGAGCCGCATTCCGGACGACGCGCGCGCGACGTGGGACGACCGCATCCGCATCGCCGAAACGCAAGGCATGGAGCCGCTCGTCGAGCCGACGCTCGCGCGCTGGTTCACCGCGCCGTTCCGCGCGCACCGGAAGGACGTCGTCGATCGCGTCGCCGCCATGATCCGCTCGACGCCGACCGCCGGCTACAGCGGATGCTGCCACGCGATCAAACGGCTCGATCTCACCGAAAGGCTGCGCGCGATCCAGATGCCGACCTTCATCATCGTCGGGGCGGACGATCCGGGAACGCCCGTCGCGGCGTCCGAGGCGATGCACGAGCGCATCGCCGGCTCCACGCTCGACATTCTCGCGTCGGCCGCGCATCTCTCGAACATGGAGCAGCCGGAGGCGTTCAATCGCGCGCTCGTGCGCTTCCTGTCGTCAATGACCTGACCCGTGGCGAGCGAACCGGTCATCATCATCGGCGGCGGTCCGGTGGGACTCGCCGCTGCGCTCGAGCTCGCGCGCTTCGGCGTGCGGACGGTCGTCGTGGAGCAGCGCGACGCCACCTCGTGGCATCCGAAGACGCGCAACATGAATACCCGCACGATGGAGATCGCGCGCGGCTGGGGACGGATCGTGTACGAGCGGCTCCGCGGCATCGACAGCGCGGACGCGTGGAAGAGTCCGATTCGGTTCTTGCGCAGCGTCGTCGGCGAGGAGGTAGGCCGGATCGAATCCAAGGGATTCGTCGGACCGGGGCCCGACGTGAGCCCGGCGCTCCCGGTCATGTCCTCGCAGGACCTGATGGAGCAGATCTACTTCGACGCCGCGCGTGCGAGCGGTCTCGTCGATCTCCGCTTCGGCCACCGCGCGCGCAGATTGCTACGCGGGCAGCGCGCGACCGACGACGGCGCCGCCGTCGAGGTCACCGACGTCGTGTCCAACGAGCCGAGCATCCTCTCCGGCGCCGCCCTGGTCGCCGCCGACGGCGTCGACAGCATGATTCGGGACGAGCTCGACATTCCGCTCGCCGGCGACAAAGGCATTCACCACTTCATCAATTGTTATTTTCGTGCCGACGTCGAGCGCCATGTCGGTGAACGGCGCGGCGTCCTCCTGTTCGTCGCGAACGAGAACGCGGCAGGGGTGCTGCAGCCGCTGGACGGACGCGGGCGATGGCTGTGCCAGATCGCCGTCTCCGCCGCCGACTGGCGCGCGGACGTGTTCACGAAGGAGCGCTGCCAGGAGTGGATCCGTGGCGCGGTCGGCGTTCGCGACGTCGATGCCGAGGTGCTCTCGATCGGACGCTGGAGCATGAATGCCACCGTCGCCGAGACGTTCGTGCACGGGCGTGTCGTCCTCGTCGGCGACGCCGCGCACCAGTTTCCGCCGACCGGCGGACTCGGCGTCAACACCGGCATCCAAGGCATGCACAACGCGATGTGGAAGCTGGCCTTTCTCGTCGAAGGCAAGGCGGGCGGCGCGCTCCTCGACACGTATACGACCGAGCGCCGGCCGGTGGCGCGCTGGACGGTGGAGCAATCGCTGCAAAACCATTGGCACGTGCAGCAGATCGTCTTGGCGGCCATCGCGGGGCAGAAGAGTTCCATGAATGCCGCCGACGCCGTCACGGCGGCGCGACGGTACGGCAATCATCTCGGCGTCGAATTCGGATGCGTCTACGATTCGCCCGCCGTCGTACCCGACGGCACGGCGTTACCAGAGGTCGCCGACGCCTACTCCGACTACGTGCCGACCGCGCGACCCGGGTGTCGCGCGCCGCATGTCTGGCTCGGCCGCGGCAACGCAACGCTCTCGACGCTCGATCTTTTCGGTCCGAGCTTCACCATCCTGACCGGCTCCGGCGATCGCGCGTGGCGTGACGTCGCTCGATCGACGGCCGCCGAGCTCGCTGTTCCGATTGCGTGCTATGGCATCGGCGACGCGGGTCTGGAGGATCGCGACGCCGTCTTCTTCGCGCGATTCGGCATCGAGCCGACCGGCGCGGTACTCGTCAGGCCGGACGGTTACGTCGGCTGGCGGACGCCGCGCGCGGGCGATCCTGAAGCGCTGCGTGCCGCTGTCAGCGCGATCCTCGATCGCACCGGCGGTCAGGACGCGCGGCGGCCGAGCAGGACCACGCATTCGGCGGCATAGAGGAAGATCGTCGCCGACATGTAGATCCACACCATGACGGCAACGAGCGCGCCGAGCGAGCCGTAGACGACGTAGAACTGGGCGAGGTTCGCGAGGTACCAGAGGAAGAAGCGGCGCGCGACCTCCCACAGTCCGGTGCCGACGCAGGCGCCGAGAAACGCCTCGCGCCAGCCGACGCGCACGTGTGGGAAGACGCGTAGCGCGAGCGTGAACGACACGACGACCAACATCACCGAGGTGAGGTACTGGATGCGCAATCCGCGCGCGAGGCGCAGGAGGAAGCGCTCGCCGATCGGCGCGAACGCCGGATCGGCGTTCAGTGCGTGGAAGATGACGCCGACGTAGAACGAGAAGAGCAGCACAAGCCCCATCGTCACGACGACGCTCATCGACAAGAGTCGCGAGCGCACGAAGCTGCGCCGCTTGCCGACGGCGAACAGGCGGTCGAGCGCGAACTCGGTCGCGTGGAACACGAGGCCCGAGGCGACCACCAAGCTCCCGAGCCCGAGCCACGAGAGGCGACCGCGGTTGGCGACGACCCATTCCAGGTTGCGGGTGAAGTCGTCGCTGAGATGCGGGATGAACTCGCGCGCCGATGCGAGCACGGCACTGAACGTCTCCTGCGAGGAGCCGACGACGTAGCCGAGGATCGCGATCACGAGAAAGAGCACCGGGATCAGCGACAGCAGCGCGTAGAACGAAATCGCGGCGGCGAGGGTCGGACAGTCGTCGGCGTAGAACTTGCGGCCGGCGTCGCGCAAGACCGCCCATACCTGTGTCGCGGCGCGGCGCAGGTCGGCGGCGAGAAAGCTCCGCCCGCCCGTTGCCGGCGGCGTCGCGAGCGACGCCGACTCCGTCCGGCCGCGCCGCATGCTCATCGCCGCCCCCGGAATTGCACCCGCACCGCCGTGCCCGTCAAACGAAAGGCCGCGGTGATCTGATTTTGGAGATAGCGCTGGTAGCTCGGATGAATCGCCGTCGGCGCGTTGGTGAAGATCGCGATCGTCGGCGGCCGCCGGCCGACCTGCGTCGCATAGAAGAGCTTCGGCCGCCGGCCGTGCGCGAGCGGCGGCTCCTTGGCGGCAACGGCGGCGGCAAGGACCTCGTTCAGACGCGGCGTCCGCATCTCGAGCGCGTGCGCCGCCGCAACGCGCTTCACCGCCGGCAGAAGCGCGTCGACGCCGACACCCGTCCGTGCCGAGAGCGTCAGCACCAGCACCCCGGCGAGACTGGGGTAACGCGCGCGCAGATCGTCGACGAACGTCTTCGGCGACGCTCGTTGCAGGTCCCACTTGTTGACCACGACGACGAGTCCTCGCCCCTCCTCCCACGCCCGCGTGGCGATGCGCATGTCCTGATCGGTGGCGCCCTCGACGGCGTCGAGGACGACGACGGCGACGTCGGTGCGGCCGAGCACCTCGAGTGCCTTCGCGGCCGCGAACTTCTCGACGCGCTCATGAATGCGCGCACGCCGCCTGAGGCCGGCGGTGTCGACGAGGACGTAGCGCGTACCTTCCACCTCGAGCAGCGTGTCGACGGCGTCGCGCGTCGTCCCGGCCTGCTCGTGGACGATCGTGCGCGCGTAGCCGAGGAGACGATTCACGAGCGACGACTTGCCGACGTTGGGACGGCCGATGATGCCGACGCGAATCGCGGCGTCCGCCGCCGGGGCCGCCGCCGCAGGCACACGCGCGAGCATGGTCTCGATCAGGTCCGGAATGCCGTGCCCGTGCTCCGCGGACACGGCGATCAGGTCAGCGGCGCCGAGGCGGTAGAACTCGCCCGCCGCCGCCTCGCGGCGCGGCGAGTCGAGCTTGTTCACGACGAAGACGGCTCGCGCGCCGCGCCGGCGCAGCTCGCGCGCCGCCGCCTCGTCGGCTGCCGAAAGCCCGGCTTTGCCGTCGAGCACGTAGACGACGAGCGCGGCATCGGCGATCGCCGCCAGGCTCCGCTCGCGTACGGCGACGTCGAGGCCGGCCGCGCCCTCGGCCTCGAAGCCGCCGGTGTCGA
>JBGPOW010000198.1:0-8469 GCA_041488235.1 Binatia bacterium
ATCGCCATGCCGAAGCTCGGCATGAGCATGCGCGAGGGCACGGTGCTCTCGTGGCCGGTCGCGCTCGGCGCGCCGATCGCGAAGGGCCAAGTCGTCATCGTGATCGAGTCCGAGAAGGCCGAGGCGGAAGTCGAGTCGACGCACTCGGGCGTGCTGCGCCACGTCTACGTCGCGGTCGGCGAGACGGTCCCGTGCGGGACGCTCCTCGGAGCGATCACCGACTCGGCGGACGAAGCGTTCGACCCCGACGCGTTCCACCGCGAGAACGACCGCCCGGAGAAGAGCGCGCCTGCGATCGGAGCCCGTGCGGTCGAGCGACCGGCGAGCGCCCCAGCCGCAGCGGCCCGCGCTGGGGAACGATCGGCGGCAGGCGCGCCGGCGCGTGCGCCAGTCGCACCGGCGGCACGGGCGCTGGCACGCAGCCTCGGCATCGACGTCGCCCAAGTCGGCGGCAGCGGCCCGGGCGGTCGCGTCACGAAGGAGGACGTCGAAGCGTTCGCGGCGCGTCGCGAGCGCCTGGTCGAGGTCGCGCCCGGCGTCCGGTTGGAGGTGCTGCGGGAGGGCCGAGGAGAATCCATTCTCTTTCTCCCCGGCTTCGGGACCGACGTGTCGTCGTTCGCGATGCAAACGCGCGCCTTCGTCGCGACGCATCGGGTGATCGCGGTGAATCCGCGCGGCGTCGGTCTCTCGGACGCGCCGGCGGAGGACTGCTACGCCGTCGCAACGGCGGCCGCCGACGCCGCGGCCGTATTGACGGAACCGGCACACGTCGTCGGCGCGAGCCTCGGTGCCGCGACCGCGATCGAGCTGGCGCTGCGCTTTCCCGAGCGCGTGCGGACGCTGACGCTGATCACGCCCTTCGTCGAGGCGACCGCGCGCCTGCGTGCGGTCCTGGATGCCTGGTGTGGCGTGGCCGCGGAGGCGAGCGCCGAGGCGCTGGCACGCATGCTCTTGCCATGGCTCTTCTCCGAGTCGTTCCTCGCGAGCCCGGCTGCCGAGCGGACACGTCGCGGCCTCACGACGGCATGCGCCAACGTTCCGGCCGCGACGCTCGCCCGCGCCGCCGCCGGCCTCACCGCGTGGTCGGGCTCACGAGCTGCGGCCCTCGCGCTGCTCGGGTGCCCGACGCTGGTCGTCGCGGGCGGGGCGGATCTCCTCACGCCGGACGCCGGCGGCATTGCGCACCAGATTCGCGATGCCAAGCTGATGGTGATCCCGGACGCGGGACACGCGGTCGCGATCGAAGCGGCCGAAGACGTGACGGCCGCCGTTCGTGCGCACATCGGCGCGCACCGCTCGCGCTAGGCGATGCTCGGCGCCTTGCACTCGAATGGGCCGGTTCCTATCGTAGCGCCATGCTGAGACGCGCACGATTCGGACTCCTCGCCATCGCCGTCATCGTCACCATCGCGATCGGCGCACGCACCGCCATCGCCGACGAGCTCGAAATCCGCGAGCACCCGACCGGCGATGCCGTCATCCCGGTCTATGCCTGGCCGGGAACGCCGACCGACAAGTTCCCGCAGCCGGGCGAGACGATCACAGCCGAGACCGCCGATCGCGTGAAAGGCCTCGTCGCCGACGGCGTCCTCTGGTGCGTCCGCCGCGGCATGACCATGGACATCGTCCCCTACAAGCTGATCCCGCTGCCGCCGAACTATCAGGAAGCTACCGAGAAGTACTCGGCGCAGGTGAAGCTGCTGCCCGACCAGACGCTCGAAGGCTACGTCGCCGGCCGGCCGTTCCCGCAAGTCGACCTCAACGATCCGCAGGCCGCCGACAAGCTGATGTACAACTTCGAGCGCGGCCACTACTTCACCGACGACCTCGGCTTGAATCTCTTCGACGCCGACACCGGGCAGCTCAGCAAAGACAGCGACGGGCACCAGCACTACGACGTGGAGCGCCACTTCGTCCTCGATTGGCTGCGGGTGCTGCAGTACACGGGGCGCCTCGCCAACGATCCGAAGCCCGAGATTCCGAACAACCGCGACAAGACGTTCCGCAAAGCGGGACTCTATCCCGTGATCGAGCCCTTCGACCTGAAGGGCATCGGCGGCATCAACTATCGGTACCTCGACAAGGGCCGCATGGACGATTTGTGGCTCTATCTGCCGAGTCTCCGCCGCGTGCGCCGACTCTCGAGCGCGCAGCGCTCGGAGGCGCTCTTCGGGCAGGACACCGACGTCGACAGCTACGGCGGCTACTCGGGCCAGGTGCCGTGGTTCACCTGGAAGTTCCTCGGCAAGAAGCCGATGCTCGCCTCGCTCCACGGCGAGACGCTGCCGCCGAAGCCGTGCAAGGGCGACGGCGGGATGACGTTCTGCGAGCAATACGAGAAGCGCCCGGATGTCGTCATCATCGAGGGCACGCCGAAGGCGTCGCAGTACGCGTTCTCGAAGCGCCTCATCTTCATGGATACGGAGACGTTCTTCATCATCTACTCCGACCTCTACGACCGCCGCGGCGAGCTGTGGAAGACCGTGATTCAGAACATCCGCACCGACAAGAAGCCGAATCCCGCCGCCGCGCTCGAGTACCCGTTGCCGCGCATGTTCATCTACGGCTTCACGATGGTCGACATGCAGATGGAGCACGGCACGCGCGTCGCGATCCCCGGCATGGCCTTCCAGAACGAGCCCGGCTGGTACATCGACGTCGGCGAGAAGAAGGGCAACAGCGAGGACTGGTACACGATCGCGTCGCTGGTGGGCGCCGGGCACTGATCGCTCGATCAAGAACGCCTCACGCGCCGACACCGGGGATCATCCAGGCCGCCAAGACGGTCGCCAGAAAATAGACGTTCCCCCATCGTCGCGCGGTGGCTCCGCCTTTGCCGCGGTCCTGTGCGTGCTCCGGATCATGGGCAGCTCCGATTCGGGGCGAAAAGTCGTGCCTGCTCGGCCTGCTCGCCTGCTCGTGAGCAAACTGCGCCATACTGGACCATAAACTAACGTCGAGTATTGGACCCAACGATCGGATGTTCCTACCGCAGTGCGGCGTCTCGTCAAAGATCTTTATGCGAAGATATCGATTCTCGTTGCATGCTATCGTTCTATTCTGCTACCTGCCTGCGTTCAAAGCGCGCCGATCGCGCATCGGTGAACGGAGAAGAACTATGCACAACGTCGGCGTGTTTCGCATCGCGACTGCTGTCGTGACGTCTGTCGTTCTCTCCGCCGACCTCGCGTCGGCGGCACGACAGTCCGGTCTCCAGTTCACCCCCGACGGCAAGCGGACGCTCATCAGCAAGGACGTCGGCGACGAACGCTGGGCGATCACGTTGAATCAAGACGACGGATCGATCACCGGCAACGTGTTCCACAGCGACGGCGGCCCACCACAGTTCGTCTGGTGCGATCGAACGGGAATGTCGGGCGATACCTTTCTCTTCAATTGCAAGGGTGCCGATGCATGTCAGATCGAGACATGCTCCTCCGACGCTTGGACGCCCTTGCAGGACGTCGCGATCCCGCAATCGTTCTTCTTACCGCTCGCAACCGACGCAGTCTCCGGCGCTCCACACGCGCTCGAAACCACCGTTGCTGCCGCGACCGATCGCGCGTCAGGCTTGCAAACGACGCCCGATGGAGGCCGCCGCGTCCTCATCAACAAAGACGTCGGCAACGAACGGTGGGCGATCACCCGTCATGCGAGTGACCACACCGTCACCGGCAACGTGTTTTCGGACCCTTCCGCTCCGCCGACGTTTCTGTGGTGCGAGGAACAAGACGGGGTAGCGCCGGGAAAGGTGACGCTCGCGTGCTTCGCGGCGCCGCCGTGCGCGGCTGCTCCCTGCGGGTCCGATCAATGGACGTTCGTCGCCGACGTCACGGTCGACGTCGGCTTCTTCGGCTTGAGGAGCTGCTCCGACGTCAGCGGAAACTGGCGCTACTCCGAGCGCGGCTCGCTCGACTGCACCTCGCCGTTCATCGAGATCGACGGCCCAATCCCCTTCGGCGGCTCCGGAAACGCGACGATCACGCAGAACGGATGTGGCGTGAGCGTCACCGTCTCCGCCGGAGGAGCGACGTGGACGATGAACGGATCCGTCGACGGTGACGTCATGACCGTCTCGGGTCCGTCGGACGTCCTCGTCGAGAGCAATGATTTCGGACTTCCGGACGGCGTGTCGATCGGCGGCACCTGGCAGTGGAACGGCACGGTCGATTCCAAACGCTTCGAGCTCCAGAGCAGCGGCGACATCGACGCTTCGTTCCAGGGCATGCACATCCTGTCGTGCAGCGTCGAGGGCACACATGGATTCTCGAGGTGAGCGACGGTGCCATGGTTTGCGACGTGAGCCTTGGGTGCTGGATCACGCCCGACGACAACACCGATTCAGGAGACGCCGCGGGTGGCGAAGCGTCGCTCGGCGAATCGCTGTGGCGGACGCAACTTCGCGATCGCACGCGCTCGCCGCGTACGCGCCATCGCCTCTTTCGGCGCACCTAGATTCACTGCTATACGGGCACGCTCGTCGATATGCGCAAGAGTTCGCGCAGGAATCTTCTCCTGACACATGGAGGTCTCTATGACGTCGGCCGTTCACGGGAGTCGCGCCATTTTCGTATTGGCCGTAGTCGTCGCCGCCTGCAGCCCTACTCGTACGATCAATGAAGGCGTCGCCGATCGGGGGCCGGTCGTCGCCCCCGCGCCGCTCCCGGAGGCGGAGCGCATGAGAATCGCGATCGCACGCTTCAGCAACGAGTCGACCTACGGAGCGGGGCTCTTCACCGATCAATCGGGCGACCGACTCGGTAAACAGGCGAGCGACTTGCTGAGCAATCATCTGGTCGAGACGCGCCGCTTCCTGGTCGTCGAGCGACCGGATCTCGGACGACTGCAGGCGGAGGCGAAGCTGATGGGTCTCTCCGAGGCGGACTTCCACAAGCATCTGATGGGCGTCGACGCGTTGATCCTCGGATCCGTCGCGGAGCTGGGAAGGGAAACGACCGGGAGCTCCTGGTTCGTCGGACGGTCGAAACAACAGCGAGCGCGGGCGCGCGTCGTATTGCGGCTCGCCGATCCCCGTACGGGTGAGATTTTCTACACCCAAGAGGGAAGCGGCGAGGCAACGATCACCGCGTCCAGCACCCTCGGCTTCGGTGGCAGCGCCGGGTGGGACTCGACGCTCGACGGCAAGGCGATCGACGCAGCGATCGTCAACATGATGCACAACGTCGTGCAGACGCTCGACGCGCGACGCTCGGCAACCAAGGCCGAGCGATGAACGGTCGCCTCCGAGTGATGACGGTGCTGGTGTGCGGAGCGATCGCAGCAGGTTGTGGACCGAAGCCGCTGTACGGGTGGAATCGCTACGAAGAGAGCCTCTACGCGAGCTACGTCACGCACGACGATGCGAAGGCGTGGGCGGCGCTCGAGGGCACCATAACGTTGGCGGAGCAGAAACACACGCGGATCCCTCCTGGTGTGTGTGCCGAATACGGATTCGCGCTCTACCGGCGTGGGCAGTACGAGCGTGCCGTACACTATCTTCAGCAAGAAGCTCAACTCTTTCCAGAATCCAAACCGCTCATGGACAAGCTCATCGTGAAAGTACGCGAGCACATCGCCCACGATGGAGAGCCCATGGCGAGCACCGAGTCGCCCCGATGACGTCACGATCCGCCGTCACGCTCGTCGCGCTGATCGCGCTGACCGGTTGCGCCGCCAAGAGAGATTACAGCGGGTATTTTGCCCACGAGCCGCGATCGATTCTCGTCGTCCCGGCGCTGAACGAAACGACGGCGGTCGAAGCGGAGCCGGTCTACATGACCACGATTTCGAGACCATTGGCCGAGCGGGGCTTTTACGTTTTTCCGGTGTACCTGACCGAGCTGCTCTTGCGCGACTTGGGCCTGCCGGAGGCGGGCCTGATCAACCAGGTCCCACTCGAGCGTTTTCGGGATCAATTTGGCGCCGACGCTGTATTGTTCGTGACCATAAAAGACTGGAGTACGAAGTACGTCGTATTGCAGTCGTCAACAGTCGTCCAAGTATCGTTGGTTCTCAAAGACACCCGAACCGGTACCGTATTGTGGGAGACGACCCAGTCGGCGGCGCGCAGTTCCGGTGACGGTGGCGGCGGGTTGATCGGAATGCTGGTCAGCGCCGCCGTCACGTACGCCATCAATCAGATAATCGACGTCGACTATCGGCCGCTCGCGTATCAGGCAAACGTCCAAGCGTTCGTCATGCCCGGCATCGGCCTTCCAACCGGGCCATATCATCCGGACTTCGCGAATAACAGGAATCTGTACTACTCGCGGTAGCCACGAGATCCGCATCATCACGATGGCAAGGAGGACTTTCATGATGCGTTCACCGAGTCTGGGGACGATGAAACAGCTGAATGCGGCGATCGCAACTGCAACCGTGGTGTGTGGCCTCAGTGGATGCGTATTCGGTGTAACCAAACTCGACGTCACGCACTCGCCCCTTCCGGGCGCGACGACAAAGAGAGAGGGCACGATCCTCGTCACGCAGTTCGTCGATGGTCGGTCCATCGAGCATCGGGCATACATCGGCAATAAGCGTAACGGATATGGAATGGTGCTAGGGCACTTGGGTACTCGCGACGGCGTCGATCTCACGAAGCTTCTGACGGGCTACTTTGTCGAGGCGCTGCAGCATGCGGGATACGATGCTGTGCTGCAACCATCGGCCTCGAGCAGTGACAACATCGTATTCGACGTAATTTTGAAAGGGGAAATCAAGGAATTCTGGCTCGACCTCTACATGGCGACCTGGCACAACGTCGATGTAGCACTCACGCTCAAAGACAGATCGGACACACGCGTACTGTGGGAACGCAATATTCATGGCGACAAAACCAATATCCTCTGGTTCGGTGCATCTGGTGAGTTCGAGAGGGTCATCCGCCAAGCGCTCGATAATGCCATGGATCGAGCTCTGAAGGAGTTTGCGTCCCCGGAGTTTCAGAGCGCAGTACAGCAAAGCAACGCGCCGCCCGGTACCTCATCGAGCTCGGGACGGCCTGCTCCCGACTCTGGTCACCCTCCAACGGAAGCTCGACGATGAACCGGGCGGACGTTCCCCGCTAGGCCGCTTGGACGCGCAGACCCGCTGCATAGGTCGTCGTGAGGAGCATCCGGTCGCGCCCGGGTCGCGTTACTGCACGGCAAGCACCGCGCACCAGCGGAGACGCGCGGCGCGCATCTCGAGCCGCGAACGCCGCAGCTCGGCGCGGAGATGCTTGAGCTGTCCGCCGCGTCTAAGTTCCCACTGCCCATCTTGGCGAAAACGGGGACAGATGCCAACGGCAATCCGTTCGAGACTCCCATTGATGCCGACTCCTTCGATGGCGTTCCGACGGGGCATGTGACGGATACCGTAGCGTTCGAGATGGATGTGGGAGTTGTTGTGCGTGCCGGCGCTGACAAATCCGTGAGTGTCGAGCGGGTAACAAATTGCCGTGCCGAACGGAGACTTGAAGCGACACTGAGATGCGTCGCACATCAAGCCCAGCACGGCGCAGCAGTGTCCGCGCTCCGGACCGGCGCGCCCTGTCGAGGTCGGCCGGCAACGTACGCACAGCCGACGTCGTGCGCGGAAACGAGAGCTCTTTCGCGGTCGCGACTAGCGCGACGGTGCTCACGCGCCCTTCTCGAACTCCATCACGAGGCGATGCCCGGCGCCGGCCGCGGTGGCGAGCGGCGAGAGCGGGGCCTGCGCCAGTTTCAGGAGCGGTCGGTACCAGCGCCCGCGGAGCTCTTCGTTCTCGCGAAAGGCGAAGCCGCTGGTCAGGCAGCGCACGCGCGCGAAGCCCGCCGCTTGCGCCAGGGCTGCCGCACTACGCGGCGCGTAGAAGCGGATATGCATATGCCCACCGAAGCAGTAATAGGGCCAGCGCGCGCCGCGCAGGCGCGCGGCCCAGCTGCCAGCATTGCCCGTGCCCAGCGCGGCCACTCCTCCGGGGCGCAACACGCGCGCGGCCTCGCGGAGGAGTGGCACGGGATCGACGATGTGCTCGATCACCTCGCGCATGACCAGGACGTCGAAGCTCGCCGCGGGGAACCGCACCTCGTCCAATGTGCCAAGGAACACCTCGAGGCCGCGCTCGCGCGCGCGTGCCGCGACCGGCGCCAGGACGTCGACGCCCTGCACCTGCCAGCCGACCTCGCGCGCGCGCTCCAGAAACAGCCCCTGACCGCAGCCGACCTCCAACAGCCGCCCGAGCTGCTTGTGCCGTTCCAGGCGCGCCAGGAACCGATCATACTTGACGACTTTCCTAGGCCCGGCGACGTCTAAGCGGTCGAGGACGTAAGTCTGGCCGAGGTGCGCCGTGTCCTCGACGAACTCGGGGTAGATGTCGTGCACGAAGACGAGCGTGCAGCTCGCGCAACGCCAGAACCACTTGCCGGCGCGTTGGAAGCGGCGCTCGAAGCGCGTGCCGCCGCACACGAAGCATGTGCGCGGTTCGGGGCCGAGCTCGGCGATCGCGCG
>JBGPOW010000199.1:0-8345 GCA_041488235.1 Binatia bacterium
AAGTCGATCTCGAAGTTCGCGCCCGTGCGCAGCAGCTTCTTCAGCGTCACGTTCCAATTGACGTTCTCGGTGACGTTGGTGCGAACGCCGGCGAGCGACGACGAGTTCGGCGCCTCTTTGCGGTCCTTGTTGACGTCGAGGATCAAATCGGGATCGAACGCGGCCTCGGCGGCGCGCACGTCCTCGAGCGTGCGGATCGGCGTCAGACGCTGCGCGGCGATCCCCGGGTTGTGCTCGAGCGCAGCATGGATCGCCTCGGCGAGCGTGAACTGGGCGATCTCTCGCTCGGCGCTGCGACTCTCGGGCATCCGGATCGCCAGCTCCGTATAGCGCCATTGACGGACGAAGATCTGCGGCGTCCACGGCGCATGTTCGAGGTCGGTCGTGCGGCGGCGCGAGGCCTCGATGTCGACGACCTCGCGGCCGACGGCGCCGCCGGGCGCGACGGCCGCCTGCGCCGCCGCTGCTTCCGCGGGCGCGACGGAACTCGGCGCCGCGACACCCGCGGCGCCGGTCGCCGGCCTGCCGCCGGCGCCCCCGGCCGCGGCGGGCGCCTGACACCACGCCGCTCGATGCCCGCTCATGACCAGCGCCGCCGCCAACGCGATCGTCGATGCCCATCTCATCGTGCGTACTCCTCCGCGCGCCGTACTTACGACGTGAACGGCGCACGCACCAGCCTATTGCTTGACACTCCCACCAGCCTCCACTAGGGTCGCCGCTCTCGAAGACGACGTTGGTACGCACGACTGGCGATCGCGTGGAGCACCACGAGGGAGTGCGACCTTCAGGAGCCGTCCGCCTGGGCCTCTGATATGACGAGGTTCAGGCTTTTTTTTGCCCGGAACGGATGAGCCGATGCTGAAACGATATTTGCTCGCCCCAGGTCCGACGCCGGTGCCACCCGAGGTGCTCCTCGCGATGGCGCAGCCGATCATCCATCACCGCACGCCGCAGTTCGAAGCCGTCTTCGCCGAAGTGCAGGCGGGGCTGCAGCGTCTCTTCCAGACGCGCGAGGACGTGCTGATCCTGGCGTCGTCCGGGACGGGCGCGATGGAAGCGGCGGTCACGAACACGACGTCGCCGGGCGACCGCGTCCTCGTCGTGAACGGCGGCAAGTTCGGCGAGCGCTGGGGGAAGATCGCGGCGGCGTACGGCCTCGCCGTGACCGAGCTCAAGGTCGAGTGGGGCCGCGCCGTCGAGCCCGACGCGGTCGGGCGCGCGCTGCGCGAGCACCCCGAGACGCGGCTCGTGCTGATGCAGGCGAGCGAAACCTCGACGACCGCGCTCCACCCGGTCGAGGCGGTCGCGCGCCTCACGCGCGAGCGCGAGACCTTGCTCGTCGTCGACGGCATCACCGCCGTCGGCGTGCTCGATCTGCCGATGGACGCGCTCGGCATCGACGTCCTCATCACCGGCTCGCAGAAGGCGCTGATGCTGCCGCCCGGTCTCGCGTTCCTCGCGCTTTCGGAGCGCGCCTGGCGCGCCGCTGCCGCCGCAAAGACGCCGCGCTTCTACTTCGACTTGAAGCGCGAGCGCGAGAACCAGCAGAAGCATACGACGGCGTGGACGCCGGCGATCTCGCTCGTGAGCGGCACGCACGCGGCGCTGCAGCTCATCTTCGCCGAGGGGCTCGAGAACGTCTTCGCCCGCCACGCGCGCCTTGCGCGGGCGACGCGCGCCGCGGCGCAGGCGCTCGGCCTGCGCTTGCTCGCGCCCGACTGCCCGAGCCCGGCGACGACCGGCATCTACTTGCCGGACGGCGTGCCGGGAAAGATCGTCGGCTACCTGCGCGACAAGGTCGGCGTCACCTTCGCCGGCGGCCAGGACCAGCTGAAGGGCAAGATCGTGCGCATCGCGCACCTCGGTTACATCGGCAGCTTCGACGTCGTGACCGCGATCGCGGCGTTCGAGATGGCGCTCGCCGCCTTCGGCCAGCGGGTCGCGTTCGGCACCGGCGTCGGCGCCGCCGAGGCGGTGTTGATGGACGGCATGCCGCCCGTCGCCACGGCGTGAGACGGCGATGACGTATCGCGTGCTGGCGACGGACAAGCTCGCGCCCCAGGGCGTCGAGATCTTTCGCGCCAATTCGGAGATCGAGTTCGACTCCAAGCCCGGGCTGCCGCCCGCGGAGCTCGCGGCGACGATCGGCAACTACGACGCGCTGGTGATCCGCAGCGGCACCAAGGTCACCGCGGAGACGCTGCGCGAGCCGGGGCGCCTGCGCGTGATCGGCCGCGCCGGCATCGGCGTCGACAACGTCGACGTCGCGACGGCGACGAAAAAAGGCATCGTCGTCATGAACACGCCCGGCGGCAACAACGTGACGACCGCCGAGCACACGATCACGCTCATGCTCGCGCTGGCGCGCTGGATCCCGCAGGCCGACGCGTCGCTGCACGCCGGCAAGTGGGAGCGCACCAAGTTCGAGGGCAGCGAGGTGTGCAACAAGACCCTCGGCGTCGTCGGCCTCGGCAACATCGGCACGATCGTCGCCGAGCGCGCGCAAGGCCTGCGCATGAAGGTCATCGCCTTCGACCCGTTCATCACCGCCGAGGCGGCGGCGCGGATGAAAGTCGAGCTCGTGACCCTCGACGAGCTCTACACAAGGGCCGACTTCATCACCGTGCATACGCCGCTCACGCCGGAGACGCGCGGTCTCGTGAACCGCGCCGCGATCGCCAAGATGAAGAAGGGCGTCCGTCTCGTGAACTGCGCCCGCGGCGGCATCATCGACGAGCAAGATCTCGCCGACGCGATCACGTCCGGCCACGTCGCCGGCGCGGCGCTCGACGTCTTCGTCGACGAGCCGCCGGCCGCCGATCACCCGCTCTTGCGGCTGCCGCAGGTGATCGCGACGCCGCACCTCGGCGCGTCGACCAGCGAGGCGCAGGTGAACGTCGCGGTCGCGATCGCCGAGCAAGTGACGAAGTTCCTGCTGCGCGGCGAGGTCGAGTCGGCGGTGAACATGCCGTCGGTGAGCCGCGAGATGCTGACGCTCCTCCGGCCGTATCTCAGCCTCGGCGAGAAGCTCGGCAGCCTGGTCGCGCAGCTCTCGCCCGATCCTGTGACCGAGTTGAGTGTCGAGTACGCCGGGCAGGTTGCAGAGCTCGATGCACGTCCGGTGACGAACGCGATCCTGCGCGGCCTCTTGAGCCCGTTCCTCGACGCCGCCGTCAACTACGTGAACGCGCCGGAGATCGCCCGCGAGCGCGGCATCAAGGTGCGCGAGGCGCGCGCCAGCACGTCGAGCGCGTTCGTCAACTCGATGAAGGTGCGCGTCGCGCGCACTTCGGGGACCCACGAGGTGGAGGGCGCGATCTTCGGCAGCAACATCCTGCGCCTCGTGCGCATCGACGACTTCTACATGGAAGCGGTGCCGGAGGGCTACGTCCTCATGCTGAACAACCGCGACGTACCCGGCGTCGTCGGCCGTGTCGGCACGCTCCTCGGCACGCGCGGCATCAACATCGCCGGCCTCGAGCTCGGGCGCGAGCGCATCGGCGGACGCGCGATCTCGTTCTTCCACGTCGACGACGCCGTGCCCGAGGCGGTGCTCGCCGAGCTGCGCCAGTCGCCGGAGATCATCTCGGCGCAGCTGCTGAAGCTCTGATGAGCACCGTCATCGTCGTCGGCGTGCAGTGGGGCGACGAGGGCAAGGGCAAAGTCGTCGACATCCTGGCGCGCGACGCCGACATCATCGTGCGCTTCGGCGGCGGCAACAACGCCGGCCACACGCTGCTCGTCGGCGAGCAGAAGACGGTGCTGCACCTCATCCCGTCGGGCGTGCTGCATCAGGGCAAAATCTGCGTCATCGCCAACGGCGTCGTCGTCGACCCGGAGGTGCTGGTCGCGGAGCTGAACGCGCTGCGCGCGCGCGGCTATCTCACCGACGACGCCTGCCTCAAGATCAGCGACGAGGCGCACTTGATCATGCCGTACCACAAGGCGATCGACCTCGCGCGCGAGCGCCTGCGCGGCAAGGGCGAGATCGGCACCACGGGGCGCGGCATCGGGCCGACGTACGAGGACAAGATGGCGCGGACGGGCATCCGCTTCGTCGATCTCCTCGAGGAGGAGACGTTCCGCGAGAAGCTCGAGCGCAACCTCGAGGAGAAGAACATCTACCTGCGCTCGATCCTCAAGGAGCCGGGGATCGAGTTCGACGCCATCTACGACGCCTACCGCCGCTACGGCGACCTCCTGCGCCGCTACGTCACCGACACCGCGCTCTACCTGCACGAGGCGATCGACGCCGGGCGGCGCATCCTCTTCGAGGGCGCGCAGGGCACGATGCTCGACGTCGACCACGGCACGTACCCGTTCGTGACCTCGTCGAACACGGTCGCGGGCGCGGTCTGCGCCGGCGCCGGCATCGGTTTGAAGACGCCGCAGTCGATCGTCGGCATCTGCAAGGCGTACACGACGCGCGTCGGCAACGGCCCCTTTCCGACCGAGGAGCGCGGCCCGATCGGCGAGCGTCTGCGCGAGACCGGCGACGAGTTCGGCGCGACGACGGGCCGGCCGCGGCGCTGCGGCTGGTTCGACGCCGTCCTCGTGCGGCAAGCGGCGCGGCTGAACGGTCTGACGGGCATCGCGCTCACCAAGCTCGACGTGCTGACGGGCATGGATCCGCTGCGCATCTGTACCGCGTATCGGGCGAACGGTGAGCGCTTCACGCGCGTCCCGGCGAGCACGCGCCTCCTCGAGGCCGCCGTTCCCGAGTACGAGGAGATGCCGGGCTGGACGACGCCGCTCTCGGCCGCGCGCACGGTCGGCGAGCTCCCCGCGAACGCGCGCCGTTACGTCGCGCGTCTCGAGGAGCTCACCGCGACGCCGATCACGATGATCTCGATCGGCGCCGAGCGCGAGGACACGATCGTCGTCGGCTGACGGCGATGGCGTCGATCCCTGCCGCGCGCGGCCCGGACGGTCCCGCGTACCGTCCGCAGTCCCTCGCGTCCGATCGCGTACGCTGGACGCTCTTGACGGCGTTCGCCGCGGCGTTGCCGCTCGGGATCGCCGTGCAGCAAACGGCGCTGGCGCTGCTACTCGCGTGGGCCGTGCTCGCGCCGTCGTGGGCGGCCGGGCGGCTCGTCCTGCCGTCGCGTCGCGCGCTGCCACGGTCGCCGTTGGACGTGCCGCTCGCCGTCCTTCTCGCCGCGCTGCTCCTCTCGACCGTGTTCTCGCCGGCGCCGCTGAAATCGCTCGCGGCGTACAATCGTCTGTGGATCGTCGGCGCGTACTTTGCGACGTACCATCTCGTCCGCAGCCGCGCCGAGGTGGAGCGTCTCGTCGCGATCACGATCGCCGTCGCGGCGGTCGTCGCCGGGTATGCCGTCGTGCAGCACTTCACCGGGCTCGACGTGTCGCGCGCGATCGTCGGCAGGTCCGCGGCGCTGCATCCGTTCTGGCTCGGCGAAGGCTACCGCGCGAAAGGTTTTCATCCGTCCGGCATCACGTATGCGCACAACCTGCTCTTCCCGCTGACGTTCGCGACCGGCTGGGTGAGCGCCGGCCACGTTCCGCCACGCACGCGCGTCGCGCTTCTCTGCGCCTGGACGGTGATGGTCGTCGCGCTCGTCTTCTCCGTCACCCGCGGCGTCTGGCTGGCGTTCGCGGTCGTCCTGCTTCTCACGGGCGTGCTGCGCGGTGGGCGGACGGCGCTCGCCGCCGGCGCGGGGCTCGTCGTGCTGCTGCTGCTCCTCGTCGGTATGGACCCCGGCATCCGCGCCCGTGCGCGCTCCGCGTTCGACCTGCCGGCGAACCTCGGGCGGACGCAGATCTGGCGCGCGAACCTCGACATGGCCCGCGAGCGCCCGCTCCTCGGCTGGGGGTACGGGAATTACAAAGCCTTCCGTCAACCGTTCTACGACCGCTATCCCGACGCCGACACGACGGCGCACGCCCACAACGATTTTCTGCAGACGCAGGTCGACGGCGGCGTCGTCGGCCTGGCGGCGTTCGTCGCGCTCTTCGCCGTCGTGCTTCGCCGCGGCTGGCGCGGCCATCGCGCGCTCGGCGTCGCCGACCCGGTCGTCGCGGACAACCCGGTTGTCGCCGACAACCCGGTTGTCGCGGACGAGCCCGAACGCAGCGTAGCGCTCGCGGCACTGCTCGCGGTCGTCGGCTTCTTGGTCGGCGGCCTGACGCAGTACAACTTCGGCGACGCCGAGGTCGTCATCTACCTCTGGTTCACCGTCGGTATCCTGCTGCGTCTGCCGACGCTGCCGTCACGCGACGCGAGCGCGGAGACGCGGCGCTCCTCTTCGCTCAGCGCGTGACCGCGCCGCCACCCTTTCGCGGATCGGCAGCGCCGTCGAACCGGCCGTCGCGATAGGTGACGGCATCCACGGCGCCCGCGAACGTCATCAGCCGTACGTCGTGGCCGCGACGCGCGAGCTCGGCACGGGCGGTCTCGTCGATCCCCGCCTCGGCGCCGAGGCGGGCGGGCTCCCACTGGTCGTGGATGCGCGGCGCCGAGACCGCCGCGTGCGGATCGAGGCCGAAGTCGATCAAGCCGAGCAGCGTTTGCAGGGTGGCGCTGATGATGAGCGGACCGCCGGATCCGCCGACGGCGAGGAGCTCCGGCAACGGCTCGCCGTCGCGCGGCGTGTGGCTCCGCGCGATGACGGGCGTCATGCTGCTCAGCGGCCGCTTCCCCGCCGCGACGGCGTTTGCCTCGCCGCCGATCAGGCCGAACGTGTTCGGGACGCCGGGAGCGATCGCGAAGTCGTCCATCTCGTTGTTGAGGATGACGCCGCTCTCCTCGTCCATCAGCATGGCACCGAACGCGGTGTTGATCGTCGTCGTGCACGCGACCGCCATGCCGTCGTCGTCGACGACCGAGAGATGCGTCGTCCCGGAGTCCGGCGCGGTGCCGTAGCGTGAGGGCGGCAGCACCGCGTCGGGACGAATGCGGGTGCGGAGCGCGCGGCCGTACGCGTCCGACGTCAGTTGTGCGACCGGCACGGTCGTGAACGCCGGATCGCCATACCAGCGGGCACGGTCGGCGAAACCGTCTTTCATCGCCTCGGCGAGGAGATGGAGGTACGCCGGCGAGCGCGCGCCGAGCGCGGCGAGGTCGTCGTGCGCGAGGATGTTCAGCATCTCGAGCAGGACGCCCCCCGAGCTCGGCGGCGGCATCGTGAACACCTCGAAGCCGCGGTAGCGGATGTGCAGCGGCGTGCGCCATTGCGGCCGGTACCTCGCCAGATCGTCCGCGGTGAGAAGGCCGCCGCCGCCGTCGACCGCGTGGGCGATCGCGGCCGCGACCGGACCGCGGTAGAAGCCGTCGGCACCGTCCGCCGAGACGCGCTCGAGCGTTGCCGCGAGCGCCGGGAACCGCACGGTCTCGCCCTCGCGGCGCGGTGAGCCGTCGTCGTGCAGAAGGAGGCGCGCGAGCGTCGGTGTGCCGGCGAGCGCGCCGGCGTTGCCGGCGATCTCGGTGGCGAGGTGCGCGCCGATCGGGAAGCCGTCACGCGCGAGCGCGATCGCCGGCGCCAACAGCTCCGCGCGCGAGAGCCGCGCGAAGCGGATACGCGCCGCCTCGAGTCCCGCCACCTCTCCCGGGACGGCGACGGCGAGTGGGCCCCGGCGCGAGAGCTCCGCGAGCACCGTGTCGTCGCGGCGGAAGAGGTCGCGATGTGCGAGCGCCGGTGCGCTCTCCCGATAGTCGAGCGCGTACACCGTGCCGCTCGCGTCCTGAATGAGCATGAAACCGCCGCCGCCGATGCCGCACGACGAGGCGTTCAGCAGGCACACCGCGTACGCGGTCGCGATCGCCGCGTCGACGGCGTTGCCGCCGCGTCGCAAGATCTCGCCGCCGATCTCCGCCGCCCGCGGATGCTCGGCCGCAACGGCGCCGTGGTGCTCCGTTTCGAGAGGAACGGGCGACAACCGCGCCGCCGGCGCCCGCCGCGTGCGTCTGTGATCGCCGGGCGCCCGCTGCACGAACGGCGAGTCGGCGGACGTCGTGTGTGCCACACGCGCATTCGCGTCGTGCGTCGCCATTTCCGCGTCGAGGACGAACGCTGCCGCTGCAACGACGATCGGCAGGAGCGCGCCCGCTGCCGCCCGCACCATCCTCCCGCCTCCGAGCGCGCGCACGCCGCCCTTCCTAAGTTCGCGCGACCGCAAACGCAAGCAGCCACGTTCCGTCAGCCTCGCCATCGCCCAACCCCGCGCGCCGCGCAGCGGCGCCGCGCGCAGGCAGCGCACGCCGCGTCGCACGCCGCGTCGCATGCCGCGCCGTCGTGCGCCGGCGCGCGGCGGGTGTGGGGACGGCGTCGCCCGCAGCACCCGTGGTGCGCAAACCTACCCTCTTGCGCACGTCGGGTGCCGCG
>JBGPOW010000200.1:0-8307 GCA_041488235.1 Binatia bacterium
GTGCGTGTCACGCGCATCGCGCACGGGATTCCGATGGGCGGCGACGTCGAGTACGCCGACGTCGTTACGCTCGGGCGCGCGCTCGACGGACGTCGCGACATGTGACGCCTCGCGCGGGCGCCGCCATGTGGTGTGACGTCCGTCGTTCCGCGCGGGCGCGGTTGGGGTACCGCGCGCTGGCTTATTGTAGTAGACCGCGTGGGTCGCTGGTCGCGCTGTGGAACTTCCGGTCCCGCGACGTCGTGGTGGTCGGGCGGTCTAATGCGCCTGCGCGCGACACCCCGATGCCGCCCGAGGCAGCGTAGGACGTTCCACCGCGGCGGCGCGCTGCGCACGCGCCGCGGCGAGCGCGACGTTCGGCGTCGGCGTTGCGCACGTCCGCGTCCGCGTCGCGGCGCAATCCCTTTGGTGCGCGTGCCGCGGACGCTCCCCGCCGCCGCGCCGCACGACGGGCGTCGCGCTCACCACACGAACGAACTGCGCCGATGTAGCGAGTCCGCGCGCGACGCGGTGTACGCGCCGCGCGCGCCGTGCCGCTCAGCGGCTCTTGACGCAGCCGCTGTTCAGGTTCGACCACTCGTATTGGTAGCCGAAACCGTTCACGAGAAAGGGCGACGGCGACCACGCGCACTTGTCGTCTGCCTCGTTGCCCTGGCGGTCGAACCAGGCGTTGCCGTCGGGATCCGTCACCGCCTCGCGCGTCTCGTGCGAGGAGAAGTGATCGAAGTTCTGTGCGTCGGTGAAGCCGGTCCACTTGCAACCGCCGCAGCTCGGGTAGGGCATCGAGGCGTACTTCACGTCGATGCCGTACGCGCTCGTGTTGCTGTGGTAGGCGCAGAACGCCAGGTTCGGTCCGCCGCACGACGTCCAACTGCCGTATGACGCGTAGGAGCTCGGCGGCAGGAACACCTCGTAGACCGCGGTCCCGTCAACGCCGATCTGGCCCGCGATCTTCGTGACCTCGCTCCGCACGGCGGAGTCGCTGGCGTTCGTCGGCGGCGCGGAATTGTCGATCACGTACGTGGTCGTGAGGGTCGACAGCTGAATGCTGCCGCCGAAGTCGTAGTACTGCGTTATGACGTTATACTCGGGGTTGGTGCCGAACTGGACGAAGAAGTCGATGATGTGCTGCGCGAGCGCGCTCGGGCTCCCGCTCGTGCCCCAGATCGCGCTGCTGCCCCAGAAGATCGGGATCACCTTCGCCTGACGGATGACGGGGCCGTTATGATAGCTGATGTTCGAGTTCCGCGACTGGCCGAAGCCGGCGGCGCGTCCCTTCATTGGATACAGCTGAACGTGGCGGCCGTTCAGCTCCGTGACGCGCTCGGCGTGCGCAGAGCCGGCGACGAGGAGGAGTCCGACTGCGAGTGCCAGCATTGCCTTCATTGGAAACGTCCTTTCTGCGGGAGTGGCGGCTCTCGGATGTTGGCGGCCGCGTAATCGAGGGCAGACCCTACCACGGTCCTGCGCGCCGCCTGAAGCCCCAAAGTGCGCCGCGACGCGGAAAGCGCGCTGCGATTCGCCGCTCCTATGCAGCTCGCTGCCGCAACGCGAACGAACGGGCATGGCCGCCGTCGGCACGACGCGCCTTCCGACGACGCGGCGCCGACCCGCTGCGTTGCGGTCTCGGGCGGCGTCGTCTATACAAAGCGGGTTGCTGTTCCCCGGTAGCTCAGTCGGTAGAGCGTTCGGCTGTGAAATCGCAGCCTCGTCGGGAAACCGGCGAGTGAAAAGCGGGTGAATTCAGGGAAGCCTACGTGCGATCGTGCATACGGGAACCCTGAGCCGAGCCTTCCAATGGGCCGGTCCAAGTCGTCGAAGTCGGCCGGTCGGGTGGAGGGAAGGTGCAGAGACTAGGGAGTGACGAAAGAATAATCTCCCCGCGAGCGCCCGCCACCTACGTCCCGCGCGGATAGGGTGATGAGATAGTCCACGCCCGTCGGAAACGGCGGGGTTACGTGTAACCGAATGGTCGCTGGTTCGAGTCCGGCCCGGGGAGCTGGATGAAAAGGCCGCCGGAGCATCGCTCCGGCGGCCTTTTACGTTCAGGGCTCGACCGCGGTATCGCGTTGCGTGCGCTCGCCCTCATAGGGTCGATCCCAGACCGCGAAGGCCGCGGTGCCTGCGAGCATCACCGCCGCTTGGGTCGTGAACATGGCGGGATATCCGGCGAGGTGGATGACCAGACCGAAGAACGGTCCGCCGACGAGCACGCCGGCGTCGAACAGCGCGGTGAAGAGCGACAGCGCCGCGCCGCGCTCCACCGGTCGCGCACGCGTCACGACGAGGCCGGAGAGGATCGGGAACGTGAAGCCGTGGCCGAGTCCGCAGAGCATGCCCGCGCCGACGACCGCAGCGGCGGTGCGCGCGCGCGCGAGCAGGAGGAAGCCCACCGTCAGCATCGCGAGCGCGGGAAAGAGGGCGCGCTTCGGTCCGATCCGCTCCGGCACCCAGCCGAACGCGAGTCGCAGCAGCACGCCTGCCCCCGAGTATGCGCTGAAGAACATCCCGACCGATCCGATGTCCGTTTCCATGACGAACGTCTTCAGGAACGTGAAGGTCGCGGTGATGGTCGCCGCGAACACGAAGCCGATGAACCAGAGCGGTAAGAGATTCGGCTCCGCCACCGACGCGAAGAAGCTGCGCGCCGGCGCCGTGTCGCGCGCGGGCCGGTGATCGCGCAGCGGCAGCGACAGCGCGAGCGACGCGGCGGCGAACGCGATCGACACCTGGAAGAGACGCGGGTAGCCGGCGCGACTCAGAATGACGTCGCCGAGGAGACCCCCGAGCGAGACCGGCAGCAAGCCGGAGACGCCGTAGAGGGCGATACCTTCGGTGCGGCGGCTCGCCGGTACGATGTCGGCCGCCTGTGTGAACAGCGCGGCGAACAGCATCGCCTCCGCGATGCCGTGGCCGATGCGCACGACGTAGAGCCACGGGCCGAGACTGTGGATCGTCAGATACAGCGCACAGACGACGACGTTCAGAATGCCGCCGGCGAAAATCACGACGCGCCGGCCTTCCGCGTCCATCACCCGTCCGACCGTCGGCCGTGCGGCGATCGCCGTCGCCGCCGTGACGCTGAAGAGAAACCCGATCCGCACCTCGCCGGCACCGAGCTCCTTCAGGTAGCCCGGCAGATGCAAGTACAGGTTGAAAGCGAGGCTCTGCAGGAAGTTCGCGGCCGCGGACAGGAGGAACGGTGCCGTCAGCAAGCGCGCGGCGTCCTCGCTCATTGCGTCGCGCTGCTCGCCCCGACGCCGCACCACGCGCTCCTCGCCTGGTCGCGCGCGCGTCACTGCGCGTAGCCGAGCGCGCGCAAGCGCTCGCGTTGTTCGGCGTCGATCTCGATTTTCGGCGGCGTCGCTGCGAGCGCGTCTTGCGCCGCGCGTGCGAGCGTCGCCAGCCGCGGGTAGAGAGGATCGCCCGTACCGGCCCGGCGCCGCGTCTGCTCGTCCGGATCGACGCCGCGGTCGAAGCCGCTCGAGTACGGATAGCCGGCGTCGATCCACAGCGTGTGGCGGCGCGTGCGCCCCGCGTAGAGCAGCCCACGGACGCCCATCGAGTGCAGATAGCGGCTCTCGGTGAACGCAAAGCCGTCGTCCTCTTGCGCGTCCCCGAGCACGAGCCCGGCGACGTCACGGCCGTCGCGCCCGCCCGCCGCCGTGACGCCGAGAAGGTCGAGCAACGTCGGCATGACGTCGGCGAGCTGGACGGTCGTCGTGACGCGCGTCGCGCGCGCCGACCGCGGCAACCGCCACACGAACGGCACCCGCGTCTCGGCGCGGTCGAGGCTCCTCCCGTGACCGAAGACGTCGCTCTCGCCGAACGCCTCACCGTGGTCGGCGATGACGATCACGTGGGCGTCGTCGAGGACACCGGCCGCAGCGAGCCCGTCGAGGAGGCGACCGGCGAGACGATCGGCGCTCGCGACTTCGGCGGCGTACGCCGCCGCGTAGACGTCGCGGTCGAAGCTCGTGCGATTGCCGGCGAGCCGCGCCTCGGGCGCTTGCACGTTCCACACGTCGAACCACGGGCCACGCGTCGCCGACGGCGGCGGTCGCAGGTCGTCGGGCGGAATGTATGGCGAGTGCGGCGCCATGACGTGGATCCAGAGGAAGAACGGACGCGCGTCTTGCTCGCGCACCCACGCCAACGCGTGCTCGACTGCCTGCGGATCGTTGGTGTCGCGGACGAGACCGTCGGGCCCGAGCGTCGCCGGGAGGTAGCGATACGTGTCGAAGCCGCGCGCGAACTGAAACGGCGCGCCGAAAAACGGATTCGTGACGAACGCCGCCGTCACGTAACCGGCGGCGGTGAGAATCTCGGGAAGCCGGGGGTCGCTTGCGAGCAACGCGACGCGGTTCGTCCGCACGCGGTGGTGAAAAGGGTAGAGGCCGGTGAGGACCGTCGCCATGCTCGGCGCCGAGTTCGGCGATTGCGTGTATGCGTCGGTGAAGACGACGGACTCGCGTGCGAGCGCCGCGAGGCGCGGCGACCGCTCGGGCGGCGCGCCGTACGGCGTCAGACGATCGGCGCGGAGCGCATCGATGCTGAGCAGGACGACGCTGGCGCGTCCGAGGGCGGCACGCGCCGGCAAAGCCGCGAGACGCGGCGGCGCCGGCACGGTCGCGAGCGTCGGGGGGAACATCGCAAAACCGTGCCCGATGGCGCGTCCGAGTGCGCTGTCGCGCTTCGAGAGCGCGTAGAACACGTCGGAACGGACGAGCGTAACGACGAGCACCGCGGTCGTGAGCGCCGCGACGGCGCCGAGGCGTCGCGGCCGTGTTGCCGTCCGCGCGACCGGCGCTGCGTTCGCGCTCGCCATTGCCGACCAGACGATGCCCGCAATGCCGAGGGCCGCGAGGACGCGCCAATCGACGCCGCCGTCGAGGTGATGGAAGGCGAGCAGCGCGTACTCGAGCGCCGCCGCGCCGGCGACGATCCAGGGAAACGTCGCGCGTCGCGCGCCGCGGGCGCGCGCTGCACCGCACGCCGCGCGCGCCAGTGCCGCGGCGGCGTCACCCAGGACGACGCCATCGACGGTCAACGCGAGCACCAGCAGCGGAAAGAGCCATGCCTTGGTCGCCGTCGTGAGAATCGCGCTGTCGATGCGCAGGAACACCTCCCAGCAGGCGACCGCGAAGAGCAGCGCACCGAGTCCGCGGCGCCACGCCACCTGCTCGGCCGCCCTCTCGCTCTCCTCCGCGCTCGCGTCGCTCACTGGCGGCCCGAGCTTAGAGAGCGACTGGAGCCGTGTCGAGGCGCGACGTCGCGCGACGTGACGGCGCGTGCCGCGATTCGCGAAGCTGTCCGTGGAAATCTCTCAGCGGCTACGAGTACCTCTCCGTGAATGCTCGTCGGCATGCGCAGTATTTCAGCCAAGTTGCCGCTCCGACGTACGAGGTCGCGGCGTTGCCGACGCGGCAGCGCAAAGCCCTTGCAGTCGGCGCCGTGCCGAGGGATGAGACGCGATGGTGCGCGCGCGATCGATGCCGAGTGACGAGTCGACGACGCGACGCCTCGTCGTGTCCGCGTCGGCCGCGGTGCGTGTCGACGCTGCGCGTGCGTGGCTCGATGCGCAGCCCGCCGCGGCGGAGCTGCTGGTGGTCGGCGCGTCGTGGGATGCCGCCGACGACCTGGTGCGCGCGTCGGCCTTGGCGCAGGGCGCGCGCTTCGGTACCACGCGCCTCACGCTCGGCACGTTGGCGGGCGTTCTCGCCACGCCGATGCTCGCGGCGGCGGAGCAAGCGCCCGCGGGCGGGATGTCGCTCGACGCGATCGCGGCGCGGGCGGTGCACGCGCTCGCCGCCGCCGAGTCGCTCGGCTACTTCAGCCCGGTCGCGCGTTGTCCGGGCTTTCCGCGTGCCGTCGCGCGAACGGTCGAGGAGCTGCGGATGGCCGGCGTCGATGCCGCCGCGCTTCGCGCCGGTGGCGACGTCGGCGCGGCGATGGACGCGCTCGTGCGCGCGATCGAGCGCGAGATGACCGAGGCAGCGGTCGCTGATCGGGCAGCGGTCTTCGCGGCGGCGTGCGACATGGTGACGCGCGGGGAGCGGTCGCCGCTCCTCGACGTGCCGCTCCTGCTCCTCGACGTACCGCTGCACGCCGAGCGCGAGACGGCGCTGGTCGCCGCGCTCGCGGCGCGCGCGCCGGCGGTGCTCGCGACCGCCGCCGCCGGCGATGAGCGCTCCATCCTCCATCTCGAGCGCGCGCTCGCGACCCGGCGTGAGACTGCGCAGTCGCGCGAGCAGCACTCGCTCGCGAATCTCCAAACGCATCTCTTCGAGGTCTCGACGCCCGCCGAGCGCGACCTCGACGAGCGGGTGACGCTGCGCTCGTGGCCCGGCGAGGCGCGCGAATGCGTGGAAATCGCGCGCGGGATCCGCGCCGAGGCGGCGCGCGGCGTGCCGTTCGATCGCATGGCCATTTTCCTGCCGGCGCAGCACGACTACACCTCGCACGTCGAGGAAGCGCTGCGCCGCGCCGAAGTTCCCGCGTTTTTCGCGCGCGGCACGACGCGGCCGGATCCCGCTGGACGCGCGCTTCTCGCGCTGCTCGCGTGCAGGGCGGAAGGGCTCTCGGCGCGACGCTTCGCCGAGTATCTCTCGCTGGCGCAAGTGCCGTCGCTCGACGCCGATGCCGCCCCGCCCGACGCGGTGTGGGCACCCCCGGAGCACGATCTCGTGCCGCCGACGATCGCCGACGCGCTGCCGGCCGCGGGCGAGCCCGCGCTCCACGATCCGTTGCCCGCCGATCCCGAGCACGAACGCGTCGTTGCCGGCGCCGTGCGCGCGCCATGGCGCTGGGAGCAGCTGCTCGTCGAGGGTGCGGTGATCGGCGGCGCGGAGCGCTGGGAGCGGCGGCTCGCCGGTCTCGAGGCGGAGTTGCGTCTGCGGCGCTCGACCCTCGGCGACGAGGACGAGACGCGCGCGGCACGGATCGAGCGCACCCTCGCCGATCTCGCGCATCTGCGCGCGTTCGCGATGCCGCTCGTCGCGCGGCTCGCAACGTTGCCGGAGCAGGCGCGCTGGGAGGAGTGGCTGGACCATCTCCGGGCGCTCGCGGCGGCAGCGCTGCGCGATCCGGATCACGTGCTCGCGGCGCTGGCCGAGCTCGCGCCGATGGCGCCGGTGGGTCCGATCGAGCTCGAGGAGGTGCGCCTGGTGCTCGCCGTCCGTTTGCGCGAGCTGCGCGACCGTCCATCGCGCCGGCGCTACGGCGCGGTGTACGTCGCGCCGGCGTATGCGGCGCGCGGGCTCGTGTTCGACGTCGTGTTCGTCGCCGGCCTCGCCGAGCGCATCGTGCCGCGCAAGATCACCGAAGATCCGATCCTCCTCGACGCGAGCCGACGCGCCCTCGCGCCGACGCTCGCGACCCAGGCCGATCGCGTCGCCGCCGAGCGTCTCGCGCTGCGACTCGCCGTCGGCGCCGCGCGTGCCCGCGTCGCGCTGTCGTATCCGCGCCTCGACACGGAGCAGGGCAGGCCGCGGGTCCCGTCCTTTTACACGCTCGAGGCGCTGCGCGCCGCCGAAGGCCGTTTGCCGAGCTTCGAGGAGATCGCCGGGCGTGCGCGCGGCGAGAGCGTCGTGCGCCTCGGATGGCCGGCTCCCGAGCGGCCGGAGGAGGCCATCGACGACGCCGAGTACGACCTAGCGCTGCTCGCACCGCTCCTCGACGCCGACCCCGAGACGACGCGCGGCACGGCGCGGTACCTGCTCGGCGCCAACGCGCATCTCGCACGCGCGCTGCGGGCGCGCGCGCGACGCTGGTGGCGCACCCGCTGGACGCAAGCCGACGGCCTCGTCGACGCCGACGAGCTCGGACGCGCCGCGCTCGCGCGCCACCAGCTCGCGGCGCGCTCCTTCTCGCCGACGGCGTTGCAGCACTTCGCCGCCTGTCCCTATCGATTCTTCTTGCAGGCGGTGCATCGGCTCCAGCCGCGCGAGGAGCCGACCGCGATCGAGGCGATGGACCCGCTGACCCGCGGCGCGCTCTTCCACGACGTGCAGTTCGCGCTGCTGACGAAGCTCCGCGCCGAGCGGCGGCTCCCGGTCACGCGCGAGAACCGCGACGCCGCGCAGGCGACCATCGACAGCGTCCTCGACGACGTCGCCGCGACGTATCGCGAGAAGCTTGCGCCCGCGATCCCGCGCGTCTGGGACGACGCGATCGAGTCCGTGCGCGCGGATCTGCGGGAGTGGCTGCGCCGCGGCGGCGAGGACGACAGCGGCTGGGTACCGCATCGCTTCGAGCTCTCGTTCGGGATCGTCGATCGCGACCGCACCAACGCCGATCCGGCGAGCA
>JBGPOW010000201.1:0-8264 GCA_041488235.1 Binatia bacterium
CCGTGCGCATCCTCCGCGACGAGGAGCGCACGCTCGCCCGTGGCGACTCCGTGCGCGACGCGGCGCCAGAACGCCACCGCGCGGTCGCGCGTCAGCGGGTGCATGAACCCCACCGATGCGCCGCCTTCGACGCAGTCGATCAACACATCGGCGAGCGCGTCGATCTGCGTGTCGTCGACCGCGTGCAGGCATCGCGGAGAGCCGGGGAGTGTGCTCATCGTCGCGACCGCGGCTCGGACGCGATCACCACCGCATACCGCGCGGGTTTTCGCGTCGGGTTGTGAAACATCGTCGGCCGGTCGAGCTGCATGGCGAGACAATCACCTTCGCGCAATCGGTGGCGTTCGGCGCCGATCGTGATGTCGATCGCGCCCGCGAGCACCCACACCTGCTGGTGGATGCGCATCTCGCGTCCGGCGTTTTCGAAGGCCACCCGCCGGCGCGCCGGGAAGTGCACGTCGACGATCTGCATCGGCTGCGGCACGCCCGGCGGAGAGACGTTGCGCCGGACGTAGCCCGAGGCCGGGTCTTGCCACTGCGGCTGGTCGTCACGCCGGGCCACTGGGTCGCTGGACGCTCGGCCGGCTGTGGCCGGCGCATCGAAGAGCGACGCCAGCGTCACGTTCAAGCCTCCAGCGAGCTTCTCCAGCACGACCGCAGTCGAGCTGCTTTCGCCGCGTTCGATCAGCGAGATCATGGAACGGCTGACTCCGCTCTTGCTGGCCAGTGCATCGAGCGAAAGGCGTTGCGCCGCGCGCAGCTCGCAGACGCGTGCGGCGATGCGCTGGTCGAGATTGGATGCCGTGCAGTCCACCATAGTGGACACAGACTTCTACTATAACAGATGAGCCGGTCAACGGTCCCGCGAACGAGGTTCCCGTAGATGCGGCAGCCGATGGGACTTGACAGCAACGCCGCCTTTCGCCTAGTGTTCGTCTACATGATCTGAATACGATTCTGTAGACAACTGTCCGATATAAGCGAGCAATCAGCGACCGGAAGGATCGCCTCTGTGCAAGACGGCAGCGTAGCGGTGTGCCACGTTCGAGTGGTTGACGACGCGTGGCGTTCTCGATCCGCCTCCGATGTTCTCAGAATGCAGACCTACTATGCGCGAGCATGAATGCGTTGGACGCAGCACGCGCGATCTACCGCCGCCGCGCCCCACTCCGGCTCTACCCTACGTCGGTTGCCGACAATCGTCACTCCCGACGGAACTGCAATTCGGTGCGCACCGTGACGCGAGTGCAAGTCCGTGCGCACGGCGGGACGCGGTGGACCTGAATGTGCAAATCGGTGCGCACGTCGTCGAGAGAGGAAACCACCTCACGATTGGGAGGCTGGTTACGCGCGGCTGCGACCGAGGTCGTGCAGGACTCTGCCGACGGTCCGCTCGAGGCGGCGGACGGCGGCGGCGGGACCGGCGACGACCATCGACTCGCCTTTCCGGAGGACGCGGTCGGGCTCGGGGACCTCGAACGTACGGCCGGGCTTGTCGTCGGCTTGCACCGCGAGGACGCTCACCCCGAAGCGGGCGCGACAGTCGAGCTCGCGCAGCGAGCGGCCGATCCACTCCGGCGGAACGGCGAGCGTCGTGACGCCGTACGCGCGCGACCACTGCGGCAGCTCGTCGCTGCCGGCCGCGGTGGGGACGGTACGCATGGTCAGCAGCGCGCGGTTGTAGGCGCGGATGACGTCGGCACGCGAGAGCAGGCCGACGATGCGACGCGGATCGGCGTCGTCGACGACGGGGATCTCCTCGACGTCGTCCGCCTCCATACGGCCGAGCGCTTTGCCGAGGCTCGTGCTGAGGGTGACCGTCGGCACGTTGGGGTCGCACAGGTCGGCGGCGATGACGACGTCGTGTGACGCCGGATCGGCGAGCAAGCCGCGGACGTCGTGGACGGAGATCGTGCCGAGGAGGCGCTGCTCGGCGTCCAAAACGGGAAAGCTCGTCGCGCGGCTCTCGCCGATGACGCGCAGGATCTCGGCGACGGGCGCGGTCGCGGGAATCGGATCGACGGCTTGATGGAACGCCGCCGAGACCGGGATCAAGTCCATGATCTGCTCGCGCGGCGGCCGCAGGCTCCGTCCGGCGCGGGCGAGACCGAGCGTGTCGATCGACTCGGGCTCGATGCTGCTCGCGACGATCACCGCCAGCACCGACGTGATGAGCGCGGGCAGGGCGATGTCGTAGTTCCCCGTCATCTCGAAGAGCAGGAAGATCGCGGTGAGCGGCGCGTGCGTGCACGCGGCGAGAAAGGTGCCGAGCCCGACGAGCGCGTACGACCCGCGCGGACCGGTGAGTCCCGGCAAGAGGAGCGCCGACAGCGCGCGAAACGCGCCGCCGCTCATCGCGCCGATGAAGAAGATCGGGCCGAAGACGCCGCCCGGCGCGCCGCTCCCGAGCGAGAGGGCGCTCGCGCCCATCTTGGCGAACGCGAGCGCCGTCATCCGCGGCCAGGTCAGGCGCCCCGCCAGCGCGGCGTCGATCGTGGGGTAGCCATCGGAGAGATTCTCGGGGAGCACGACGCCGAGCGCGCCGACGAGCGCGAGGCCGCCGATCAGCTTGATCGCGGTGGCGAGGCGCAACCGGCTCGCACGCTCGAGAACGACGTGGAAGAGGCGCGTATACCCGACCGCGACGACACCGAGGACGAGCCCCATGAGCGCGTAGCTGAGGAGCTCCCAATAGCTCGCGAGCTCGAAGGTGCGGACGTGGAAGACGGTGTCGGCGCCGAGCGTCGCGCGCGACGCGACGACCGACGTCGTCGTCGCGATCACGATCATGCTGAAGTGGACGAGCTGGATCTCGCCTTGCAGGAGGATCTCCTGCGCGAACATGACGCTCGCGATCGGCGCGCCGAACGTCGCCGCGAGCGCGGCCGCGGCGCCGCACGCCACGAAGAGCTTGGCGCGATCGGCGGGGACGCGCAGCAGCTGCGCGATCGCCGAGCCGATCGAGCCGCCGATCTGCGCGATCGGGCCTTCGCGGCCGACGGATGCGCCGCAGCCGAGCGAGATCGCGGCGCCGAGCGTCTTCACGATCATCCAACGCTTCTGCACCCGCGCGCCCTCGAGGTTCACCATCTCGAGAAAGCGCGGGAAGCCGTAGCCGAGCGTGTGCTCGGGGAAGAGGCGCGCGAGGACGAGCAGCGCGACGCCGCCCGACGCGAGGACGAACGGGGCCGCATAACCGGTGAGCGGCGGCACGGCGCGCGTGAGCGCGATGCCGAGCATCTGGAACCCTTGTCCCGAGACCGCGATCGCCTCGCGGAAGACGACGTTGCCGATGGCGCCGAGGAGACCGATCAGCGCCGCGACGACGGCGAGGCCCGTCGTCGAGCCGCGCAAGAACGCGCTGCGCTCGGTCGCCACGGCGGCCAGCATGCCCGAGCGGTTTCCGCCTTGCCACTGCCCGGTGCACTGCTATTACTGGGGGGATGCTGGATCCGCAGGAGATTCGCCGCCGTCTCGAGGACGTCTTCCCGGATGCGACGGTCGCCGCCGACGATACGACCGGCACCGGAGACCACTTCACGGTCACCGTCGTCAGCGACGGCTTCGCCGGCAAGTCGCTCGTCGAGCGCCATCAAATGGTGTACGGCGCGCTCTCCGCATTGATGCCGCGGATCCATGCGTTGCAACTCAAGACCGTGACGTCCAGCGAACGCTGAACGCGAGGAGAAATCGACTATGGCCGACGACGTGACCCGCGATATCGAAAACGAGATCCGCACCAACAAGATCATGATCTACATGAAGGGAAATCCGACGTTCCCGCAGTGCGGATTTTCGGCGGCGACGATGGAAGTCTTTCAGGAGATCGGCAAGCCGTTCCACACCGTCGACGTGTTGAGCGAGCCCGCCAAGCGCGACGCGATCAAGCGCTACTCCAACTGGCCGACGATCCCGCAGGTCTACATCGGCGGTAAGTTCGTCGGCGGCTGCGACATCGTGCGCGAGATGTTCGACACGGGCGAGCTGCAAAAGCTCGTCGACGACACGTTCGCGGCGAGCTGACGCGCGGTGCCGCGATGGAGCACAGGGCAGCCCTCGTAACGGGCGGCAACTCCGGCATCGGCTTCGAGTGCGCGTGCGAGCTGGCGCGCCAGGGCTGGCAGGTCATCATCGCGAGCCGCGACCGCGCGGCGTCAGCTGCGGCTGTTTCGCGCATCCGCGACGCGACCGGCAACCGCGCAGTGTCGGAGATGGGCCTCGACCTCGGCTCGATCGCCGCCGTGCGCAGTTTCGCGCGAGAGATCGAAGCGGCGGACGTTCCGCTGGGGGCGGTCGTCTGCAACGCTGGTCTGCAGGTGACGCAAGGTCTCCGGCGCTCGGCCGACGGTTTCGAGCTCACGTTCGCCGTGAATCACCTCGGGCATTTTCTGCTCACCAATTTGCTGCTCGGCCGTCTCGTCGCGCAGGCGCCGGCGCGCGTCGTGGTCGTCGCGTCCGGCGTGCACGACCCGAAGCTCACGACGGGCATGCCGAAGCCGCAGATCGCCGACGTCGCGACGCTCGCCGCCACCGGCGGTCCGCGTCCGAACGAGTACGACGGTCGCCTGGCGTACGTGAACAGCAAGCTCTGCAATCTCTGGTTCGCGTACGAGCTCGGACGTCGCCTCGCGAGCGCGCATCTCGCAAATGGGCGGCAGGCCCTCACGGTGAACGCGTTCGATCCCGGTCTCGTGCCGGGCTCCGGTCTCGCCCGCGACTACCCGGCGGCGCTGCGCTTCGTCTGGAGTCGCGTACTGCCGGGCGTTGCGCGGCTGCTCACGCGCGTCCTTCCCGGCGTCAATCCGGCGGACAAGGCCGGAGCGGCGCTCGCGCGGCTCGTCCTCGATCCCGCGCTCGCCGGCACTTCCGGGAAGTACTTTCCGTCGCACACGCGGTGGCGCGAAGCGCCGTCGTCGGACGCGTCGTACGACGCGGCACTCGCGGGTGTGCTGTGGGAGGAGAGCGTCCGCATGACGGCGCTCACGGCGCAGGAGTCGCCGCTGCTGGCCGCTTGACCGCCCGGCCGTCCGTAATCGGCCCATCTGTCGTCGATCGATGGAGGGAGTCGCATGATCGAGATCCGTGGCGTGTACGAGGTCGCGATCCGTGTGCGTGACGTTGCGACCGCCGAGGCGTTCTATCGTGAGGTGCTGGGTTTGGAGGTCGGCCTGCGCGACGAGCGGCGCAATTGGGTGTTCCTGCGCGCCGGCGACGGCATGATCGTCCTACAAGAGGACCGCGGTGAGTGGCCGAAGCAGCATTTCGCCTTCACGGTCGCGGAGCGCGACATCGACACGGCGGCTGCGACGCTGCGGCGGCTCGAGGTCACCGTCGACGGACCGATGGTGCACGATTGGATTCCCGCCAAGTCGCTGTACTTTGCGGATCCGGACGGTCACGACGTGGAGCTCTGCGCGCCGTTGTCGCACGCGCCGTCGCGCTGAACGTCTCGTCGCCGCTACGAAGACCCTCCTACGCCCGAGGTGTTCCCTCGACGACACTGATGTTGATCGGCGTCGGCACGATCCGCGTCAGCGTGAACCCGGTGGCGTCGAACAGCGACTGGAACTCCTGCTCGGAACGCTGCCGGCCGCCCGTGTTGACCAGCATGTTGACGTCGTTCGCCGCCGCGCCGCGACTCGCGAGCGACTGATCGACGTGCGGCGGGTAGATGCCCTCGACGATGAGGAGTGTGCCGGTCGCAGCCATCGCGCGGCGGCAGTTGCGAAGGATCGTCGTCGCCCGCTCGTCGTCCCAGTCGTGGATGACGTGCTTCAGGAGATACGCGTCGCCGCCGGGGGGGACCTCCGCGAAGAAATCGCCGCCGACGGCCTGGCAGCGGTCGACGAGTCCGCGTGCAGCAATCTGTTCGCGCGCGCGGGAGACCGCGTGCTCCTGATCGAAGACGACCCCATGGAGATGCGGATGCGCGCGAAGAATGCCGATCAGGAGCGCGCCGTTGCCGCCGCCGACGTCGACCAGGGTACGCAAGCGCGAAAAATCGTAGTTTGCCGCGACCGCGATCGCGGCGAGCTTCGTGAAATCCGCCATCGCCGCGTCGAAGACGGCGGTCGCCTCCGGATCGCCTGCCATCTCCGCGAAGTGGTCGACGACACCGCGTTTGCGGAATGCCGGCCCGCCGGTGCGCACGCAATACTCGAGGTCCGCCCACGCGTTCTGAATTCGCGCGCCGGTGAACAACCGCACGAGGGCGCGTGCGCTTCCCGGCACGTCGTCGCGCAGACACTCGCCGAGCGCCGTGAGCGCGAACGCGCCGTTTTCCTGTTCGCTGAACACTCCCGCGGTCGCGAGGAGACGCAGCACGCGACGCAGCGACGTTGCATGCGTAGCGGTCGGCGCGGCGAGCTCTTCGGCCGTGCGCGGGCCGTCCTTCAGCAGATCGGCGATCCCGAGGCGCGCGACGAGATCGAGCGCGCGGGTGACGTAGTGACCGGTCGCGAGCTGATACAGCACTGCTTGCGGCGGTAGCGTGGAGGTCGTGACGTCGTTCGTCGCCATCGTCTTCTCCTCTCGCGAGGCTGAGCGGCGATAGTATGTAGCGCCGCCGTCCAGCGGATCGCAAATCGTGCGCAGGGCGCCCCGCGAGCTGCCGCGGGTCCCCGCGTCGTCGACGTGAAGCTAGATCCGCTCGAGTGCGGCGGCGAGGTCGGCGATCAAATCGGCGCCGTCCTCGATGCCGACCGAGTAGCGAATCAGGTTGTCCTTGATGCCGACCTGGAGGCGCTCCTCGGTGGTGAGCTCGTAGAAGCTCATCAGCGCCGGCTGCTCGATCAGGCTCTCGACGCCGCCGAGCGAGGGCGCGATGCGCGGGATGCGGCACGCATCGACGACGCGCGAGGCGGTGTCGAGGTCGCCCTCGACCTCGAACGTCACGACGCCGCCGAAGCCGCGCATCTGGCGGCGCGCGACGTCGTGATTGGGGTGCGTCGGCAGCCCCGGATAGTGCACGCGCACGATCTTCGGATGCGCGGCGAGATACTCGGCGATCGCCTGCGCATTCGCGTTCTGCCGCTCGAGGCGAAGCGCGAACGTCTTCAGCCCGCGAATGAGCAGGTACGCCGCGAACGGATCGACGACCGCGCCCATCACGCCGTGCAGGGCGCGGACGCCGTCGACGAGCTCCTTCGAACCGAGTACCGCGCCGGCCATGATGTCGTTGTGGCCGCCGAGATACTTCGTTGCCGAGTGGAGAACCAGATCGACGCCGAACTCGAGCGGGCGCTGGTTGTACGGCGTCGCGAACGTCGCGTCGATGATCGTCTTCACACGATGGCGGTGCCCGATCTCGGCGAAGCGCTCGAGGTCGAGGATGCAGTTGTAGGGGTTCGTCGGCGACTCGCTCAGGAGCACGCGCGTCGTCGGCCGCAGCGCGTCCTCCATCGCCTCGAAGTCGCCCGCCGGGACCGTCGACACCTCGATGCCATAGCGGTGCAGGACCGAGTTCAGGAACTGCCGCGTGCGGCGGTACGAGTCGTCGGTGACGACGACGTGGGCGCCGCGCGAGAGCATGGCGAAGAGCGTCGTGGTGATCGCCGCCATGCCGCTCGCGAAGAGCAGGCAATCCTCGGCGGAGTCGAGCGCCGCGAGCTTCTCCTCGGCGATCCGCTGCGTCGGGTTGCCGTAGCGGCCGTACTCCTCGCGCGTGATGCGCTCCTCGAAGTAGTCGCGCAGCTCCTGCGTGTTCACGAACGTGTAGGTCGACGTCTGCACGATCGGCGTCGTGAGCGCGTTGGCGGACTTGCGGCGCGGCTCGCCCGCGTGCACTGCCGCGGTGCTGGGACCCGGCTTGCGGGACCCGGGATCCGACGGCTCGTCGGGCATCACGACTCCAGGAGACGGGCGCGCTCGACGTGCTTCGCGATCGCGTCCGCGACCCGGCGCGGCTCCGCGGGAATCTCGACCGGCAGGTTCTGGTACGTCGGCCGTACGCCCGGCAGGGTGCCGAGATGATAGGCGGTCTTCTGATCGGCGAACTTGAGGCCGTGCGCCGTCGAGATGACGACGACGCGGTCGTGCGAGCGGATGATCTTGCGCTCGACGAGCTTGCGGAGCGCGGCGAGCGCGACGCCGGTGTGCGGGCAGTTGAACATGCCCGTGCGGTCGGCGCGCGCCGCCTCGTCGGCGAGCTCCTGCTCGCTCGCCTGCTCGACGACGCCGTCGAACCGCTGCAAGGTGCGAATCGCGCGCCGCACGCTCACCGGGTTGCCGATCTGGATCGCGCTCGCGAGCGTCTCTTGCGCCGC
>JBGPOW010000202.1:0-8227 GCA_041488235.1 Binatia bacterium
CCAGAACATGCGCCGGAAGATTGACCGTAACCTTCTTGAGTGGCGTACGCATTGGACTAGTATAAGCGTATGGTCCAATACGGTCAAGGATATGGTATCAAAGCGCCTAGTTCGGGATCGCGAATGCGGCTCGGACGGGTGCTCAGCCTTCGCATCGCACGCGAGCCGGCGGAGCGTCCTCCTCGAGGAGGATCGCAGGGGTGGTGAGCGCGGGGTACTTGCCGGTGATCTGCGCGTAGAAGTCGCGGATGACCTGCATGTCGGCGCGCACGTCGTCGCTCGGTACGATCGTCGGGCCGACGCCGCCGACCTTGCGGCGGTAGTCGAGAAAGGCGCAGATGATCGGCACCTGGGCGCCGCGCGCGATGTGGTAGAAGCCCGATTTCCAGTGCGTCGCCCGCTTGCGGGTGCCCGACGGCGGGATCACCAGGAAGAGCTGGTCGACGGTCGCGAAGTGATCGACCACCTGCTCGACGAGGTTCGTGCGCTGCCCGCGGTCGACGGGGATGCCGCCGAGGCGTCGCATGAGCCACCCGAACGCGCCGACGAAGAGTTGACGCTTGCCGAGCCATGACGGCTTCACGCCCAGCACGAACGAGACGGCGAGCATCAAGGGCAGGTCCCAGTTCGAGGTATGCGGCGCCGCAATGGCGACCGCCTTGGTGCCGGCGGGCAGCCGGCCTTCGACCCGCCATCCGCGCACGCGCAGAAACAATGTGCCGAGTGTCTGCGCGAGCCATGCGGCGTCGGGAGTACGGGTGAGCGGCATACACACTCCTGCGGCACGCCGCGGACGGCGGCCGGGATGTCAGGTGATGATGACGAGAGACGTCAGACGGGCACGAGGTAGTGGCGCGTGCAGTCTAGGCCAGATACCCGCTTCGGGCCGGCGGCGCAATGCGTAATCTGCGCGCTCTCACGGCATCGGTCCGACGTAGCGCGCGCGCGGGCGGATCAGGCGCTCGTCCTCGTACTGCTCGATCGCGTGCGCGACCCAGCCGACGGTGCGGCCGATCGCGATGAGCGCGACGGCGGCGCCGGGCGGGAGCTCGAGGGCGCGGCGGAGCGCGACGACGGCGAAATCGATCGTCGGCTGTACGTCGACGAGCGCCTGTACGCCGTCGACGAGCGCGCGCGCCAGGAGCGCGCCGCGGCTCGTCGGCCGCGTCGCGCGCACCCGATCGAGGAGAAGCGGCGCGCGTGGATCGCCCACGGGGGTGACGTAGAGCGGGTGGCCGAAACCGGGGAGCATCTCGCCGCGGCGCAGCCGCGCCCCGACGACGGCGGCGGCGCGGGCCGGCGTGGCGGCCTCCTCGAAGAGCGCCTCGATGCGCTCGCAGGTGCCGCCGTGGAGCGCGCCCTGCAACGTGGCAAGCCCGCCGGCGACGACCGCGTACGGCGTCGAGCGCGCCGAGGCGACGCAGCGGGCGGTGAACGTCGAGGGGTTCAGCTCGTGATCGGCACAGAGGACGAGTGCGGTCTCGAGGAGCGCGCGCGCAGGCGGCACGCGTGGCGCCCATCCTTGCTGCAACGTACGCGTGATCGGCTCGCTCGACGGCGGCCGTCCGGCCGCGGCGGCGGCGAGGAGGCGGAGGATGCGTAGGCCCGTGCGTTGCACGGCGGCGGGACGGAGGTCGTAGGCGCCGGTGTCGTGGGCGGCGGCGAATGGGAGCGCCGTCTGGAATCGATCCATCGGTGCCAGCGGCGCGACGACTGCCGCAATCCGCTGCCACGTCGCGCGCGGCAGCTCGAGGCGCGCCTCCGGCAGCGTCGCGGCGGCGTCGCCCGTCCACAAGAGCGCCGCGATCTCCTCGATCGTCGCGGTCGTGGCGAGCGACGCGACGTCGCGCCCGCGATAGTAGAGATGACCGCCGGCGATGAGCGAGATCGCCGAGTCGAGGACCGGCAGGCCGAAATGCAGCGCCGCCTCCGCGACCTTGCCCGGATCGCGGCGCTGCTTGCGGGCCTTCAGCGCCGCGATGTCCTCGACGCGGTACAGTCGCTGGCGCGACGAGCGATCGCCCTCGGACCGGATGAGGCCGCGGCTGACGTACGCGTAGAGCGTCGGCACGCTGATGCCGAGCTCGGCGGCGGCTTGTCTCGCGGATCGGTAGCCACGACGCATGTCGCCGCACTTGCCACATATTGATTGTGGAAATCAAGATTGACTAGACGTCCATCGCTGCCAAGATCGGGGCACGACGCGGCTAGGAGGGTCTCCGATGGCGAAGGACGTGTTGACGGTCACCGACGAGCGCAACGGCGCGCGCTACGAGCTGCCGATCGAGCGCGGCGCGATCCGCGCCGCCGACCTCCGTCGGATCAAAGCCGGCGACGACGACGAGGGCCTCCGCTCGTACGATCCGGCCCTGGCGAATACCGCATTGTGCAAGAGCGCGATCGGCTTCGTCGACGGCGAGCGCGGCATCCTGCGCTATCGGGGCTACCCGATCGAGGAGCTGGCGGAGAAGAGCGACTACCTCGAGACCGCGTACCTGATCGTCAAGGGCGAGCTCCCCGACGAGGATCACTTCGCGATGTGGCGGCACAACATCACGACCCACTCGATGGTGCACGAGAACATCAAGAAGTTCATGGATGGCTTCCGCTACGACGCGCACCCGATGGGCATGCTCGTCGGCACGGTTGGCGCGCTCTCGACGTTCTACCCCGACGCCAAGCACGTCCTCGACCTCGAGTCGCGCCGGCTGCAGACCCGCCGCCTCATCGGCAAGATGCCGACGCTCGCGGCGTTCGCCTACCGGCGCTCGCGCGGGCTGCCGTACGTCTACCCCGACAACGACCTCAGCTACACCGGCAATTTCCTCTCGATGCTCTTCAAGATGACCGAGCTGCGCTACCAGCCCGACCCCGTCCTCGAGCGCGCCGTCGACGTGCTCTTCATTCTCCAGGCCGAGCACGAGCAGAACTGCTCGACGAACGCCGTGCGCTGCGTGGCGAGCGCGCGCACCGATCCGTATTCCGCCGTCGCGGCGGGCGTCGCGGCGCTCTACGGGCCGCTCCACGGCGGCGCCAACGAGGCGGTGATCCGCATGCTCGAGGAGATCGGCAGCGTCGACCGCATTTCCGAGTACCTGAAGGGCTGCAAGAGCGGCGAGCGGCGGCTCATGGGCTTCGGCCATCGCCTCTACCGCAACTACGATCCGCGCGCGCGGATCATCAAAGATCTCGCCTACAAAGTGTTCGAGGTCACCGGCAAAAATCCGCTCATCGACATCGCGATCGAGCTCGAGCGGCAGGCGCTCGCCGACGAGTACTTCGTCTCGCGCAAGCTCTTCCCCAACCTCGACTACTATTCCGGGCTCATCTACCAGGCGCTCGGCCTACCGGTCACGATGTTCCCCGTGCTGTTCGCGATCGCGCGCACCGCCGGATGGATGGCGCACTGGGCGGAGCTCGTGCGCGATCCGGAGCAGAAGATCATCCGACCGCGGCAGATCTACGTCGGGGAAGGGCCGCGCGCGTACGTGCCGATCGAGCGGCGGCCGGAGCCGACGATGCGCGAGGACGCGGTGAGCCGCACCATCTGATTGGTTGCGACCGCGATCCCACACGACTCGGCGGAGACACGCGAGGTCGTCGCTCCGCACCCGACGTGCGCAATGAGGTTCACATGCGCACCACGGGTGCAGAGCGACGACCTCGCGTGTCTCCGCCGAGTCGTGTGGGACCGCGGTCGCGGGTCAGATCGTGCGGCGCAGCGGTGCGAGTTTCGCCGGCCGCGGTCCGTGGCGAACGGCGCCGGCGACGGGGACGTACGTGAGCTCCTCGCGGGCGCGCACGCAGCGCAGCAGAAGGCCGCCGCGGCTCATGTCGCCGCGGCCGACGAACGTCTTCGGGAAGCGCAGCCGACGGCCGAGCGCTTCCGTCAGCACGTCGACGTACTTGTCGGTGGCGATGCTGCCGAGGAGCACGGCCTCGCCACGCGTCCCGAGCCACGCCGCGAGCTCGTGGGCATCCGCGGCGAGCGGCGTCCGGTAGCGCGGCTCGCGGTGGTCGATCGCGATCTGCGCGTACTCGGCGAGCGTTGCGAGGTCGACGGTATCGTCGGCCGGCCGGAGACCGCCGCCGGGTGTGATGACGAGCACACCCGTCCGTCCGGAGGGCGTCCGGGCGAACGCGCGCGCGTATGCCAGCTTGCCGCGAAAGTAGAGGCCGCTCATGAAGCTGAAGACCTCGCCGAGTGGTGCGCCGCCGTCACGCAGGCGAACGGCCAAATCGAAGCGCGCGCCCGGCCGCAGGACGAGACGCGCACGCGTGCCGTTGCAGTTCGCCGGTGAGAGCAGAAAAACGCGCGGCGCCACGCCGTCACCCTACGGGAGGATGCGCGACGCGACAACGGTCCGGCGGCGGACGTATCATCGCCGCGTGGTGGTCACGAGCTGCAGGACACATAATCGCCGCGGGTGCGTTCTTTGCATTGATCGCCGCGGCATCCGCACGCTATTCGATGAAGCGTGCGGGGTACGTGGCGGATCGGTTGGGGGACGCTGAGCGCGGGCGCTGTGCTCGTGATCGCGCTCGGCACTTCGGCGTCGGCGGGCGTGCGTCCGGCGGGCGAGGTCCGCTATCTCCAGGCGGCGGGCGTGCTCGTGATGCCCTTCGATACGACGAGCGGTCGCGTCAGCTTCGAGATCGTCAGCCGGACCGGCAACGGGACCGGCGGGCTGCTGCTGCAAACACACTGGGTGTACTACGCCGCAGACTGCCGTCATTTGGCGGACGTCTTCATCGGCCTGACCGACGTCGACACGGTCGTCGTCGATCCGACGCGGTTCCAGGGGCAGACGCAGACGGTGAATCCGCCGGCGAACCATCCGCAGGGATCGACGGTCGATTTGAGCGGCGAGCGCGGGGTCGTGATCGTGACCGCGCTCGATGCGTCGAACGCGGTGATCCCGCAAATCGTCGGCGGCTGGACGATCGCCAGCGCGGCGACCGGGGCGAGCTTCGGCGGCGACGCGATCGGTATCTCCGCCGACGGCACGCTGCCGGATCCGACGCTTCTCGCCGGCGGCATCCGTATCCCCACCTACGACCCGACCGCGCTCACCAGCTCGCAGGTGATCCTGATCGGCCTCGAGTCCGAGGGCGGCGAGGTGCATCCGATCACGCGCGCGAGCGCGGCGCTCGGCGGCGCCCACGTCTGCTGCGCCGCGAGCGTCACCGACAACCTCGAAGTGTCGACCTCGATTCCCGACGTCTGCTTCGACTGCGTCGGCTTCGCCGCGCTCACCTCGGCGCTCGCGCCGCAGGGGGAAAGCGCCGTCCTCCCCGATGGGGTTGCGCTCACGACGGCAGGCTTCGTGCACCTCGCGAGCTGTCGCTCCGCGAGCCGCGGCGGCGAGACGGCGCTCGTGGGCACCGGCGACGCCGAGCAGTTCCTCGTCGCGTTGCACGGCCAGTCGCTCGGCCCGTTCGGTTTCGCCGTCACCGGGAAGTACTCGGGCGCGACGGTCCACTGAGCGACGCGTCCGCCCGCACGTTTTCTTTCCTTCGCAGGCGATCGAGGTTAAGGGAGGCGCGATGGCCCTCCACGTCTCCGTCGTCATCCCGGCGCGCAACGAGGCAGCGGCGATCGGCGGCTGCCTCGCGGCGCTCGCTCGCCAAACGGTTGGCGCGGCCGCGCTCGAGGTGATCGTGGTCGCCGCCGGTGAGGACGACACCGCGGGCGCGGCCGAGCGCGTCGCCCGCGCCGCCGGCTTCGGTCGCTTCGAGGTCGCGCGTCTCGAGCGCGGCAACAAGAACGTGGCGCTGCAGACGGGTTGCGCGCGCGCCACCGCGGCGACGGTGATCTTGCTCGATGCCGACACCGAGCTCGCCGCCGATGCGGTCGCGGAGCTCGCGAGCGCGCTGCGCGACGGGCACTCGCGCGCCGTCCATGGAGCGGCGACGCCGCGCTACGACACGTGGATCTCACGGTATTGGGAGCTCAACCGCCTGCTCGTCAAAGACCTGCGCTTCGACGGCGCGCTCAGCGGCGAGATGATCGCGCTCCGACGGGAGATGCTCGACGCGTGCGGGCTGCAGGCGCTCTTTCCCGATCGCACCGGCGCCAAGGACGACCTGGCGCTCGGGATCGCGCTGCGCGCGCGCGGGTGCTCCATCGGGTACGTCGCGGCGGCGCGCGCGACCACGCTGGTGCCGTGGACGCTCGACGTCCTCGCGACGACGATGCTGCGCAGCCGCCGCGGCGCGATGCAATTGGCGCCGCTCGGCGACGCGGCGGTGCAGGCGGCGTGGTCGGCGGTGCTGGTCGGCGCCGTGCCGGCGGCGCTCCTCGCGTGGCGATGGTCGCCGGCGCTCGCCGTCGCCGTGCTGGCGCCGCTCGTCGTCCATGCGGCCGTGCTCGCGCATCGCGTCGCCGCGCTCCGACGCTTGGGTCTCGGCGACCACCGCCGCGAGCTGCCGTCGTTCTTGCTCCTCGATCTCCTCGGGCGGGCGATCAAGGTGTGGGCATTCGCCGAGCGCCTCGTCGGACGCGACGCGCGGCGCGCGTACCGCGGCGGCCGGCCCGAGGAGCTGCGCGCGCGGCGCGGCGGGGGCGCGGCGTGACCGAGGCGCGCGGCGGCGAGGGCGCCGGGCACGTCGATCTTGCCGCGATCGAGGCCGTCCAGCCGCGGGAGAGCACCGGTCTCACGCAGCGCTTCTGCCGGCCGGTGTCGAAGCATCTCACGCGTTTCTTTCTCGCGCGCGGCGTGCCGGCGGCGGCGGTGAGCGCGATGAACATCGCCGTCGGCGTCGCCGCCGCGGCGTGTCTCGCGTGTCCGCATCTCGGCGTCGCGCTGCTCTTCATCCCGCTGACGTATGCCGCCGAGGTGCTCGATTGCTCCGACGGCGAGGTGGCGCGCGCGAGCGGCACGAGCGACGCGACGTTCTTCTTCGCCGACGTCGCCGCGCACTACTTCATCACGCCGCTCGTCGTGCTGGCGCTCGGGATCCGTGCCGCGGTCCAGCTCGCCGCCACGTGGCCGCTCGTCCTCGGCGCCCTCGGCGCCATCTTCTGCACGCCGACGATCACCCTCTACCGCGTCCGCGCGTCGATCGTGCTGGAGGAGCTGCTGGCGCGCGCCGCGCGCGAGCCGGTGCGTGTCCACCCGCTGTTGTCGTCGCGCGAGGGGCGCTTGGCGGGCGATTTCGGCTTCGAGCGGCCGACGCATCGCTGGCGCGTTCCCCTCGGCACCGGCCTGTCGGTCGTGGTGGGCCTCGGACTCGTCGTCGAGCTCGTAACCGGGCTGCGAATCCTGCAGGCGGTGTCGATCGCGACCGCGATCGTGTTCCCGCTCGCACGCGCGGCCGACTACGCGCTCACGATTCGTCGCGGCAAGCCCGCCGACGAGCTCCGCCGCATCCTCGGCGCGCCGTGAGCTGGCTCACCGTCACGCTGGCGCTCTATCGACGCACCCTGCGCCGCGCCGCCGAGCTGACGTTGCGCAACTGGGCCGTATTGGGATCGCTCTTCGTGTACGCGGTGGTGATGAGCGCCGCGTCTGTATTCGCAGCGGCGCTCGGCATCCTCGGCGGGTTTCTCCTGAGCCTCGTCTGGGCTGCCTGCGTGGGATCGTTTCTCTACCTCGTCGAAATGATGGTGCGCACCGGGCGGGTGACGCTCGACGACTTCCGGCGCAGCGCCGGCGCCTATCTGTGGGACGTCGTCGGCGTGACGTTCGTCCTCTGGATCGCGTTCCGTCTGCTCACGCCGGCGCTCGCCACCATCCCGCAGGGCCCGATGCTGCTGCTGGGGCTGTACCTGGTCGTGCTGGTGTTCTTCAACGCGGTACCCGAGCTCATCTACCTCGGCCGCTGCTCGTCGCTCGAGCTGCTCGGCGAGAGCTATGCGTTCATCGGCGAGAATTGGATCGAGTGGTTCCCGGTGACGGTCGCGCTCGGTGCGGTCGTGCTCGCGCTCGCGGCGCTGCCGGTCTCGCCGCTGCTGGAATGGCCGAAGCTCGCCGCGGTCGCGCTGCTCGTCTACTACACGATGGTCGTCCGCGGGCTGCTCTTCCTCGAGCTGCACGGCTCGACGCGGCGCTCGCGCGCGTTCCGTCACCGCATGGGCGGCTAGTACTACTGTGTCATAAAGATTGAGCCTGGCCGACCGCTGTGCAAAGCTTGCCGGCATGGCGAGAGCGGGGTCGGCGGAGACGGAGCGGTTTGAGGTGTATCTCGACCAATTGGGACGGGCCGTCGGGCATGCGGATCGCGC
>JBGPOW010000203.1:0-8220 GCA_041488235.1 Binatia bacterium
ATGACCGCCGAGGCGGGGCCGTACGCCGGCCTCGACCGCTACGTCGCGCGCGACCGCATCGTCGCCGACTTCGAGCGCGACGGTGTCCTCGTCCGCACGGAGCCGCATGCGCTCGCCCTCGGGCGCTGCTACCGGTGCCAGACGCCGGTCGAGCCGCACCTGTCGGTGCAGTGGTTCGTGAAGATCGCGCCGCTCGCCGAGCCGGCGATCGCCGCCGTGCGCGAGGGCCGCACGCGCTTCGTCCCGGCGCATTGGGAGAAGACGTACTTTTCTTGGATGGAGAACATCCACGACTGGTGCATCTCGCGTCAGCTGTGGTGGGGCCATCGCATCCCGGCGTGGTACTGCGAACAGAACGGCCACACGATCGTGCAGCGTGAGGACCCGAGCGCCTGCCCGCAGTGCGGCGACCGGCAGCTGCGCCGCGACCCCGACGTGCTCGACACCTGGTTCTCGTCGGGCTTGTGGCCGTTCTCGACGCTCGGCTGGCCGGACGAGACGAAGGACCTCGCGACCTGGTATCCGACGTCCGTCCTCGTCACCGGCTTCGACATCATCTTCTTCTGGGTCGCGCGCATGATGATGATGGGCCTGAAGTTCATGAACGACGTGCCGTTCCGCGAGGTCTACATCCACGCCCTCGTGCGCGATCAGCACGGGCAGAAAATGAGCAAGTCGAAAGGCAACGTCGTCGACCCGCTCGCGGTGATGGACAAGTACGGGACCGACGCGTTCCGCTTCGCGCTCGTCGCGTTCGCCGCGATGGGCCGCGACATCAAGCTCGCCGAGGAGCGCATCGAGGGCTACCGCAACTTCATGAACAAGATCTGGAACGCGGCGCGCTTCGTGATGATGCAGCTCGAGGACGTCGCGACCGAGCCGGTGCATCCGATCGAGGAGCTGACCTCCGCGGAGTACGCGGCGCTCGGCGTCGCCGATCAATGGATCCTCGCGCGGCTCGTCGCCGCGACGGCGGAGATCGAGGATGCGCTCGGCCAATACCGCTTCAACGACGCCGCGAGCCGCCTCTACGAGTTCGCATGGCACGAGTTCTGCGATTGGTATCTCGAGATGAGCAAGATCACGCTGGCCGCGGCCGGCACCGCGGCCGAGGCGACGCGCCGCAATCTGGTGCGCGTCCTCGAGGCGCTGATGCGGCTCCTCCATCCGTTCACGCCGTTCATCAGCGAGGAGATCTGGCAGGCGCTGCCGCGCGCGCGTGGCGAAGGATCGATCGTCGTCGCGCGCTATCCGTGCGCCGAGCAGGCGTGGTGCGGCGGCGCCGCCGCGCAGCTGATGGCGACCGTCGAGCAGCGCGTGGCGCGGCTCATCGGCGTCGTGCGCGCGATCCGCAACATCCGCGCCGAGATGAACTTGCCGCCGGGGCGTGCGCTCGATGCCGCGCTCGTGATCGCCGATCCCGACGCACGGGCGAGCGTCGAAGCGGACGAGGCGATCTTGCGGACGCTCGCGCGCGTGAGCGGGCTGCAGTACCTTCCGGCCGGGCAGGGGCTGCGCGGCGCCGCCACCGCACTCGTCGACGGCGTGCAGGTGCTCGTGCCGCTCGCCGGGCTCGTCGACCTCGACGAGGAGATCCGCCGGCTGACGCGTGAGATCGGCAAGGTGTCGGGCGAGCTCTCGGGTGTCGAGAAGAAGCTCGAGAATCCGTCGTTCCGCGCGCGGGCGCCGGAGGAGATCGTCGCCGAGCAGGAGGAGAAGGCGGCGGGCCTCGCCAGCAAGAAGGCGACGCTCGAGCGGAGTCTCCGCACCCTGGAGGAGGCGCGCGCCGGCTGAGGCGCGCGACGGTCGTGCCCACACCCGCTCCGGCCGCCGTTCCTCCTCTCAGCCGCGGGTCGTCGGACACGGAGCTCGCGCGCCAGCCGTCGGTTCGCCGCCTCGTCGCGACCGCGCTCGAGGAGGACGTCGGCCGCGGCGACGTGACGACACGCGCCGCGCTCGCGCCCGACCTGGCGGTGCTCGCGACCGTCGAGGCGCAGGAGTCGTGCGTCGCGGCCGGGGTCTTCCTCGCGCCGCTCGTCTTCGCGCGTCTCGATCCCGCGCTCGCCGTCGAGTGCGTCGTCGACGACGGTGCCGCCGTCGCGCGTGGCGCCGCACTCGTGCACGTGCGCGGCCGGGCGACGCCGATCCTCGCCGGCGAGCGGGTGCTGCTCAATTTGCTCCAGCACCTCTGCGGCATCGCGACGCTCACCCGCCGCTTCGTCGATGCCGTCCGCGGCACGCGCGCGGCGATCGTCGATACGCGGAAGACGCTTCCCGGGTTGCGCCTCCTCGAGAAGCACGCGGTGCGCGTCGGCGGTGGCGTGAACCATCGCTTCGGCCTCGACGACGGCATCCTGATCAAGAACACGCACGTCGCGCTTGGCGGCGGCACGGCGGCAGTCGTCGCGCGCGTGCGGGCGAGCGCGCCCGCGGGCCTGCGCGTCCAGGTCGAGTGCCGCAGCCGCGCCGAGGTCGAGGCCGCGCTCGCCGCCGGCGCCGACGCGGTGCTCCTCGACAACCAGAGCGTCGACGAGGCGCGCGCGCTCGTGGCCGCGATCGGCGGCCGCGTGCCGGTCGAGCTCTCGGGTGGGATCACGCTCGCGAACGTCGCCGCGTACGCGGCGACCGGCGCCGACCGCATCTCGATCGGCGCCCTCACGCACTCGGCGCCGGCGGTCGCGCTGCACCTGTGCGTCGAGAAGCAGCCGTGACGGCTTCCGATCCCGCGCGGCGGCTCTTGACGCTTCTGCGGCGCCAGCCCGTCGTCTCCGGCGAGCAGCTCTCGGCGACGCTCGGCATCTCGCGTGCCGCGATCTGGAAGCACGTCGAGCAGCTGCGCGCGCGCGGCTACCGGATCGAGGCGCAGCACGCGCGCGGGTATCGGTTGACGGGCGCCCCCGATCGCCTGCTGCCCGAGGAGATCGTGCCGCGGCTCACGGCGCGGCGCCTGGGGCGACGGGTCATCTACTTCGAGGAGACCGACTCGACGAACGTGCAGGCGATGCGGCTCGCGCGCGACGGGGCGCCGGAGGGGACGCTCGTCGTCGCCGAGCGCCAGACGCACGGTCGCGGCCGCCTCGGTCGTGCGTGGTCATCGCCCGCCTACGTGAATCTCTACGCCAGCTGGATTCTGCGCCCGACACTCGCACCGGCGGCGGCGCCGCAGCTGTCGCTCGCGGCGGCGCTCGGGGTCGCGCGCGCGCTGGCGCCGCTCGCTCCGGGCAAAGTGGCGATCAAGTGGCCGAACGACTGCCTCCTCGACGGCCGCAAAGTCGCCGGCATCCTCACCGAGATGGATGCGGAGCTCGATCGCATTCGCGCGGTGGTGGTCGGGATCGGCGTCAATCTGAACGGCACCGAGCGCGCGTTTCCGCCGGAGCTGCGCCCGATCGCGACGTCCGTGCGGCGGGTGACGGGCCGTCGCGTCGATCGCCTCGCGTTCACCGCGGCGCTATGCGATGCGCTGGAGTCCGTCTATGATCGCCTCCTCCAGGACGGATTCGGGGCATTGATCGGCGAGTGGAACGAGTACTCGTGTCTCACCGGCAAGCAGGTCACGGTCGACTGTAGCGGCCAGCGCACGACCGGGACGGTGCGTGGTCTCGATGCCAGCGGCCGGCTCGTGCTCGCCCTCGCGGGCGCGTCCGGCGAAGGCGCGGTCGCCGACGGCGCCGCCCAGGGGGCGACGCGCGTCGACGGCGGCGAGCGTGTGCAGTACATCGTCGCCGGCGACGTGACGGTGGTCGGCGGCTACGCGCGCGCGTCGGCGGGCACCGAGCGTGCGACACGGAGCGACGGACGATGACGAAGCACCTCCTCGCGATCGACGTCAGCAACACGCACACGAAGATCGGCGTCTTCGACGGCGAGCGGCTGGTGCGTCATTGGCGCGTGCGCACCGACAACGACCGCACCGCCGACGAGTACGGCGTTCTCCTCCTCGGCCTCTTCCAGGCGGCGGGCGCGTCGACGTCCGAGATCGGGGGTGTCATCGTCGCGAGCGTCGTGCCGCCGATGAACAGTACGATCGACGAGCTGGCGCGGACGTACTTCGGACAGCAGCCGATGCACGTCGGTCCCGGCACCAAGACCGGCATGCCGATTCTCTACGACAATCCGCGCGAGGTCGGCGCCGACCGCATCGTCAACTCGGTCGCAGCGTACGAGCGCTACCACAATGCCTGCATCGTCGTCGATTTCGGCACCGCGACGACGTTCGACTGCGTCTCGGGCCGCGGCGAGTACCTGGGCGGCGTCATCACGCCCGGCATCGGCATCTCGCTCGACGCGCTCTGCGCCAAGACCGCGAAGCTGCCGAAGGTCGAGCTGGTGAAGCCGGCGCGCGTCATCGGCAAGACCACCGTGCACGCGATCCAGGCGGGAAGCATCTACGGCTACGTCGCGCTCGTCGACGGCCTCGTCGACCGCATTCGCGGCGAGATCGGCGCCGGCGCGCGCGTCGTCGCGACCGGCGGCTTCGCGGCCTTGCTCGCCCCCGAGTCGCGCACCATCGAGACGGTCGACGAGTTTCTCACGCTCGACGGCCTGCAGCTCATCTACCGGCGCAATCAATAGACGGAGGACGGCATGGCTGCCGAAGAGGTCGCACGCATCCGCAACATCGGCATCGTCGGGCATGGCGGCACCGGAAAGACCTACCTCGGCGACGCGCTCGTGTTCGCCGCCGGCGCGACGAACCGTCTCGGCAAGGTCGACGACGGCAGCTCGCTTTTCGATTTCGAGCCGGAGGAGATCCGCCGCAAGACGACGATCGCCAGCGCGTTCCATCACTGCACGTGGAAGAAGCACGAGATCACGCTCGCCGACACGCCCGGGTATTCGGTATTCCAAGCGGAGACGCGGGCGACGCTCGCCGCGATGACCGGTGCGGTCCTCGTGCTCTCGCCGCACGGCGAGGTGAAGGTCGAGCTCGAGCGAGCGTGGACGTGGTGCGGCGAGCTCGGCATCCCGGTGCTCGGCTTCATGAGCCGACTCGACCGCGAGGAGACCGACTTCGCGACCGCGCTCGAGCCCGTCGCGGCCGCGCTCAGTACCAAGGTGATCCCGCTCGCGTTGCCGATCGGCAGCGCTGCCGGCTTCAACGGCTACGTCGATCTGGTGACGATGAAGGCGTACACGTTCGCGTCCGACTTCGCGCCCGCGAAAGAGGGACCCGTGCCGGGCGAGCTCGAAGGCGCCGCGGCCGAGCATCGCGACCGTCTCCTCGAGGCCGTCGCCGAGTCGGACGACGCGCTCCTCGAGCATTATCTCGAGAGCGGCGAGCTCTCCGAGGAAGAGATCCGTCGCGGCCTGCGCACAGCCGTGCTCGCGCGGCAGTTCCTGCCGCTCTTCGTCGGCGCGGCGCCGAAGGGCATCGGCATGACGGCGCTCCTCGACGCGATCGTCGACCTCTGCGCGTCGCCGGTGGAGATCCCGCCGGTGGAGGCGATCGACGCCAAGACAGGATCCGCCGTCGAGCGGCCGCCCGATCCGGCCGCGCCCTTCGCGGCGCTCGTCTTCAAGACGGTCATGGATCCGTTCGCCGGCAAGCTTTCGGTGATGCGCGTCGTCTCCGGCCGGGCGACCAGCGACTCGACCGTGCTCAATACGAGCCGCGACGTGAAGGAGCGTTTCGGACAGCTCTTACGCCTCGAGGGCAAGAAGCAGTCACCGATCCCGGCGGCGATCGCCGGCGAGATCTGCGCCGTCGCGAAGCTCAAGGACACGGCGACGGGCGACACCCTCTCCGACGAGAAAGCGCCGGTGCTGCTGCCGAAGCTCCCGGCGTTCGACGCGGTGATTTCCTTCGCCGTGCAGCCGAAGAGCAAGGCCGACGAGGAGAAGGCGACGCAGGCGCTCCACAAGATGATGGAGGAGGACCCGGCGCTGCACATCGAGCGCGACGCCGAGAGCCGCGAGATCATCGTCTCCGGCTCCGGGCAGCTGCACGTCGAGGTCGCGGTCGAGCGCTTGAAGCGCAAGTACGGCGTCGAGGTCGAGCTGAAGGCGCCGAAGGTGCCGTATCGCGAGACGATCAAGGGCCGCGTCGAGGTGCAGGGCAAATACAAGAAGCAATCCGGCGGCCGCGGCCAGTTCGCCGACACCTGGATCAAGCTCGAGCCGCTGCCGCGCGGCGGCGGTTTCGAGTTCGTCGACGAGGTCGTCGGCGGCGCGATTCCGCGGAATTTCATTCCCGCCGTCGAGAAGGGCATCCGCGAGGCGATGCCGCACGGCATCCTCACGGGCTCACCGGTGGTCGATTTCCGCGTCCGGCTCTTCGACGGCTCGTACCACACTGTCGACTCCTCCGAGATGGCGTTCAAGATCGCGGCGTCGATGGGATTCAAGCATGCGCTCGAGCAGGCGAAGCCGATCCTGCTCGAGCCGATCATGCACCTCGAGGTGACGGTCCCCGACGAGTCGATGGGCGACGTCATCGGCGACTTGAACAGCCGCCGCGGCAAGGTCCTCGGCGTGGATCCGAAACCCCCGAACCAGGTGATCCGCGCCCAGGTGCCGATGGCCGAGGTCCTGAAGTACGCCCCCGATCTACGCGCGATGACGAGCGGCCGCGGCGACTTCCACATGAGCTTCTCGCACTACGAGGAGGTGCCGCCGCACCTCTCGGAGCGCGTCATCAAGGAAGTGCGCGAGCAGCGCGGCGCGCCGGCGCACGAAGCCGAGTAACGCGCGGCGGGCTGCCGTCGCGACGAGGGGAGGACCGTGAGCGCGGACGCGACGAGCGAGGAGGAGGCGATCGCTGCCGCGGTCGCGGCCGGCACCGACACGATCGCGGTGCCGGCGGAGCTCGTTGCAGAAGAAGCGCCGCCGCCGTCGCTGCTGCAGCGCATCCAGGCGATGTCCGTCGGGGAGAAGATCAAGCTCGCGCTCCGCGGCAATCGCGAGGCGCGCATGTATCTCATCCGCGACGGGAACCGTCTGATCCGCCGCTTCGTCCTGCAGAACCCGCGGATCGGCGACGAGGAGCTCATTGCGCTCGCGAAGAATCGCTCGACGGACGACGAGCTCCTGCGGATCATCGCCGACAGCCGCGAGTGGACGAGGAACTACCAGATCCGCTTCGCGCTGGTGACGAATCCGAAGACGCCGATCGCGCTGGCGCTCCGATTCGTGGGCTCACTCGGCGACCGCGACGTCCGCGCGCTCGCCAAGAGCAAGAACGTTCCGGGGACGGTCGCCGCGGCTGCGAAGCGCATCGTGCTGCAAAAGGGACCGCGGTGAGCCTGCGCGTCTTCCGGCGACCCGCCGCGGCGGTGCATCGCTGAGCCGCTCGACGTGAGCCGGCTGGCGGAGCGCATCGTCTGCCTCTCGACGGAGACCGTCGAGGTGCTCTACGCGCTCGGCGAGGAGGCGCGCATCGCCGGCATTTCGGGATTCACCGTCCGCCCGCCGCGCGCGCGGCGCGAGAAGCCGAAGGTGAGCGGGTTTTCGACCGCGCGCACCGAGAGAATTCTCGCCGTGCACCCCGACCTGGTGCTCGCATTTTCCGATCTCCAAGCGGACATGTGTCGCGACCTCGTACGCGCCGGCGTCGAGGTGCATCACTTCAACCAGCGCGACGTCGCCGGCATCTTCCGCATGATCGCGACGGTCGCGCAGCTCGTCGGCGCCGAGGAGCGGGCGGCGGCGTACGTCGCCGCGCTCGATGCGCACGTCGAGCGCGTGCGCGCGGCCGCCGCGACGCTCCCGCGCCGGCCGCGCGTGTATTTCGAGGAGTGGGACGCGCCGCAGATCAGCGGCATCCGCTGGGTGTCGGAGCTGATCGCGATCGCCGGCGGCGACGACGTCTTTCCCGAGCTCGCGGTGCAGCAGAGCGCGAGCGAGCGCACGATCGCCGACCCGATGGAGGTCGTGCGCCGCGGGCCCGACGTCATCGTCGGGTCGTGGTGCGGCAAGAAGTTTCAGCCGGCCGCCGTGCGCGCGCGCCCGGGATGGGACGCGGTGCCGGCGGTGCGCGACGGGCACGTCTACGAGATCAAGTCGGCGATCATCTTGACGCCGGGCCCGGCGGCGCTCACCGACGGGCTCGATGCGTTGTCGACGATCGTGCGCGCGTGCGCGTGACTAGTGTCCCGAATCTGAAGTTCGTTGCCAAAGTCGGGGGTGGTTCGGCGGCGCTGACAAGGCGCGACGACGAGGAATAGTTGTCGCTATTCCGAGGAGGAGCAACGTAGGCAGCGACGTCGAGACGCCCCGAAT
>JBGPOW010000204.1:0-8095 GCA_041488235.1 Binatia bacterium
AGCTCGTTCACCTTCACAAGCGCGGAGCCGGCGACGTCGATCGCGGAGCTCGCCGCCTCGGTCGCCTCGGCCATCCTGCCTTTGGCCTTATCGATGAAGCTCATCTCGTCCTCCTCGTCGCCAAATGGTGACGGCGATGTCCACTTTCGCCGACTCGGTGCCCACTCGAGCGGACACTGCAGATCGATGACATCGTCAATGAAAATGTTCACGAATGTCCGAGCGTGGCGGTCGCGCACCGCGGTTGGACTACCTCTGGACCGCGCGCCATCCTGATCGTGAGAGGGAGGAGCGATGCGGAAACTCGTACTAGCTGTCGTTGGAGTGGCGCTCGTGCACGCGCTCGCAGGCACGGACGCCGTCGAGGCGCGCGTCAGCGTGCACATCACGGTGCCGCCGCCGCCGGCGATCGTGTTCGAGCACGAGCCGGAAGTCGTCGTGGTGCCGCGGACGCGGGTCTACTACGTCCCGAATCAAGATTACGACCTCTTCCGCTACCGCGGCGTCTGGTACGTCAACCGCGGCGGGTATTGGTACACCGCGCGGAGCTATCGCGGGCCGTTCGTGTCGATCGCGTACGCGCGCGTACCGCGTGCGATCGTCGTGACGCCGGGCGAGTATCACCATCACCCGATCCATCCGCCGCATGCGCCGGCTCACTTTCGTCATCGCGGCCACTGGGTGCGGCCGCATCGGCACCGCTGAGCGCGGTCGACGGATCAGCCGAGGCAGTGGCGGTCGACGGTCGCAACGAGCGCGTCGTTGTCGACGGTCGACGCGAGGACGGCGGCGAGATCCGACGTCGCGAGCGCGTCCTCGGCAGCGTCGCCGCCGACCGCGACGACCGGAATGCGCGCGTAGCGCGGATGGTGCGCCAACCACGACGCCAGGGGGCCGCCGCCGAGGCGTGGTAGCCCAAGGTCCATGACGATCGCACACGGCTCGAACCCGACGTGCAGGTGTCGGAGCGCGTCGACCGCGTCGCCCGCCGTCGCGACGCCGTAGCCGCTGCCGGCGAGCCGCACGGACAGCGCGGCGCGCGCCGTCACGTCGGAGACGACGACGAGGACGGCGCGGTGCGACGCGACGAGCGCACGCTCGCGCGCGTCGTCGACCGCCGCGGCGGCCTCGGGTGCGATGATGCTCACGTGGAGATGGCGAAGCAGCTCGCCGATCGTGTGCGGCAATGCACCGACGTTCGGGTAGCAGGTGGCGAGATGTCCGCGCACCCCAATCGTTTCGCGTTCGCCGAGTTGCGCGGCGGTTGCGATGAGGTGGCGACAGTAACGGCAGCGGACGAAAAAGGGCACGGCTCCAGCAAGCATGCCGAGCGCCGCGAAATGCGCAAACGCCGTAGATTCTTCGCACCAGTGCAATACTCTCGTAGTACTTTCGACGTAGATGATGCCGTCTCGATAATACTTTCGACGTAGGGCAATTGCCCGATTGTTCGCAGTGCTCGATCAGCGTACGAAGAGCGCGCGATGAACACGATGGCTGGCGTCACATCCCACATGTCCGTCCCCGAAGCGTTGCTGCCCGAGCAGTACTTCGAGCGCCTCGTCGGCAGCGTCCGCGAGATGCCCGAGAAGCGTCTGATGGCCGCCGTTCTCCTCGATGCGCTGGTGCAGTTGCAGCGTGAGGGCTCGACCGGCGCTGCCGAGGTGCGCGCCTGGATCGCGCGTCGCGCGATCGGCGACGTCTTTTCGTTCGAAAACGTCTGCGATGCGCTCGGCATCAACCCCGGCTATCTCGCACGCGGTCTCGAGGCGTGTCCGCGCATCGTCCCGCGCCGCGTGCGTCTCGCGCGTCGGCGATTGACGGTCGGCGGACGGCGGCGTTCAGCGGGCTGACCCGACCGACGAGCCCGCGCGCGACTCACGGCGCCGGTGACTCGGCGAGGCGCAGATTCTTCTGCGCCGCCGGAAAATTCGGTCGCGAGCGCAACGCGGCCGTGAAGTGCTCGATCGCTTCCGCGCGTCGGCCCTGCATCAAGAGGACGCCGCCGAGATTGTTGTGGGCCTCCGGGTAGGCGGGGCGCAGCCGGAGCGCTTCGGAGAAGTGCAGCGCCGCCTCGGCGCGCGCGCTCGCATCGCCGGAGACGAGCGCCAGGCCGAGGTTGTTGTGGGCGACGAAGTTGTCGCTGGTGACCGCGAGCGCGTGACGGTAGAGCGTGACGTCGGAGCGCCAGTACGTCAGCTGCCGCAGCGTCGTCGCGCCGCAGGCGACGACCGCCGACGCGGCGATACCCGCGACGACGGCGGTCGACCACGGCGGCGCGACTTCCGCGAGCGCGGCTGCGGTCCACGCAAGCGCGACGAAGACGCCGATCAGCGGCACGTACGTGTAGCGGTCGGCCGTCGATTGCATGCCGATCTGCACGAGCCCGATCACCGGCAGCAGGCTCACCACGAACCACGTCCAGCCGACGATCAGGAACGGCGCCCGACGTGCGTTCCACGCGGCGACGGCGGTCACGCCGGCGAGCACGGCCGCGGCGATGATGACGTCGCCGGCGGCGAGCTGATGCGGGTACGGGTAGAAGACGGCGAGGCCGGTCGGCGAGAACGTCCGGCGCAGATACGTCGCGGACGCGACGAGCGTGTGGCCGGCGCGAAACGCGATCGGGACCGCGTCGACTCCCGCCACGCTCTCGTTCCGGCGCTGCGTGTACACCGCGACCACGATCGCAACGCCCGCGACGATGAAGAGCGGGAGCTTCTCGACGACGAACGGACGCCATCGCTGCCAGACTCCCCGATCGCGCACGCGCTCGATGCGGCCGAGCGGCCACCAGTCGAGGAGAAGGAGAAGGACGGGCAGCGTCACCAACATCGGCTTCGCCATCAAGCTCGCGGCGAACGAGAGTGCGACCGGGATGTAGCGGCGGCGCGTGGGCGTCCGCACGTACGAGAGCCATCCGACCAGGGCGACGAGACCGAAGAAGGTGCTGAGCACGTCCTTCCGCTCCGCGACCCACGCGACGGATTCCACGTGCAACGGGTGAACCGCGAAGAGCCAGGCGACGAGCGCGCTCGGCGCGAGGCGTCCCGTCGCGCGCGCGAGAACGAGGAGGAGGAGCGCGGCGTTCGCCGCGTGCAGCACGACATTCGTCAGGTGGTGCGCCGCCGGATCGAGGCCAGCGAGCGAGACGACCGTCATGTGCGAGAGCCAGGTGAGCGGATGCCAGGTGCCGGTCTCCGACGTCGTGAACGCCCAGGCGACGCCGTCAGCGGTGAGGCCGCGCTGCACGTGCGGATTCGCGGTGACGTAGAGCGGGTCGTCGTAGTTCAGAAACGCCGCACCGCGGAGCGGCGAAAAGAGGATGATCGTACAAGTAGCGACGCCGCCACACACCAGCCATTCGCCGAACGAGCCTAGGGGTCGCCGAAGCATCTGAATTCCCGCGACGTCGGCGACGCCGGCCGTCTGTCGTCGTGGGTCGCCGCGAAACCTTGCAGGAATGCATAGACCTTGCGGCTTCATCAGATGTGTCTCATCAGATGTGTCTCATCGGCCTCTCGTCACATCATGCTGCCAACTTTTTGCGACGCGAACCACCAGATTTTTTATTTGACACACGACATGCGGGTGACGCATAGTCCAAGGCAATTCGCGTTCTGCAGTGCCGACCCCTGTGGTCACCCGAGGCAGGCGCGGAGACGTCGAGGATACCGGGCAGCGCCGAATCCGAACCGTAATGTCGATGACCCTTTGCTATCGCTTTTGGCCCCCGAATCCCGAGCGCTCCTGACGCGCCGGCAAGAGTCCACAGAGCTCGATTGGATGTCGTAGTACGAACTCACGAATCACCCGTCCGGCGATTCTGCCTGGCGGACGCAGTGCACCTCAACCTTTTGAAGGAGGAACGGTCATGAGAGTTGGATGTAGAAGCGTCGCGCTCGCCGCGACCCTCGCTGTGCTCGTCTTCGGCGGGTCGGCACAAGCAGCGGGGACGCCAAACAAATGTGCCTCAGGCAAGACGAAGCTCGCCGGCAAGTCGGTCGCCGCCCTCCTCAAATGCTACGCGAAGGCGGCGAGCAAAGCCGCCGGTGCGGGTGATGCTCTCATAACGGCGCCATGCGTCTCGAAGGTACGAAGCAAGTTCGTCTTGGGCTCGCAAAAGCTCGATGCCAAACAGAAGCTGCTAGTACCCGGCGACCCCAGCATCTGCCCGCATGCCGAGGATCTCGTAGCGCCGGGTGACGACCCTGAGGTCCTCGCCGACATCAACGCGCACGTGAAGGACCTCGCCAACGACCTCGATCCGGGGTTCCCGACTTTCGCAACGGTCGCGGTAGGCAAGGGTAGCTCATGCACCGCCGGCAAGATGAAGTGCGTCGCCAAGCTCGAGGCGGGTCTCCTCGGGTGCTACGCGAAGGCGCTCGGGGCCGGCGCGACCATCGATCCTCTCTGCGTGAGCAAGGTGCAAGGTAAGTTCTCCGGCGGCGGCGTCGGTTGCATGGACAAGCTCCAGACCAAGGAAGTTCCGGCGAAGGTTCCGCCGACGAACGTCTGCACGGCGCCCGACGGCGACGCGCCCGCTCTCCTGGCAAAGGTGCAGCGTTGGGACCACCACAATCAGTCCTTCTACGGTCAGGCGGCCTCGGCCAATACCCCGGCCTGCGCGACCCTCATTACCTTCGCGGGGACCTCGACGGACCCAGTGCTCGATAGCGGCTGGACCGGTTTCGCGCACGACGCTAGCGTCGTCACCGACGGCTCGGTATCGGTGCAAGTGGCGACCTGCGCGGGCGACGGCTCCGCCCCGGCGTGCGGCGTCTGCAACTACGTCGGTCCTGTGGAGAATCCGACGGGCGAGCTGCAAATGTTCCGTTGTACGACCGACAGCAGCAAGAAGTGCGAGTTCGATTCGGATTGCAGCGGCGGTGGCAAGTGCAGAGCGTTCTTCGGCACGTACCTTCCGCTTACGGCTGCCGGCGTTTCGAGTTGCGTCGGGACGTACTTCAACAGCAGCTTGACCGGTACGGCCGACCTTACCCCCACAACCGGCGGCACGAGCACGGGTCTCGCGAAAGCCATTTCGCTCGTCTATAGTCAAATCACGCTCGCGCAGCCGTGTCCGCAGTGCAACGGCGACACGACGGCCAACGACGGCAACCCCCAAGGTACCTGCCTCGGCGGTGACCGCAACGCCCTGTCGTGCGATGCCAACGGATCGTCGCCGCATGCGGCGTTCGGTACGACCAGTCTCGATTGTCCGCCGTCGAGTGGGAATAACATCGGGACTTTGCCGATCAACCTGGACAACACCACCGGCACCAAGACGGTTACGATCTCCGGGTCGAACGCGCTCTGCAAAGGTTCGGGGTGGAACACTGGCACCGAGTGTGGCGGCGGCCCCTGCAGGTGCCAGTGCAATACCTGCGACAACCCGTTCGCGACGCCTTGCTCGACGGATGCGGAGTGCGGCGCCAAGTATTGCGGAGGCGGTCCGAACGTCTTCGCGTCGTGCACCGACAGTTCCGAGTGTCCGTCGAGTACCTGTGAAGGCGGTGGGACCTGTGGTGGCAAGCGTTGCGTCATCCCGGGCCAAGTTGTGCCGAACGGCATGCCCTGCACCTCCAACCCGGAGTGCCCTGGTGGCGGGTGCGTCACGCCGGGCGAGCCGACGCGAGGGAACAAATGTGACGGCGGCCCCGGCGATTGCAACCTCAGCACCGGCATCTGCACTACCGGTCTAGCGTTCTTCTGCAGCAACGAGACGTTCCGTTCATGCACGAACTCCGGTCAGTGTACGGGTGGCGGTACCTGCACCGTTACCGGTTTTCACAAGTGCTACGACAACGGCCTCGTGGGCGACTCCGTCAGCGCGGACGGCAATGCAGATGCATCTGCGCCTGGCGACCACTTTGCGGATCCGACGCTGGCAGCTCTCTTCTGCATCGGACCGACGACCTCCTCCGCGTTGAATACCGCTGCTGGTCTCCCTGGCCTCGGACGTCTCGAGCTCACGGGTCACTCGACCGACAACGGTACGTTGTAAGTCTGTAGTGTTCGGTTAGCTGGCGAGACATCGCAGCCAGCGCGTCAAAAGGCCCCGGACGTCGTCGACGTCCGGGGCCCTTCTATTTTCTTCTTCGAGTTTCGAAAGCATCCGCGACTGTCCGAGCGTGTTCGGCGTGCGACGCGCTGCGCTGTTCGAGTGCGCCGAGATGGACCACGTTTTTCTTGACATCTGCTGTGTCGAAAGCGCATCGTGGCTTCTCGCGATTTGTCGTACGCCTCACGCCGGGCGACTCGATTGCGTGCCGTCAGTGAGCAGTGCTGTCGACGTCGGATCTCGGCGACGCCCCGGGTGCAGGAGAGTCAGTTCATGAGGTCGATGACCGTTCGCGCCGCAGAGATGGGTCCGAGATGCCGCTCCCGCCGCAGCTACGTACGAAGGAGGACGCCATGAAGTTCAGCCGGGTCCGTTTCATGCCGTACCGTTGGTGCGCACCGCTCCACTGCGCACCGATCGTCGTTCTCGCGCTCTTCGCGCACGTGGCGTCGGCAAACGCGGCGACCCTCGACCGGCCTCCCAGCGTCAACGCCGCCGTATCGACGCGCGGCGACGGCAACGGCTACGAGGTCACGCCCGCAAACGCGTACGGGCCGGGGGTGGCGCAGGACGTCAACAGCGGCACCACGAACCAGAACAACACCTGCGGCAATATACACTCGGACGCGCACTTCTGGGGCGGGTTCGACTTCTCGGCGATTCCCTCGTCGTCGGTGATCAACAGCGTCACCGTGAATCAGACGATCGCGGTCGACTCCACCTCGTTCTCGCCGAACATCTGCGCGCGCGCCACCTGGGACGGCGCCGCCGACGGCGGCGCCGATTGGACGGCGTACAACCAGACCGGCACGCTCACCACCGGCCTCGTGACGTACAACCAGCCGTTGACCGGCCACACCTGGACCGTCGCCGAGTTGCAGAACGGGTTCAAAGTCGAGACCGTCAACACGACGAACGGCAACGCCAACCGCGACTTCACCCTCGACACGCTGACGGTCACGGTCGACTACACGCCGCCGACGCCGCCCGACTTCACGGCCGCGTTCAAGTGCAACGAGACGATCGACAAGGAGTTCGCGAAGTACGTGAAGACCATCACCAAGATCACGCAGAAGTGCAACGACGCCGACGTGAAGAGCGGCGCCGGCGACACTGCTCCCGGCGGCGACATCGCCGGCTGCGACACGTCGGGGAAGCTTTCGCCGGCGTTCGGCAAGCTCGCGACTCGGATCGTCGACAAGTGTGACAATGCCGGGTTCACTCCGAGCACGATCGGCTGGCCAGCGACGTGTCCGAACTTCGAGTCCGCGGGCTGCACGAATGCCGTCACGAACGGCAACAGTATCGCGACGTGTCTCGACTGCGTCGCGCGGGCGGCGATCGGCCAGGCGATGGATCTCTACTACCGCGATCTCGCCGCCCCCGGCGGCGACTCGCAGCTGATCAAGTGTCAAGCAGCGATCGGAAAGGAAACCTCGAAGTTCCTGCTCGCGAAGCAGAAAGCGCTCGGCAAGTGCCGCACCAACGTCGACAAGAGCAGAGGCGCGTTACCGTGCCCGATTCCGGGCGACGCCAAGGCCGGACCGGCGATTCACAAAGCAGAGTCGAAGAAGGTGACGAAGATCTGCAAGGTGTGCGGCAGCGGCTCCATCGACGGAGTCACGTGCATCGCGCAGACGTATGCGCCGCCGCAGATCGGCTTCACCAGCGCGTGTCCGGCCGTTGTCGTTCCGGGCGGTGGCCCCGCCTGCGGCGGACCGATCAACACGCTGAACGACCTCGTGAAGTGCGTGGATTGCGTCACCGAGTTCAAGATCGACTGCGCCGACGCGCTCGCGCGGCCTGACCAAACTTCATACCCTGCGGAGTGCGTCGGCGCGGGCCCGACGACAACACCCACGCCGGCGTCGGGTCTGACCGCGACCCCCACCGTGACGCCGATACCGCCGAGCGCCACACCGACGCCCTCCTTTACATCAACGGCCAAGACGGCGACGCCGACGCCGACGCGCACGGCCACGCCGACGCGTACGCGCACGGCCACGCCGACGCGTACGCCGACGGCCACCG
>JBGPOW010000205.1:0-8095 GCA_041488235.1 Binatia bacterium
GTGCACGAGCATCTGCCCGAGATAGATGCCCCAGGACGTCGTCCCGCACCACGCGAGCGCGAGCGCGGCGGGCGTCCAGAGTCCGACGGCCGGCACGATCGCGAGCAGCACGATCGTGAGCGGCACATCGAGCACGGCGTGAAACGCGGCGGCGGCGAACACGTCGTGGATCAGCCCGGCGCGGAGGACGACGATCCCGGCCGCGAGCACCACGGCCGCGGCGATCGAGCGAAGGGCATGATGCCGCGGCGCACGAGCGAGCGCGATGCCGCAGACCACCAGGAAGAAGTGCTGCGGTGCGAAGATCCAGTAGTAGTAGAACGCGTAGAAACCGGTTGCCGACGGTCCTTCCGGCGCGATCGCGTGCACCCACGAGATCACCACGAGCGCGTACAGGTGCGAGAGGACCATCATGGTGAGCGACAGGAAGAGCATGAGGACAATGCCGAGCCGATCGACGGCAATGCGGAGCAGCGGAAAGCAGATCACCAGCTGCAGGATCATGGTCACGAACCAGCCGGTCCCGATCCACGGCATGTAGCCGGCGATGGTCGCGAGCATGGGCTGCAGGCCGTGCGGCGCCTTGGCGTCGAACGTGAGCGCGAACGGCCACCAGACGAGCAGCATCCCCCACACGGGCACCATCAGCCGCCACGAGCGGCTGCGATACCAGGCGCCGACGGGCGCATCTCCGTGTGCCGCACGGCTGCGCCACCACAGCTCGGACGTCGCGCCGAAGAGCACGATGAAGATCGGGACCGCGCGGTTGATCAGAAACTCGTGGATCGGATGGTCCTCGAGGGGACGAGCGTGAATCATGAGCACGAAGAGGATCGCCAGTCCCTTCAACCAATCGATCTCGGGCCGGCGCTCTCCGCGCGCCGCTGCGCGAGGCGGCGAATGCGGTGGGGACTCGGGGTCCGCGATGCGATCGATCACCATGTGCGGTTCGCGATGAGAGCGGAATCTATACTCGCCTTCAGACGAAGAGGGCAATTGTGCGACGCGTTCGCGCGTCCGTCACCGACGCCACGATCAGTGCAGGTATCCGAGGGCGCGCAGTCGGCGCTCCAGGCTCTCGTCGATGGCGGGGTGCGTGTCGCTGCCGGCGTACCAGACGAAGAGCGCCGGGTGCCCGTCACATTTCGGCGCGTACGTCGCCGGAGCGGCGGCGGCACGTCGATCGATCGGGTTGTCCGGGCCGGTGACTGCGGCCGCGGCACCGATGCGTATCGGCATGGCGGGGCCTTGAAGCGCCAGCGAGAGCGGTCCCTCGGATTCCAGCATCACCTCGTCGTCGTCGACGACACGGCGCGGGACGAGCTTCCCGAAGAGCTCTTCCTGGCGGACCTGTGGCGCGAGCTCACTCTCGAGACGGAGACCGTGCCCGCTGTCGGCGGTGACGAGGACGTCCTGCGGTTCCAACCCGAGCGGCTCGACGCGTGTCAGCGGGGTGGCGCTCTCGACGGCGAGCGTGACGTGCATCGGCGTAAACGCGCCGCAGAGGCGCAGATGCCAGCCGGCGCGCTGCGACAGCAGGCGCGACTCGAGGAGCGCCTCCAGACGCGCCATCGTCGGCGGCGGTTCCGCCGCGAGGTCGCGCTCCTGCCGCGGATCGGAGCGTCGGTCGAAGAACAGCGTGCGTGCGGTCGGGCGCATCTGTCGAATCAGCGTCGAGCTCTCGTCCTCGACGGCATAGACGGTTGCGTCGTCCATGTCAGTGACCGCGAACCGCGGCAACGAAGACCCGGACCCCTCGCGCCCCGCCGCGTCGAGAAGCACGCGACCGCTCGACGGCGTCGAGATGCCGAGGACCGCCTCGATGGTGGGAAGGACGTCGCGCATCGTCGCCGCGTCGGTGCGCCGCGTGCCCGCGGCGACGAGGTCGGGCAGCTTTACGACGAGCGGCGTGCGGAGCTGCTCTCGGTAGAGCGTGTGGCCATGGTAGATGCCGCCGTGATCCATGAATTCCTCGCCGTGATCGCCGACGACCGCAATCAGACTCGAGCGGTATTGGTCGTGCTCCTTCAGGTACGCGAAGAAATTCCCGAGCTCGCGATCCAGATGCGCGATCTCGCCGTCGTAGCGGTCGATCGCTCCTTGTAGCTCTGCGGGCGACGCGTGCGCCGACAGCACCCGCCCAGGAAGCGCGGGGTCATAGCCGCCAAGGACCGCGGCGGCGTCTGCGGCGGGCGGGTCGTACGGCGCGTGCGCGTCGTTGATGTGCACGTAGAGGAACGTCCACTCGTCCGCCGCATCGGCGGCGGCGGCGCGCGCCGCCGCCAGCACGCGTGCGGCGTCCGTGTTTGCCGTCCACTCGGCGGCGCCGACGTCGACGAAGCGGTCGAACCCGCGCGCCAAGCCCCAGAAGGGCAGGACGTTGGGGTTCGTACTGAGGGCTACGGTGTGCGCGCCGGCGGCACGCAAGCGCTCCGCCATGGTTGGCCACGATGGTCCGAGGTGGGCGTCGCGGTTCAGCACCCCGTGCACCAGGGACGATTGGCCGGTGAAGAGTGTCGAGACCGAGGCGCGCGTCCAGGAGACATCGGCCGCGAAATCGTCGAACGCGACGCCGTCCGCGGCGAGCGCCTCGAGCGCGGGGGACGTGCGGCGCTCGTAGCCGTAGAGCCGCAAATGATCGGCGCGGACCGTGTCGACGAGCACGACGAGAACGAGCCCGTCGCCTCGGTGGCGGGTGGAGAAGCGTGGCATCGCCCAACAGATGTGCGACGACAGCGGCGCTCGCCGCGGACCGGCGACGGCGCGAATCCGGACTTCCCGCCCGCTCCAACCCGTCAAGTCGATCGCGCGATCGAGCCACGCGTACTTCGGGACCGCGTCGTCCTCGGCGAGCACGCGATCGCCGTCATTCGGCGCCTCGATCGTGAGGTGCCATGCCGGCGGCGGCGAGCCGTCGGTCGTCCCGAGCGAAAAGCGGAGGGTGGCCGCGGTGGGAACGCGCGTTTCGAGGACGAGCTGCTGCCCGGGTGGAAGAATGCGGCTCGCACGGGAATCGCCGTCGATCTCACAACGCGCCGGCTCGCCCTCGCTGCCGTCACGGAGGAGATCGACGACGTTTTTACGCAATCGACCGGCGCCTGCCGTGAGTCCGAGCATCGCGAGGAGGACGAGCAGCAGCGCGCCGATCGCGGGGGTTCGGCTCACGGTCCGCCGACGGCGGTCACGGCCGCAAGAAACGTGCGCGGTAGATGCCGAGGCGAGACAGGAGATACAAGCAGAGCATTCCCAGCGTCTTGATGCCGTAGATCGTCGAGACCCTGAAATTCACCGACGACGCCTCCTTGAAGTACTTCGTCGTGACCGGCACCTCGCGAATCCTCGCTCGGAACGCGCGTGCCTGTATCAGGACCTGCGTGTCGAACACGAAGTCGTTGGAGTTGCGGAGAAAGGGAATCATCCGCAAGAAGCGCGCCGAGTAGGCGCGGTAACCAGTGTGCGCATCAGAGAAGGTGGTGCCGAGCACGAGGTTTTCGATCGTCGTGAGGATGTGATTGGCGATGAACTTGTAGAGCGGCATGCCGCCGCGTCGTGCGCCACCCGGCATGAGCATGCGTGAGCCGAGCACGAGGTCGGTTTCGCCGGCGGCGATCGGACGCACCATCTCCGGGATGAAGCTCGGGTCGTACTGGTTGTCGGGGTGCACCATCACGACGATGTCGGCGCCGAGGCGCAATGCTTCCATGTAGCAAGTCTTCTGATTGCCCCCGTAGCCGGCGTTGTGGGGGTGCTTGATGACGCGGATCCCGAGCGTCTCGGCGAGCGCGGTGGTGTCGTCGCTCGACGCATCGTCGACGAGGATGATCTCGTGGACGACGTCTTTCGGGATGTCGCGATGCGTGAGCAGCAGCGTCTTCGCCGCGTTGAACGCGGGCATGACGATGATGACGCGCGGCTGCGCGACCGGCGCCGGCTGGGCATCAGGGTGCGATAGCGGCACCGGAGCACTCTGCCAAAGTCCTTTTCCCGCCGTCAAGGTGACGAGCGGGCGGGCGGGAGGAGCCCGGCGACGAAGGCTGCGATGAAGGCATTCCCGGCAGCATTCGGATGGAGGCCATCGTCCGAAAGGCCGTTGAGATCCGGTCCTGTCATCGCGCCGCGCAGATCGCCGAGCACGACGCCGCGGCGACTTCCAGCGTAGACGCTGACGAGCCCTCGAGATACGTCGCGCGTGAATGTCTGCAGATCGAACGGCTCGGTTTCGCCGCGAGGCCTCGTCACCGGCAGGAGTGTGAGCACGAGCACGCTGGCGCCGTGGGCGCGGGCGAGACCCACGAGGCGACCGATGTTCCGCACGGTGATGGTCGAATCGACCGTGCCGGCCATCGGATCGTTCACGCCGATGAGGATCACCACCCAATCATAGGAGCCGCGCGCCAACCAATCGGCGAATCTCGGCGCGCTGTTGGAGGTGTCGCCGATTTTTCCGGCATTGATGATTTCCAGATCCGGGCGTGACGAGGCGAGGCGCATCGGCCAACTCTCGTCGAGCATCCCCGACGTGATCGAATCCCCGTAGCAGAGCACGCGGTGCGTGGCGGCTCTGGGAGTCGAGGGGACGTGGATCGGGGCACATCCGGCGACGAGAACGACGAGGTAGATCGAGAGCGCGCGTCGCATCGGGAGAAACGATGGCACGAGCCGGCGCACGCGGGAATTCTGCACGGTTTCATCGCGGACCGAAAGCCGGTAGGAGCATCCTCGTCCATGACCCGCATCTCTCGCTCCGCTCAGCGCGACGCGCGAACGAGACACTTCACTCTGCCGTCTCCCGGTTCGAGCGCGACCGCGTACGCGCTTTCTCCCGCCGCGGCAGGCGACCCGGCACCAGGCGTGTCGCTGACGCGTAGTGGGGTGCCGGTGCGGACGGTTCCGACCACATTGCACGACGTCGTGCCTGCTGTGGCGATCTTGCCGGTGCCGCCACTCGGCGGAGCGTCGAGTACGATGCCGACGGGAATGCTTTCTGACGTCCCTCGTGCCCGCCGGAAGGCGTAGGGAGTCGTCGGGCTGATCTCGACGACGTCCCCTGGTGTCGCATCGCGATCGTCGCCGTTCGTGAGCCATGCCACTTGCACCGCCTCGCCGCTCGACGAGGCACTCGGCGCGTCGAGCGGTGCATTGAAGAGGAGGTTGCCCATGCGCCAATCCCACCCACTCAGCGCTGACCGACAGTCGCTGAAGTCATTCCCCAGGATGCCGACGTTCGAGGCGAGCGAGGCATCCCGGGGCATGATGATACATGTCCCCGCGACGCTGAACCGATTGTTCAATATGCTCAGTCCCGCGATTTTTGTTCCGCCGCTTCGCAGCTCGCCGAGGTCGATCACCGGCACGTCGAGCGGTGCGTAGAAGTTATTTCCGGCGATATACGAGGCCGTGACGGTCACTACTTCGCAACTTCCTCCCGGGCAATCGCATGGCATGTCCGCGCGACTGCCATCACTGCATGAACCTTCACGACAGTGGCCATGCGGGCCGCAATTGTGCTCAATAGTGCATTGGCGACCTTCGTTGCTGCCCGACAGACATCGCGTGCCCGTATCCGCGAGGCGGACGAGCGACGTCGGGACGTTCGAATGAATGAGATTGTTCTCGAGCTGTAGATGCGAAACGCCGGTGGCGGCGAGGTCCTCGGGCGTATTGATCCAGATCACCGGATCGGGCCTGCAGGTAGAATCTGGACAGTCACAGGGGCTACCACGGCGCTCGCCGGCATTGCACGTGCCGTCGTCGCATTGTGCGGCTGAGCCACAATCATCGACGACGCGGCAAGGTCGGTGGACATTGACGCCGGCGGCACACAACCCGCCGTGGCCGCTACCCCACGCGAGGTAGTTTCCTTCGATGTGTATTCCGGCTCCTGCAATCACGATCTTCGCACCTGGACCCGAGAAACACCTATTTCCGATGAACGTGATGTTCGCACCTGTCAGCGGGTCAATGCGGAGGCAGTTAAATCCGATCAAGCTGTTGTTCGCTATGCGATTTTGATTACCTGCCGCGACGACCGCGTACCCCGCTACGTTGGCCGAGCCATCTGCGATCGCCGAGACGTCGTTGTCGCCCATCGACGATCGTCCCGCGAGGCGCACACCAACTTTCCAGCCCTGCAGGAGATTGCGCTGAATTTGATTGTCAGGCGAAGCATCGAGGGCCGCATCGACGCGAATCCACTTCGCAAAGCCGACGGACGAGCGCAGCCTGTTGTTCGACCCCCGCACGGTGCTGCGCGGGCCAGTCTTGATGCTGAAATGTCCGCGGTGATGATCGTAGAGCCAGACCTTGTCTACGATTGCGCCGGTGACGGTTTGGTTCATCTTGGTCTCGGTATTCGACAGATCCAGTATGTCGACGTTGCCTGGGCCCACGGGACTTCCGGGCTCCCCGGTGCACGTCCCATCGGCGCAGTCGGAAGCCGACCGGCAGGGCAGCTGCGCATCGCTACCGGCGACGCAACGTCGATACGGTTCGAACCCACGCGCGTCGACGCGCAGCGACTCTATGACGATGTCCTGGCTGCCAGGCGCCGCAGCGACGACCGTGTAGGTACGGTCCAATATGGGTGCGAACGCACAGTCGGGGCCGGAGCCCACGTCGCAGCTGCACGTTCCTCCGCGGCACTCCCGGTCGGCGACGCACGCGGCGCCGACGAAGGGACCACCGGCACAATATCGGCGCGCCAACACCAAGGCGGCGGTGTGGTTCTCGAATCGCACCGTGGTGTGGGTTGGGATGATGACAGCTGGAGCGTCGGGACCGGGACTCGCGAGCAAGAGACGACACCGAGCGGGAACGACTAGCGTCCCTCCGCGTGCCGCGGTGAGCGCCTGCACCAGCGCCTCGTTGGCGGGCTGCGTCCCGTCACATGCGGCAAATGCGTCGACGCGAATTTCCGTGGCGGCAGCGCGGCTCCTGGGCCATGGCGAGCGCTGAAAAAACAAGAAAGCGACGATCACCGCGAGACAAACGAGCGCCGCCGAGAAGAGCACGACCGCTCGTCGCCGCCGCATGATCGGGGTTCTCGCATGGTTCCAACCCAAATCAAAAACGGATAAGAACATGGGATCCGATGAAGCTGCGCGGCCTGTGTGCCACCGTCGGGACCTCTCTCCTCGTCGTCTCGATCATCGTCGCGTCGTGCATGGCATCTCGCGAGACGCGGCCGAACGTCTTGCTCGTCACGATCGATACGCTGCGACCCGATCATCTCTCGCTCTACGGCTCACCGTTGAAGGAGACGCCGGCGATCGACAGTCTCGGCCACCAGGGTACCGTCTTCGATGCGGCGCACTGTGACGTCACGTGGACGACGCCGTCGATGGCGTCGACGATGACGGGCAGCTACGCGATCCACCACGGCTTCAAATCGCCGTACGACCGCCTGAGTGACGCCAACGTCACGCTCGCGGAGATTTTACGCGGCGCCGGGTATCAGACCGCCGCGATCGTCGGTTCCTATCCGCTCGACTCGATCTATGGTCTCGACCAGGGCTTCGAGGTCTACGATGACGCCATGACGCAGCCACTGCTGACCGGAGCGACCGCCGAGGTGCAGCCGGTCGAGAGCAAGCGGCTCGACGACGTCAAGGCGCAGCAGGATTGGAACTTTCAGAAGACCATAAACAATAGCATGCGCCCGGACGATCAAGTCACGGATGCCGCGCTCGCGCTGCTGGCGAGTCTCCGCAGCCAACGGCGGCCGTTTTTCCTCTGGGTGCATTACTTCGGGCCGCACGATCTCCCCGATATTGCCTTGAATGTTTTCGAGAACGCCACGATTCACGTCGACACGTACGCCGACAAGGTCGTACGGACGGATCGGGAAATCGGGCGACTGATCGCCGGGCTCGGAACCGATCTCGATCGCATGCTCGTGATCCTGCACGCCGACCACGGCGAGAGCCTCGGCGAGCACGAGTTCGTCGGTCACGGCCGGTATCTTTTCGAGGACAACTTGCGTGTACCGCTGATCGTACGTTGGCCGGGCCACGTACCTGCAGGGATCCGCGCGCAGGCGCTCGTCGGCAACATCGACATCGCTCCCACGGTGCTCGAGGCGGCAGGGCTGGCGAAA
>JBGPOW010000206.1:0-8022 GCA_041488235.1 Binatia bacterium
GCCGGACCCGGCTCGATCGTGGGCCCGGCGCACTCGGCAACCGCGGGGGCCGCATGCTCGACGAGCGCGAGCGGGCGCGTAATTGCGGTGAGCTCCTCGCGGTTGACGCGCGCCCATCCCGCTTGCGATCGACACTCGAACGCGCCACCGCCGGCGGCGTCGGCGATTGCGAAGGCCCGCAGATGCAGCCAGTCGTCGTCGCGTAGCTCGAGCGTCATCGCCGCGGCGACGCGGTGGAAGCGCGTGTGCGCGCGCACGGCGTCCGCGACGTGCGGGAAGCTCGCCGCGAGCGTGGCGAGCACCTCCTCACGCTCGTCGATCGGCAACGACGAACCGCTCGCCTCGGCGAAGCGGTCGAGCAGGACGCGCGGCGGCTCGTCGACAACGAGCGAGAACTCGCCGGCCGCGAGCACGAAACCCGGCACGGCGCCCGCTGCTGCGCCGTGCGACGGGACGTGAACGGCCTGATCGCACGGGCATTGCCGGCCGTCGGGCCAGACGAACACGAGATCGATCAGTGGACCGTCGTCTCCTGCAAGACACGTCGGCACCAGCCGCGCCGGCGCGGCGCCGAACCGCACTGGTCCGCCGCTCTCGATGCCGGTGCGGGCGGCGAGGTCGGCGGGCACGTCCTCGCGCCACGACACCGACGCGGCGAACGCGGGCGTCGCGATGCCGGCCAGCAGCGAACGCAACGTCGTGTTCGGGATCCAGAGGATCGGGGTGCCGAGATCGCGCGCGATCGCCTCGTCCGCGATCAATTCGAGGAGTGCGACGTGCGCGGGGGCGAGCAAGGACGGGTTGCGACGGACTTCCGATCGCAGCTGTTGGAGCTGGAACGCCGTCCGCGGCGCGTCGGCGAGCCGCGGTGTCGTGACCCGCGCCTCGCATGTCACGATCGCGGTACCGTTCCATGCCGGTGCCAGTCCGAGCACCACGCGCAACTGCCGCTGCGGTGCCGAGCTCCGGCGGCGGCTCCACTCGACGAGCTCGCTCGCAAGGAGGCGCCGCGCACGTTCGCGGTGTCGCGCGGCGAGCGCCGGCTGGTCGCAATACGACGCGAGCTCGGGCGGCACCCAGCCGTCCGTCTGCCGTGCGACCGCGCGCGCGAGCCGCCAGCAGCGTAGCTCTGGATCGGGATCCTCGATCGCGCTCACGATCTCCGGGTGTCGATAAAGTCCCAGCACCGGAGCGTCGACGAACAGGAGGTGCAGCGCGCTCTGACGTTCCCAGGACGCCGCGGCGGTGCGGATACGATGGAGCACCACCGGCGGCGCGGGCCCGCGAATCGCCGCAACGTTCGCCGGCGACCAACGCGCGCGGCCCGTCTGCCGCCGCTGAACGTCGTCGACGTGGTGGGCGTCCGCGAAGGGCGATTCGTCCGCGCCGAGGTCGGCCTCGTCCAGAAGCACGCACGCGAGGGCGTACGCGTGTTTGCAGTAGGGCGCGACCGGACACGTACAACTCGGCGCGCATCCGCGAGCCGCCCAGATCCATGCCGTCTCGTACACGCGTGTCCCGCGCACCGTCGCTCGCGCGCCCCGCTCGTCGACGACGAGCCCGGTCACCGAGCCACGCGCCGCATAGGCGAGTCCGCGTTCTTGGGCAGCGCGACCGAACGCGCGGATGGTGGCGCGTAGTGCCGCGAGAGCGGACGGTGCGAGGAGATCCTCGGCGTTCGAGCGTCCACGCCGCTGCATCGCGCGTCGTGTCTACTCCGAATCCGCGCGGTGCGGAAGTCGCCGGTGCGCGTCCATCAATCGGTGCGGCGAATGCGAATCGGTGCCCGGTATGGGCTGCGGTCCCGCCTGTGCTAGCCTCTGGGAGGTGAGCGACCCGAGACTCGAGCGAGCTCTGACGGTGATCGAGGGGCACTACGGTGCTCGGCTCGTTGCCGTCGCGCTCTTCGGCTCCCGAGCTGGTGGGCGGCCCCGATCGGAGTCCGACTGGGACCTGTTGCTCGTCGTCGACGAGGGCGAGCGAATCGAGCGCGCGCTCTACCGCGAATGGGACGCCCAGATTGCGCCGGTAGTCGAGGCGATCCTGCCTGCCATCGCTCCCCATTGCGTCCATCTGCCCCGTGTAGGTGAGGAACCATCGGGACTCTGGCTCGAGATCGCGATGGCGCACGAGGTATTGCGCGACCCGACCCATGATCTGGCGACCTACCTGGCCCACGTGCGTGGTCTCATACAGGCCGGGCGCTTCGAGCGGCGGGCCGTGCACGGCCTCGGATACTGGCGGCGGGCGGGATGACGAATCCGAAGCTCGAGGCAGACTACGTCGTTCGGGCCGGCCACCGCCTCGCAGCGCTACGTGTGCTGGTGGACCGCGGCGCCCATGCCGATGTCGTGCGCGAGGCGCAGGAAATCATCGAGCTCTCGCTGAAGGCACTCCTGCGCGCTAGCGGCATCACCGTGCCACAGATCCACGACGTCGGTCAGCTGCTGATGCACGAGGTCGGCAACCTCCCCGCCGCGGTCCGTGTGGATGCCGCTCGGATGGCCGAGATCTCGAAGGCGCTCCGCAAGGATCGCGAGATCGCCTTCTACGGTGCCGAGGATCTCATTCCCTCCGAGTTCTATACCGAGGCCGACGCGGCGCGCGCGTTCGCTGATGCGCAATGGGTTCACGAGCGGGTGAGCAGCGTCGTGAAGATCACGGGGAGATAGCACCTTCGAGATGCCCGAGGTCGCGGGAGCGTGAATCCCGCCGTTCAATACTCGGGCTTGAACTCGAAGTGATGCGTCGTTTGAAGATAGCGGATGGTGCGCGTCTGCGAGCGCATCACGACGGAGTTGGTCGTCGCGCCGCCGCGGAAGAAGCGTACGCCGTCGAGATAGTCGCCGTTCGTGACGCCGGTCGCGGCGAACATCACGTTGCCGCGGATGAGGTCGTCGATCGTGTAGCGGTGCTTCAAGTCGCTGAAGCCTTGCGCGTAGCACTGTCGGATGTCGTCCTGCGTGAGCGGCGCGAGCCGCGCCTGCATGTCGCCGCCCGCGCAGCGGAGCGCCGCGGCCGCGAGGATGCCTTGCAGCGCCTTGCCGGTGCCCATCAAGAGATCGATGCCGGAGTCGGGGCGCGTCGTCGCGAGCGACGCCGACAGATCGCCCGCGGCGAGCAGCTTCACGCGCGCGCCGGCCGCACGGACCTCGCGGACCAGCTTGGCGTGACGCGGGCGCTCGAGGATGGCGACGGTGAGGTCCTCGACGTAGACGCCCTTCGCCTCGGCGAGCGCCTTGAGATTTTCGGTCGCCGAGCGCTCGAGGTCGATGATGCCGCGGCCCTCGGGACCGACCGCGATCTTCTCCATGTACGTGTTGGGGCAGCGGAGGAAGACGTCGTGATCGGCGATCGCGATGATCGAGAGCGCGCCGGCGCCTCCGGTCGCGCAGATACTCATGCCTTCGAGGGCGTCGAGCGCGATCTCGGTGGCATTGCCGCCCTCACCGACGCGCTCGCCGGCGTAGAGGAGCGGCGTCTCGTCGGGGCTGCCCTCCCCGATCAACACCGTACCGGTCACCGGGATTGCGTCAAACGCGCGCCGCATCGCCTCGACGGCCGCACGGTCGGCGCCCGCCTCGTCGCCGCGTCCCATGAAGCGCGCCGACGCGAGCGCTGCCGCCTCCGTCACGCGCACGACCTCGAGCGCCAAGTTGCGATCCATTAGAGAAGCCCCTCCTCGATGCGCAGACAGACGGGGTGGCCTTTCACCGCCCTCATGCGGCGGATCTCTTTCAAGGCGGCTTGGACGTCCTGCTCGCGCGCCTCGTGCGTGCGGATGACGACCGGCACGACCGTGGCGGCGCTGCGACCCTTCTGAATCACGGTGCCAATACTAATCGCATGCCGTCCGAGGACGCCAGCTATGTCTCCGAGGACGCCGGGGCGGTCGCGCGCCATGATGCGCAGATAGTACGCCGTCCGCAGCTCGCCCATCGGCACGAGCGGCAGACGGCGGATCGTCGCGAACCCGAACGGCGGCACCCGCGCCGGCGTGCCGGCGAGAAGATTGCGCGCGACCTCGACGAGGTCGGCGACGACCGCCGTCGCCGTCGGCATCATCCCGGCGCCGAGCCCGTAGCACATGCTCGAGCCGAGGGCCTCGCCGTCGAGGTAGATCGCGTTGAAGGCGCCGCTCACGCCCGCGAGGACGTGGGTGACGGGCACGAGCGCGGGGTGCACCCGCGCCGCGACCCGCTCGCCGTCGCAGGTCGCGATCGCGAGCAGCTTGATCACGCAGCCGAGCTCCCGCGCGTAGACGACGTCCATCTGGTCGATCGCGCGGATGCCCTCGATGGAGACCTCGCGCAGCTTGAGCTCGGCGCCGAACGCGAGCGCGGCGAGGATCACGAGCTTGTGCGCGGAGTCCGTGCCGTCGATGTCGAAGCTCGGGTCGGCCTCGGCGAGGCCGCGCGCCTGCGCTTCCGCGAGCGCGTCGGCGAACTGCGCGCCGTCGCGCGTCATCGACGTCAGGATGTGGTTGCAGGTGCCGTTGACGATGCCGTAGACGCCGCGCACGCGGTCGGCGACGATCGCATCGCGCAGGACGCGCACGATCGGGATGCCGCCGCCGACGCTCGCCTCGAGGCCGACGTCGACGCGACGCTCGGCGGCGGCGCGCAGGATCTCGCGCCCGTGCACCGCGAGGAGCGCCTTGTTCGCGGTGACGATGCTCTTCCCGGCGGCGATCGCGGCGAGCACGAAACGGCGCGCCGGCTCGTAACCGCCCATGAGCTCGATGACGATGTCGATGTCGTCGGCGCCGTACACTTGCGCTGCGTCGGAAACCAGCATGCCTTTCGGCAAGCGCACGCCGCGGTCGCGCGTCGTGTCGACGTCGGCGATGCGCACCAGACGCAGCGGCGCGCCGAGCCGCGCATCGATCGCGGCGCGGCGCTTCTGCAGCAGCTTCACGACGCCGGTCCCGATCGTGCCGAAGCCGATCAGGCCGGCGCGCACCTCACGTGCGGGCATGGGAATGGAAGACGAGCGGGCGTCAGCCGGCGCTGGCGCTGCGCTCGGCGGGCAGGAGCGCGCCGGCGAACGCCTTGCGGATGCCACGCACCGCTTGGCGCATCCGATGCTCGTTCTCGATCAGCGCGAAGCGCACGTAGTCGTCCCCGTATTCGCCGAAGCCGATCCCCGGCGACACCGCCACCTTCCCCTCCTTCAACAGGAACTTCGCGAATTCGATCGATCCCATCGCCCGATACGGTTCGGGGATCTGCCCCCAGACGAACATCGTCGCCTTCGGCTTCGGAACGTCCCAGCCGATGCGCGTGAGTCCTTCACACAGGACGTCGCGGCGCACCTGGTAGCGCTCGGCGTTCTCGCGCACGCAGTCTTGCGGACCGTTCAGCGCCGCGATCGCCGCGATCTGGATCGGCTGGAACATTCCGTAGTCGAGATAGCTCTTCATGCGCGCGAGCGCGTGGATCATCTCGCGGTTGCCGACCGCGAAGCCGACGCGCCAGCCCGGCATGCTGTAGCTCTTCGAGAGGCTGAAGAACTCGACGCCGATGTCGATCGCGCCCGGCACTTGCAGAAAGCTCGGCGGCTCGTAGCCGTCGAAGGTGATGTCCGCGTAGGCGAGGTCGTGGACGACAAGCATCTCGTGCTCGCGCGCGAACTCGACGATCTTCTCGAAGAAGTCGAGGTTCACGACTTCCGTCGTCGGGTTGTGCGGGAAGTTCAGGATCAGGAGCTTCGGCTTCGGCCACGCTTGCTTCACGGCGTCGAGGAGGTGCGCAAAGAAGTCCCCGCCCGGAATGAGCGGCACCGACCGCAAGTCGCCGCCGGCGATGATCACCGAGTATTGATGGATCGGATACGTCGGGCTGGGGCAGAGCACGACGTCGCCGGGGCCGAGAATCGCGAGCGCGAGGTGGCCGATGCCTTCCTTCGAGCCGATGGTGACGATCGCCTCGGCATCGGCGTCGAGCTCGACACCGTACCGCCGGCGATACCAGTCGCAGATCGCGAGGCGGAGCTTGTAGATGCCGCGCGAGACCGAGTAGCGGTGGTTCGGCGGCTTGCTCGCAGCCTCGATGAGCTTGGCGACGACGTGCGGTGGCGTCGCACCGTCGGGGTTCCCCATGCCGAGGTCGATGATGTCCTCGCCGGCGCGACGGGCTGCCTGCTTCAGGTCCCCGACGATGTTGAAGACATAGGGCGGCAGCCTCTTGATCCTGGGGAATTCCATCATTGTCTTTCCTCGAACATGTCCTCCGCGTAGTAGGAGCTGCGCACGAACGGCCCCGCCGCGACGTGGCGGAACCCGAGCTCGCGGCCGATCTTACCATACTCTGCAAACATTGGAGGAGCGACGTACTCGGCAACCGGCAGGTGCGCGCGCGTCGGCTGCAGATATTGCCCGATCGTGAGCGCATCGCACGCGACGGCGCGGAGATCCGCCATCGCCGTCCGCACCTCGCCCGCGGTCTCGCCGAGACCGACCATCAACCCCGACTTCGTGACGACCGACGGCCGCAGCGCCTTGGCACGCGCCAGGACGTCCAGCGAGCGGGTGTAACTCGCTTGCGGCCGGACGGCGCGGGAGAGCCGCGCGACGGTCTCGAGATTGTGGTTGAAGACGTCGGGCGCGGCGTCGAGCACGGTCCGGAGCGGCGCGTCCTCGCCCTTGAAGTCGGGCGTCAGAACCTCGATGCGGGCGCTCGGCGCCGCCGCGCGGACGGCACGAACCGTCGCCGCGAAGTGCGCCGCGCCACCATCGTCGAGGTCGTCGCGCGCGACCGCGGTCACGACGACGTGCCGCAGGGCCATCTGCCGCGTCGCCTCGGCGATGCGCCGCGGCTCGTCGGGATCGAGGGGCGCCGGTCGCGCAGTGTCGACCGCGCAAAACCCGCAACGCCGCGTGCAGCGCGTGCCCGCGATCATGAACGTCGCGGTCGGGCGCGAGAAGCACTCGCCGATGTTCGGGCAGCGCGCCTCCTCGCAGACGGTGCGCACGCCGATGTCGCGCAGGACACGGCGCAGCGGCCGTGCCTCGTGCAAGATACCGCGCTTCTTCGCCGCCCAGGCAGGAAGCCGCGTGCCCGAGGGCGACGGGATCACCGCGGGCTTAGAACCGAACGCCGACCGATCCGAGCGTCGTGACGAACTGCTTGTCTGGGCGGCCCGGCTGGAAGGCGTGGTGGTAGCTGCCGTTCACGCCGACGGTCAGCTCGAGCAGAGGGTACTTGTCGTTGTGGTGCTCGTACAGCTCGAACACGGTGCCCTCGATGCCGAGCCCGGCTTGCACCCCGAACGCGTCCTGATCGTCGTCGCTGATGAGCGTGTGGTGATTGAAATCGACTTGGTTGAAATACGCGAAGTGATCCCACTCGACCTGGAAGAGGCCGTAGGGGCGCACGCGATAGTCGGACGGCAAGAAATTGAGACGTGGGCCGAGGCCGACAATGAACGTCTGATTGGTCTCGTTCGAGTGGCCGACGAATCCCGGGCCCGAAAACGTGTCGCGACTGTTGTCGTTGTCGTTGAAGCTGTGGGTGAACTGCAGCATCAGATCGAGGAACTCGACCATCTCGTAGCCGGCGGCGATGCTGTAGGCGCCGCCGATGTTCTGGTCGTGGCGAAAGTCGCCGACGGGGATCATCGCGCCGCCCTGCCCTTCGATGAACACGGTTCCGGGCTGCGCCCACGCGACGCTCGACAGCGCGACCGAGAGTCCGACGGCCACCATCAATGCGCGGATGCTCATATCACCACCCCTTTCCCCACGGCCTATCGAGTATCGATAGCGAACGCGCGCCGCAACGCGCATGGTGGGCACGATAGCGTGTGACGGGTCGGGAACGCAAGGCGCATTCGTCGTGGTGAGTGCGGCCGGCGCGGTCCTCGAAGACCACGATTGGAGCGGCGGGGGGGGACCGGGGCCGCGATGTTGAGGAGGCCCGAACAGGAACCGACTGAATAAAAGATAAACCAGCCAAAAGTGTCGCAAAAAAGCACACAGAACCAAAAACACCCGCAAGCAAAAAACCGGCAGCGACCACCACC
>JBGPOW010000207.1:0-7962 GCA_041488235.1 Binatia bacterium
AGGGGCGCATGCGTACGGCACTCGTGACCGGCGCCGCGAGCGGCATCGGGCGCTGCTTCGCGACGACGCTCGCCGCACGCGGCGATCGAGTCCTGCTCGTCGACGTCGACACGGCGGGCCTTGCGACGAGCGCCGAGCACGCGCGTGCCGCCGCCGGAAACGCGACCAGCGCCGAGCATACGGACGCGGGCAGCGCGGTCGCGAGCGCGACCGCCGACGTCGCCGACCGCGCGGCGCTCGCAGGTGCGCTCGCCACGTTGCTCCCGGCCGACGGCCGCCTCGACCTGCTCGTCAACTGCGCCGCCATTCTCGGTCCGGGCACCTGGGCGACGCAGAGCGCGGAGGAGTTCGAGCGCGTCCTGCGCATCGACCTCCTCGGCACCGCCAACACGATTCGCGCCGCGCTGCCGTGGCTCCGCCGCGCGCGCGGCCAAATCGTGAACCTCGCCTCGACGGCGGCGGTGCACGGCTGGCCGGGCCTGGCCGCGTACTCGACGGCGAAGTTCGCGGTGACCGGCTACTCGGACGCGATCCGGCCCGAGCTGGCGCGCGACGGCGTCGGCGTCACCGTCGTCTTTCCGCTGCTCATCGACACGCCGCTCCTCGGACGCGCCGACCTGCCGCCGATTCTGCGCCGCGGCCGTCGCATTCCGCCGGCAGCCGTCGTGCAAAAGGTGCTGCGCGCCGTCGAGCGCCGCCGTGCGCGCGTCTACGTGCCGGGGAGCGTGCGCGTGATCGCCGCGCTGCACGGCCTCGCGCCGTCGCTCCTCGACCGCTACGGTGCGTGGTTCGGCCTCGAGCGCTGAGGGACTGGGTCAATTTGCGTCGCCATACTTCGTTGCTCGGTCGCCGGGCGTGCTCGGCGTAGCGCTGCTACGCCTGCGCGGCCCGGCTTCCTCGCGCCTCGTCTGGCTCGCAACTTGACCCAATCCAGTCCGAGCAGATCAGCGAGCGCGTCAACGCGACGCGCTCACGCCGGCGCCGCGGCGCCCCAGTAGTGGTAGTTCAAGACGCGCGGCCCGGGCAGATAGAGCGTCTCCAGCGACGTCGGCGCGAAGCCGCCGTCGCGCAGCAGCGATGCGATCGGCCGGTTCATGTTGCAGCCGCGCGACAGGATGCGCCACGCGGGGTTCAATCGGGTCTGCCAACGCGCAACGGCCGGGTCGGGCGCGAGGCCGTGCTCGGCGAAGAGCAGCCGTCCCGACGGCTTCAGCACGCGGCGCATCTCGCGCAGCGCCAGCGTGACGTCGGGAATCGAGCACAGCGTGAACGTGGTCAGCACGGTGTCGAACGCGTCGCTCGCGAACGGGATCTCCTCCGCCGATCCCGTGAAGTGGCGCACCGTGAGCGTGCCGGCGGCAGCGCGCGCTCGGCTACGGTCCTGAAGCTCGACGGCGGGGTCGAGACCGCAGATCTCCTCGACGCGCGCGGGATCGTAGAAGGCGAGGTTCAACCCAGAGCCGACGCCGATCTCGAGCACGCGACCGCTCGCGAGCGGCACGACCTTCTCGCGCTGCCGCATGACGGGCTCCTGCCGCATGACGAAGTCGAGGAGGGGTGCCCAGACGTAGCGCGCGAAGAGGCTCACGGCGCGCTTCTACCTGCTCGCCTCGTACGACGCCATGCCGCCGCGCGTCGCGGATGCATGGGCGAGTGCGCCGACGTGACAACGATCAGCTCGACAGCGGGCGAGCGCCGGCATCGACGATGCGCGGCGACGGAAGAAGCGTCGCGCGCGAGAAATCGCATCTTGTCGCCGCAGCCGGCGTCACTCAGCGTGGAACGCCGAAGGAGCGCTGTGCGATGGAGTTCGACGACGCGATCAGAGCGCATGAGCTGTGGAAGATGAAGCTCGCCTGCTACGTCATCCACCCCGACGAATCGCTCGATCCCGCGACGATTGCACACGACGATCTCTGCGACCTCGGCCGCTGGATCCACGAGCGGCGTGCGACGTACGGGCACGTGCCCGCGTTCGCCGTGCTCGCCGATTGTCACGCGAAGTTCCACGCCGCGGCGGCGGAGGTCGTCGCCCGTGCCGACGCGGGCGAGGACGTCACGGCGGACATCGCGATCGGCGCCAGCAGCGAGTACGCGCGCATCTCGGCGGAGGTCACCCACATCCTGATCGTCATGAAGCGGAAGCTCGCCGCCTGAGTTGGGACCGCAAATTTCCAGTTGTTCGGCTGCATAGTTTCGTGATTTGGTGCGGGACGCATGTCGCTCCGTCGTGCCGCGTCGCTACGGTCCACGCCGCTCGTCGTCGCAGTCGCGGCGGCGATACCGCTCGTCGTCGCGGCGCTCGCGCCGCTGAGCGCGAGCGCCGGCACGCTCGACGACGGCCTGCCGCGGCGTGAGCTCTTGGACGTCGCCCTCGCCGCGTACCACCGCGTCGAGCAGGCGGGGCTGGTCCGGACGCACATGCTGACCGTCATCGACTACTCGCTGCCGGCGTCGGAGCGCCGCTTGTGGGTCCTCGACGCCGATCGGATGCGCGTGCTCTTTCACGAGCTCGTCGCGCACGGCCGCGGCTCGGCAACCGACGGCGATCCCGAGCGCGCGGTGCGCTTCGGCAACGATCTCGCGAGCCGCCGCTCGAGCCTGGGAACGTTTCTCACCGGGCAGACCTACAGCGGCACTCACGGCCATTCGTTGGAGCTCGTCGGCCTCGATGCGGGCATCAACGATCGCGCCGTCGAGCGCCGCATCGTGATGCATCCCGCCGCCTACGTGACGGCGGCGCACCGCGCGCAGTCGGGGCACATCGGCCGCAGCTGGGGCTGCCCGGCGCTCGATCCCGCGGTCGCGGCGGCGATCATCGATACGATCCAGGACGGCAGCGTCGTGTACGCGGCCGGCGGCGCCGGCGCGCAACGGCGCGCGGCGAGCGCTACTGCGGGACGACGATCTTCAGGCGCGAGCTCACGTACATGAAATCGGCGCCGAAGTCGGCGAGATGCGCGCTCGTCTGCGGCAGCCCGTCGGGCACGCGGTCCAGGTAGACGAGCACGGCCGCGATCACGTGTGCCGGCGGGGCGCCGGGAGTCCCTGGAACCGTGATCGACACCGTGTGCGGCGCCGTGACGTCGTCGCCGACGGCGAGCGGCACGAGCGTCCACGGACCTTTCTCGGTGTCGCTCACGGCGGCGAGGAAGCTGCTCGGCTTCGCGAAGCCGACCGTCGCGAAGTCCAACGAGGCGGTGCACTGATTGTTCGTCGCTTGCCCGTCGCACTCGAGCGGCGCGCTCGGCTCCTGGATGATGACCGCCGAGCCCTGCAGCGTGGATGTGTTCGCCTCGACGCCGGAGGCGCAGTACGTCTTCGCATCGAAATCAGCATGCGATCGCGATAGAGGACCGCGAGGAGCGGCTCGGCGGACTCTTCGCGCGCGGCCGCGAGACGTCGCACCAAGGCTTCGTTCGGAAAGCGCTTTCCCTTCTCGATGTAGCCGAGCATCACCGGGTCGACGGCGCCGTCGAGCACCTCTTTGGCGAAGCGCTTGACGGTGAACTCGCGGCCGCTCAGCACCCGGGTCTCGTAGAAGATGTCCTTGATCCCCTTCGGGACGGTGCTCCGGCGTTGCATCGCACGCGTAGGGTAGCGAATCTAATCTTTTCTTGCTTGACAACGAAACAAATTTTGTTTACTCGCTGAGACCACGATATGGACTCACATCCCCGCCGCCCGCGCCCTGCCTCTGAGTGGATGGCACCGCGGGAAGGGTCCGGCGCGGAGAGGAGCACCGGCGCGGCCCGGGAGGCCGCGCCGGTGCCCCGGACTATCGCCCTCGAGCTCGAGGGGAATGCACAGATGCCGAGGCGAGTGACTTCCTTGTAGCCCGCGCGGGGCCCGGCGCTCGGATGGAGAGCGAGCGCAACAATCGCAGGGGACCGCTAGCTTCGAGGAGAGTGGCCCGGCGCCGTTCGCGCGGCGCCGGGCCGGTACGAATGGAGAGACAATCCGTTCCGATTCGTACCCCCATCCGCTGCGCCCTGCAAGGGGGTATCGCGGGGAGTGACGCCGAGTAGGTAGCGCGGACTCCGGGCGGCCCAAGCGTCCGACTATCTGGCGGGGCGTCGTTGGTCGTCGATTGCGGGCAGCTGATCGCGAAAGAACCCGTCCGCGAGTGCGGTCGTGAACTGGCGCCAATCGCGATCGACGCGTTCCGCGTAGTCGCGAGCATAGGCGAGGACCTGGCGCTTCCAGCTCGAGGTCTTGCCGCACGCGATCAGTTCGTCGGCCGAAGCCGAGCCGCCACGGCCCGTCGCGCGCAGGTGCGCCGAGCCGATCACGCCCGCCATCGTATCGGCGATCGTCTCGAAGTCCGCGAAGCGCAGATCGCTCCCAGCGATATTCAGCCGGCTCTCTTCCGGCTGCAGCTCTCGCAACACGAACGATTTTTTTTGCGCCCTGAGCTCCATGAGATGAGCGGGCGGCACCGCTTGAAGCCGCGTCTGCACGGCGACGATCCGCTCGGCGTCCGTCGTCCACGCGGGCTGGCGGACTGAGAGGTAAGGCAAGAGTGCCGTCGGCCGCGCGGCCTTCAGGTCGAGGAGACAGTTGCCATCGGGCGAGCCCTTACCGCGGACGAGCAGCACGTACCGTTCGACGCCCGCACTGCCATTGCCGGCCAGTCGCCACGCCGCGTCCAGCGGGCGAAAGAACTCTGCGTGCTCCTGCCTCCGCGCGAACGTGCCGACGAGCGCGAACACCTCGGCGCGCTGCTTCGGCGTGAGCGCGATGGTCTTTTTCTTTTGGATGCGAAGAGTCCGGCGGTTGCCCTCGAGGTCGGTCTCCTCGCGGAGGAGTGCGCGCCGCGACCGCCGAGACACAGACTCGAGGAGAGCACGCACCAGCCCGACTGCCGTCTCGCGCTCGACCCAGGTCGCCTTTCCGGCCGCGAGGGTAGCCGCATAGCCATCGACGAACCGCTTGGCGAGTACCACGCCGGCGTCGCTCTCACGGTCCTGCGCCGCGACGAGAATACTCGTGGCGAAGCGCGTGACGTCCCACGTGCACGGCGCCAGGGCGCCCTCGTCGAAGTCGTTGATGTCGAAGTACGCGACACGGTTGGCGCCTTTGTAGGCCCCCAAATTCTCGAAGTGCAGATCTCCGCAGCTCCACGCCGGCGGCGCGCCATTGAGCGACGACGCCCGGGGCCAGTCCTCCCAAAACAGATGGCACGTGCCGCGGAAGAAGCCCGCGCGCGTCGCGCGCATGCGCTTGTATTTGCGGCGAAGGCCTTCGGGACGACGGGCGTCGTTGGCGGAGTGAATCCGCTCCGCCACGGACATCCGTGCGTGCCTGCGGATCTCACGTCCGGAAGTCGAGTGCGACGAGTGTGCCGTCGTTCTCACGTGCCGCAACATGCGGGAATGCGAGCGAGTGTAGCGGGCGATCCTACACGCGGACGTCGAAGTCAATGCGGCGACACTTCGCGGACACGATCCAGGTTGGCTCGATCGACGCGGTATTCGACTTTCTGGGCGTCGGTAACACGTTTCGAGGCGTCGAGAATCTCGAGCGAGACGAGATTGCCCTCCGCGTCGTAGTCGAGGATCACCCCGGGCTTGTCTTCGTCGCTCTCGGCCACTAATGGCGATCCTTCTCGCGGCTGACTTGACGGGTCTCCTGTAAGATTCATCGCCTTTGGTCAAACTGGGCGTCTGTCGGGACGTCATCAAGCGCTCCGTTGACGCCGGCAGCCCTTGCATGGCATCATGCAATTCACTGTAAATTGACAGGAGACAGCGCCATGGTTCAGCTTACGAACATCCATTCTCTGAGTGACTTTCAGCGCAACACGAAAGAGCACCTGAAACGGCTGAAGCGGTCGGGCAACCCCGAGGTGCTGACCGTGAATGGGAAAGCCGAACTGGTCGTGCAGGATGCGCGCTCCTACCAGAAGCTCCTCAACCAGGCGGCGGAAGCCGAGGCGATCGAGATTCTGAAGCGGCGGCTGAAGGCGGTCTCGCGCGGGGCGAAAAGCCGACCACTGGCTAAGGTCCTCGATGACCTCGCCCGCAAGTATGAAAGTCCGCGGAAGCGGGCGTGACGTATCACGTCGTCATCCTCTCCGAGGCCGAAGAAGAGCTTAACGAGGCCTACCGTTTCATCCGCGAGGACTCCCCGAGCCGGGCGGCGCGATGGCGCCGGATGCTCCTGGAGAAATCGCGAAGTCTCGCGACATTCCCCGAGCGGTGCCCGGTGGCCCCCGAGAGCGTCGCTCTCGGCGTGGAGGTTCGTCACCTGATTGTCGGCAGCTACCGCGTCCTCTTCGTCATCGGGAAGGACACGGTCACCGTCCTTCACATCCGGCACGCAGCCCGCCGGAGGGCGACCGAGGAAGACGCGGAAGCATGACGAGGGCGCCACGGGTTCCTGCGAGTTGACTGCCGTTCCGAGGAGGTGCGGTGAACAAAACCTGGGTCACGGATATGCGGCACTACCTGGACGAGACTGGCAGTCTCGCGGCCACCATGCCGGCGCCGGCGCTAAATCTCGCCCTCTTCCTCGGCTCGATTGTTGGCTGGGTAACAGGTCGTGGAGCGGACCGAGCACCCCGAACCAATGTCCCCTGTCCGCGAAGCCCAGGCAGGCTGCGATGCCGCGGCGAAATCGTTGCAGACCTCGAACCTGCTGGTGCCGCCATCACATGGCACTGCCCCGCCTGCGGCGACAACGGGGTAATCCGCGGATGGGAGGACACCCGCTGGGACCGTGGAGTCGATTGACTCGTGACGAGAGATTATCCGGCTCGAGCCACGGATAGCCCTGGCAAATCGCTTCGACGCTGTCGCCCGCGGCGAGCATCGCTAGCACATGTTCGACGGCGAGCCTGCAGCCATGGCGTGGACTGCGAGACCGAATAATGGCGAAATCCGGTGTGCCGTGGTAGAGTGATTTTATGAAGTCCTTCAATGTCACGATGCCTGAGGAGCTTCTCGACTACGTGCGGCACCGCACGAAGGCGGGGGGCTTTGGCACCCCAACCGAGTTTCTGCGCCACCTCATCCGGAAGGATCAGGACGAGGGTGCCCGCCGGGAACTGGAAGCGCGGTTGCTCGAAGGTCTGAAGAGCCCGCGCAGTCGGGTGGCGCCGAAGACGTTTTTCAAGCGGCTGCACGCGCTCATCGACGAAGTCGCCGACGACAAGCGGAAGAAGGGGCGGAATGGGACGGCGACTCGTTCAGCGGCGCGCAGCTGAAGAGATATCGCGGAGCAGGTCGCGTACCTCGCAGGGGAACGCCCGGCCGTCGCGCATCGCTACGCGATCGCCCTCGAGGATCCTTCGAGCGTCTGCGGACCATGCCCGATGTTGGTGTGCTCCGCTCCTACGGTTCGCGGAGACTTGCACGCGGTCCGCGTATGGCCCGTGCCGGGATTTCGACGATTCCTCATCTTCTATCGAGTGACACCGAACACCGTCGAGGTCATCCGCGTGCGGCGAGCGCGTCTCGCGCCCGCGTCGCTGCCTTCTCCTTCACACGCAGCTTCTCGAGCGTGTCCTGCCACTCCTGCTGCGAGACGATCGGCGGGTGATTCATCGCGGCCTCCTTCGGTCGCTTCCGCTCGACATCATCGCGGCGTCGCAGCTACTAGGAAAGTGAGGCGCGCTTCGGCGCACGGCCAATCGGCATGGCGACCTACGTCTTGATCCACGGAGCCGGTCCGACTCGTGGTACTGGCATCGGGTGGCTCCCGAGCTGCGCGCGCGGGGCCATGACGTGGTCGCGCCCGACCTGCCCTGCGACGACGACTCGGCCGGCCTCACGGAGTATGCCGACGTGGTCGTCGACGCGATCGGCGATCGCACCAACCTCGTGCTCGTGGCGCAATCGCTGGCCGGATTCACCGCACCCCTGGTGTGCGAACGGCTGCCGGTCGCGCTGCTGGTGATGTTGGCGGCGATGGTGCCGTCACCGGGTGAATCGCCGCGCGACTGGTGGACGAACACCGGGC
>JBGPOW010000208.1:0-7949 GCA_041488235.1 Binatia bacterium
CTCGTGCACCGCGGCCGCGACCTCATGGGTGGCGTGCGCCGAGCGGCCGACCAGGCGGTCCCGTCCGACGAGGCGCCGCGCGTCGGCGACCACGAACGACGAGGCGGGGAGATGGACGCCGTCGGCGTCGGCGGCGAGCGCGACGTCGATGCGGTCGTTCACGAGCAGGCGCGCGCCGTGGCGGCGCGTCGACACCCGGAGATGCGTCGCCGCGGCGAGCAGCGCGCCGCCCGCGACGGTGCGGTCGCGGAGCTGGATCGTGTCGACGCCGGCGGCGAGCGCCGCTTCGATCGCGGCCGCCCGCGCATGCACGTCGGCGGCGCTCACGACCAGCATGCAGCGCAGAGGCGTCACGTGGCTACTGGATGAGACCGTCGAGCGGACTCGAGGCGGTGGCGTAGAGCTTGCGCGCGATCCGTCCCGCCTTGAAGGCCTTCCGTCCGGCCTCGACGCCGAGACGCATCGCCTCGGCCATCAGCAGCGGATCCTGCGCGCCGGCGATGGCGCTGTTCATCAGCACTGCGTCACAGCCGAGCTCGAGCGCGGCGGCGGCGTCCGACGCGGTGCCGACGCCGGCGTCGACGATCACGGGCACCCGGCTCTGCTCGAGAATGATGCGGATGTTGTACGGGTTGCGGATCCCGAGCCCGGAGCCGATCGGCGCCGCGAGCGGCATCACCGCGACGCAGCCGATCTCCTCGAGCCGCTTGCATGCGACCGGATCATCCATGACGTAGGGCATGACCTGGAAGCCCTCGGCGACGAGCGTGCGCGCCGCCGCGATCGTCGCCGCGACGTCGGGGAAGAGCGTGCGCTCGTCGCCGATCACCTCGAGCTTCACGAGCGAGCCGACGCCGGCATCGCGCGCGAGACGGCACGTGCGGACGGCGTCCTCGGCGGTGTAGCAGCCAGCGGTGTTGGGCAAAATCGTGTAGCGGCGCGGGTCGAGGTAATCGAGCAGGTTCTCGGCACCGGCGTCGGTGATGTTCACGCGTCGCACCGCGACGGTGACGATTTCGGCGCCCGAGCGCTCGACGGCGTCGCGCGTCGCGCGGAAGTCGCGGTACTTGCCGGTGCCGACGATCAGCCGCGAGCGGTACGAGCGCCCGGCGAGCACGAACGGGTCGTCGAGCGTCTCTTGCTCGATGTGATGGGTCATTCAGCCTCCGCCGACGAAATGCACGATCTCGATGCGATCGCCGGCGGCGAGGCGCCGCTCGCCGTAGGCGTCGCGCGGCACCACTTCCTCGTTGATCTCGACCGCGATGCGGCCGGCCGAGAGGTGCAACGACTGCAACAGGTCCGCGACGCTGAGATCCGCGTCGAGCTCGCGCGACTCGCCGTTGACGGTGACGCGCACCGAAAAACGCTACCCGGTTCGGTGCGGCATTACAACTTTCCGTGCCGTCCGAGCTCCGAACGGCGGCAACTTTACAACCCGGAAGGCGTACGGTAAGCGTGCGGCTCTTCCCCCGAGTCCGTCACATGGAGCATCAGAGTCAGGCGAGGCCGACCGTCGCCGAGATCGACGGGCGCGCGCTCGCCGACAACTTCGCCGAGCTGGCGCGGATCGCCGGCGGCCGCGCGGCGGTGCTCCCGGTCGTCAAGTCGGACGCGTACGGCCACGGCCTCGCGCTCGTCGGCCGCATCCTGCACGGCGCCGGCGCCGAGCGCTTCGCCGTCGCGACCGCCGCCGAGGGTGAGGCGCTGCGCGCCGCGGGGTTGAACGGTGCGGTCATCGTGCTGGGCGGCGTCTATCCCGCCGAGCACGAGCGCGTCGTCGCGGCGCGGCTCACGCCGATCGTGTGGGACGTGGAAACCGCGCGCGTGCTCGCTGCGCACGCCCGCGCGGCGGGACGCGTCGTCCCCATCCACGTCAAGGTCGATACCGGCATGAGTCGGCTCGGCGTCGCGCCCGAGGACGCGCCGGCGCTGCTGCGCGCCCTCCTCGACGTCGACGGCATCACGGTCGAAGGGTTGCTGACGCACTTCGCGAACGCCGAGTCCGTCGACGACGCGAGCGTGCGCCGCCAGGTCGCCGACTTCGAGCGGCTCGTCGCCGCGCTCACCGATGCGCATCTGCGGCCGCCGATCGTGCACGCCGCGAACAGCGCCGCGACGCTCACCACGCCGCGCGCGCGCTTCGACGCCGTCCGACCTGGGCTCGCGCTCTACGGCATCCATCCGTCACCGGCGTCCCGCGGCGCCGCGTCGCTCAAGCCCGCCATGCGCTTCGTCACGCGTATCGTTGCCTGCCGGCGCATCGCGCCAGGCGTCGCGGTGAGCTACGGCGGGACGTTCGTCGCACGCCGCCCGAGCACGATCGCAACCTTGCCGGTGGGCTACGCCGATGGCTACCCGCGCGCGCTCTCGAACCGCGGCGAGGTCGCGGTGCGCGGCGCGCGCGCGCCCGTCGCCGGGCGGGTCTGCATGGACCAGACGATGATCGACGTCACCGACGTCGCGGACGCCGCCGTCGGCGACGAGGTGGTGCTCTGGGGCGGCGCGCTGCCGGTCGAGGAGGTGGCGGCGCGCGCCGAGACGATTCCGTACGAACTGGTCGCGCGCGTCGGCGCGCGCGTGCCGCGGGTTCTGGCGGGAGAGGAGGAGACATGGCACGGATCACGCGAGCGCTCGTGAGCGTCAGCGACAAGCGCGGGCTCGAGGAGCTTGCGCGCGCGCTCGCCGCACGCGGGGTGGAGATCCTCTCGACCGGCGGCACGGCGCGTGCGCTCACCGAGTGGGGCATCCCGGTCACGGCCGTGAGCGACTACACCGGCTCACCCGAGATCCTCGATGGGCGCGTGAAGACCCTGCATCCACGTATCCACGGCGGCATCCTCGGGCGCCGCGACGACGCGCGCCACCAGGCGGAGATGCGCGCGCACGCGATCGGCCCGATCGACATGGTCGTCGTGAACCTCTACCCATTCGAGGCCGTCACCGCGCGTCCGGAGACGGCCTTCGACGAGGCGATCGAGAACATCGACATCGGCGGACCGTCGATGGTGCGCTCGGCGGCGAAGAACCACGCCGACGTGACGGTCGTCGTCGATCCCGACGATTACCCGGCGATCATCGCCGAGCTCGTGGCGAGCGGTGCGGTCTCGGCGGCGACCAATCGCCGTCTCGCCGAGAAAGCGTTCGCCACGACCGCGCGCTACGACGGCGCGATTGCGGATTACCTCGCAGCGGCGCGCAGCGACGAGCCGTTCGCGCCGTCGGCGCGCCTCGTCGGCGTGAAAGCGCAAGACCTGCGCTACGGCGAGAACCCGCACCAGCGCGCCGCCTTCTACCGCGACGCCGTACCGCTCGAGGAGCCGTCGGTCGCGAGCGCGCGGCAGCTGCAAGGGAAGGAGCTGTCGTTCAACAACATCGTCGACGCCAACGCCGCCCTCGAGCTGGTGAAGGAGTTCCGTGCGCCGACGGCGGTCGCGATCAAGCACATGAACCCCTGCGGCGTCGCCACCGCGGCGACGCTCGTCGAGGCGTTCACGAAAGCACGCGCGTCGGACCCGGTGTCGATCTTCGGCGGCATCGTCGCGTTCAACCGAACGCTCGACGGTGCGACCGCCGAGGCAATGCAGGATCTCTTTCTCGAGGTGGTGATCGCGCCGCGCATCGCCGCCGGCGCGCTCGCACTCTTCGGCGGCTCGAAGCGCCTGCAGCAGGTGCGGCTCTTGACGCTCGATCTCGCCGACGCCGACGATCTCTTCGCGGCGAGCCGTCGTGCGTGGCAGGGCGCGGCGGGACGGAGCCGCGACGTGAAGCGCGTCGTCGGCGGCTTCCTCGTGCAGGACCGCGACCTCGCCGAGGTCGACGTCGCCGCGTGTACCGTCGCGACCGCGCGCAAGCCGAGCGCCGACGAGCTCGCCGCGCTCGATTTCGCGTGGCGCATTTGCAAGCACGTCAAGTCGAACGCGATCGTGCTCGCGCGCGCCGACCAAGTCGTCGGCGTCGGCGCCGGGCAAATGAGCCGCGTCGACTCCGCGCGCCTCGCCGTGATGCGCGCCGCGAACGCGGGCCTTCCCACGTCCGGCACGGTCGCCGCCTCGGACGCGTTCTTCCCGTTCCGCGACGGGCTCGACGTCGTCGCCGAGGCGGGTGCGCGCGCGGTAATCCAGCCCGGCGGCAGCATCCGCGACGCCGAGGTGATCGCCGCCGCGAACGAGCGCGACGTCGCGATGATCCTCACCGGGCAGCGGCACTTCCGGCACTGATGCGCGTCCTCGTCGTCGGCGGCGGCGGGCGCGAGCACGCGCTCCTCTGGAAGCTGCGGCAGAGCGCGCGCGTGAGCGCCCTCTACTGCGCGCCGGGGAACGCCGGCACGGCCGCACTGGCGCAGAACGTCGCGATCGCCGCCGACGACGTCGCCGCGCTCCGCGACTTTGCCCTGCGCGAGCGCATCGACGTGACCGTCGTCGGCCCCGAGCTGCCACTCGTGCGCGGCATTGCCGACGACTTCGCCGCCGCCGGCCTGCGTTGCTTCGGCCCCTGCCGCGCCGCGGCCGCCCTCGAGGGCAGCAAGGCGTTCGCCAAAGACGTGATGGCGCGCGCCGGCGTGCCGACGGCGCATCACGCCGTCTTCGACGACGCGGCGGCGGCGTCGCGCTACGCCGACGAGGTCGGCGCGCCCCTCGTCGTCAAAGCGGACGGGCTCGCGGCGGGGAAAGGTGTCGCGGTGTGCGCGACACGTGAGGAGGCGCAGGCCGCGATCGATGCGAGCATGCGGCGTGGCGCCTTCGGTGACGCCGGACGGCGGGTTGTCATCGAAGAGTTCCTTGCGGGCGAGGAGGTGTCCTTCATGGCGCTCACCGACGGCGACGCGGTCGTGCCGCTCGCGTCGTCGCAGGACCACAAGCGTCTCGGCGACGGCGATACCGGTCCCAATACCGGCGGCATGGGCGCGTACTCGCCGTCGCCGCTCATGACCCCCGCCCTCGAGCGCGCGGTGATGGACGAGATCGTGCGACCGGCGATCGCCACCCTCGCCGCCGACGGCATTCGCTATCGCGGCGTGCTCTACGCCGGCCTCATGGTCGACGGCGGACGTGCGAAGGTCCTCGAGTTCAACGTGCGGTTCGGCGATCCCGAGTGCCAGGTCCTCATGTTGCGCCTGCGTTCCGATCTGCTCGACCTCGTTCTCGCCGTGACCGACGGAACGCTCGCGAGCCACGTGCCGCAGTGGGACACGCGGGCGAGCGCCGGCGTGGTGCTCGCCGCCAAGGGCTACCCGAACGAGCCGATGAAGGGCGATCCCATTACCGGGCTCGACGGTTGGAAAGGCGGCGTGATCTTTCATTCGGGAACGACGTTGCGTGACGCCGTCGTCGTGACGAGCGGTGGCCGCGTGCTGACCGTCGGCGCGATCGGCAGCGACGTTGCAGACGCGGTCGCGAACGCGTACGCCGGCGTCGAGCGCGTCCGCTTCGCGGGCATGCAGTACCGTCGGGACATCGGCCGCCGCGGTGGCACGACGCCGCGCTGACGCGGACGAAGAACGAGGAGGTGACGGTGAATCGCAAGCGCAAAGGAGAAGACGGAGCGGAGCGCGGCGCGCGCGTCGCGATCCTCATGGGCAGCGACAGCGATTGGCCCGTCATGTCGGCGGCGGCCGACCGTCTCGCCGCGCTCGGGATCGCGCACGAGGCGCGCGTGCTCTCGGCGCACCGGTCGCCGGAGGAGACGGCGCGCTTCGCGCGCGAGGCGCGCGATCAGGGTTACCGCGTGCTCATCTGCGGCGCCGGTGCCGCGGCACATCTCGCCGGCGCGGTCGCGGCGCACACGACGTTGCCGGTCCTCGGCGTGCCGCTCGACGCGAGCGGTCTCGGAGGCCTCGACGCGCTGCTCGCGACGGTGCAGATGCCGGCCGGGGTGCCGGTCGGCACGCTTGCGATCGGCAAGGCGGGCGCCGACAACGCGGCGCTCCTCGCGGCGCAGATCCTGGCGCTCGACGACAAGGCGCTCGCGGCACGGCTCGCGACGTTGAAGCGCGAGATGGCGGCCGGCGTCACCGAGAAGGACCGCCGGCTGCAAGCGGCGCGGACACGCGGTGCGGGCGCGGTCGCCAAGCGCTGAGGGCGCGGAGCGCCCGCGGCGTGAGACCGTGGTGTGACGCGACAGATGGGTCGCGGGCGGCCGCCTGGTAGCGGACACGGCGACACCGCGGCCGCGGAGGACGCGGCGCTCGCCGACGCCGTCGCCGCGCTCACCGGCGACGGGCTCGTCGTGTATCCGACCGAGACCTTCTACGGCATCGGCGCACGTGCCCTGCACGCGACCGCCGTGCGGCGCGTCGCGACGTTGAAAGCGCGCCTCGGCGAGGGCGCGAAGCCGATCTCCGCGAAGCCAATATCGGTGATCGTCGCCGACCGCGCGATGGCGGCGCGCGTCGTCGCGCGCGTTCCGCGCGTCGCCGCCGCGCTCATGGAACGCTTCTGGCCGGGTCCGTTGACGCTCGTCCTCCTCGCGCGCGACGATCTGCCCGCGGAGCTCGCCGCCGGTACGGGTCGCGTCGGCGTGCGCGTGTCGAGCCATCCGATCGCGCGCGCGCTCGCGGCGGCGATCGACGAGCCGATCACGGCAACGAGCGCGAATCGCGCCGGCGAGCCGGCGGCGTGCGATCTCGCGGCCGCGCGCAGCGCGCTCGCCGACACGGTCGACGTGTACCTCGACGGTGGCGTGCTCGCTGGCGGCTCCGGCTCCACCGTGCTACTCGTCGGCGACGACGGGGCGCGGGTGATACGGGCGGGCGCGGTCTCGAGCGAGGCGCTCCGTGACGTGCTCGGCGCCTTTCCGCTCGAGACTCCATCCTGAGGACGAGGCGCGGTGGCGACGCTCAACCCTTTTCGCGGACTCCTGTACGATCCCGCAGTCGTCGGCGACGTCGCCCGCGTCGTCGCGCCGCCATACGACGTCATCGACCCGACGCACCAGGCGGCGCTCTACGCGCGCAGCCCACAGAACGTCGTGCGGTTGATCCTGAGTCGCGAGGCCGACCCGTACGCCGCCGCGGCGGCGACGCTGCGCGAGTGGCGGCAATCGGGCGTGCTGGCCCGCGATCCGTCTCCCGCGCTGTATCTCTACGCGCAACGTTTTCGTGCCCGCGCGGGTGAGCTGCGCGAGCGCATCGGCATCATCGGCGCGCTGCGACTCGAAAGCTTCGAGTCGGGCAGGGTGCGGCCGCACGAGCGGACGCTCGAGCGCGCGAAGAACGACCGCCTCGCGCTGCTGCGCGCCTGCCGCGCGTCGCTGTCGCCGATCTTCGGGTTGGTCTCGGCGCCCGACTGGTCGATGGCGACGTTGCTGCCGGATCGCAAGCCCGACCTCGATCTCGAGGGGGAGGACGGCGCGCGCGACCGCGTGTGGCGGCTCACCGACGCAGCGGCGCTCGCGGCGATCGCCGACCGGATCGCGACGCGCGACGTCTTCATCGCCGACGGCCATCATCGCTACGAGACGGCGCTGCGCTACCGCGACGAGACGCGCGCCGCGCTCGGCGCCGCGGCGCCGCCGCCGGGTGCTGCGTCCTACGATTACGTGCTCGCGTATCTGACGCGCATGGAGGATCCGGGGCTCGTCGTGCTGCCGACGCACCGGGTCCTCGCGTCGGTGGCGCTCGCCGCGGACGACCTCGAGCGGGCGCTCGCCGCGAAGTTCCGCGTCGATCGGTTGCCGTGGACGGAGGCGGGGATGACGCGGCTCCTCGAGCGATTGAACGTCGGTGACGCGGCGGCGACGGTTCGCCTCGGCGCCGCGGTCGCCGGCGCCGACTCGCTCTGGCTGCTGACGGCGGCGACCGACGCGCTGCCTTTTCCGGCGTCGACACCGGCGGTGCTGCGCGCGCTCGACGTGACCGCGCTGCACCAGGTCGTCCTCGCCGGAATTCTCGGCCTGCCGATCGGCGAGCGCGGCGGCACACCCGGGCTGACGTACACGCAGAACGCGGC
>JBGPOW010000209.1:0-7915 GCA_041488235.1 Binatia bacterium
AGGTCGAGACCTTCGATCATCCGCCGCTCGCTGTTGAGGTAGATCGCTACAGCGTCGCCTGGGCCGACCACTGGACCGCCTTCATCACCGCCGCCCGCGTGGCAGCCGCAGGCCGCCGTACGGCAGCTGCGAGCCAACGCGCAGCCGGGGCCGTCGCGCGGCGGCGGCATCGCGAGGGTCGTTGAGCGTCGCACTCGCGGCGTCCCGGGCGGACGTGGCGGTCGTTGGCTGCACCCGTTGTGCGCAATGAACCTTATCGCGCACGTCGGGTGCAGCCGACGACCGCCACGTCCGCCCGCGACAATGCGAGTGCGACGAGTCAACGACGCTGGCGATGCCGTCGGCGCGCGGCCGCCGCGGCTGCGCGTCTCTCCGCGGGTGGCGTGCGCGCGGCCGCGTCGCGGGCGGCGGTGATGAAGGCGGTCCAGTGGTCGGCCCAGGCGACGCTGTAGCGATCTACCTCAACAGCGAGCGGCGGATGATCGAAGGTCTCGACCTGCACCTGGTAATGCGCGAGCGAGCCGAAGAGTTGGATGGCGGCCGCTTCGATGTCGACGTCGGTGCCCGGTCCGAGGCGTGTGGCGAGCCAGCGGGCGTACAGTGTGTAGCCCTCCTCCCAGGCGTCCTGGAAGTACCGCTGCGCCTTTTTCGGGATCGCGCGCTGCTCGAGGATGAGGACACGTAGGAGGGCGTCGTTGCGCTCGTTGAACTCGCGCGACAGCTTGGCGGCGACGAGCAGCTCGGCGCGGACGTCGCCGAGCGCCATGACCTCCGGCGCGCGCGCGATGAACGACGCGACGTCGGCGCGATAGCGGTCGACGGCGGCGAGCAGCAGCTCCTCCTTCGAGCGGAAGTGCCGGTACATGCCGCCCGCGCCCGGCGTGAGGCCCGCCGCCTCCTCGATCTTGCGAATCGTCGTGCCGCGATAACCCTCGGCGGAGAAGAGGGCGAGCGCGGCGCGGATCAACACGTCGCGCGTGGGATGGCGTTGCGGCAGCGTCACGATGGTGTCACGGGCTCTTGACTGTAGTAATCATTTGCTTACACTGCCCGATCAGTCAACCCCTCGCCGAGGTACGCATGCTGTACGCGCAAAGCCGACCCGATTCGCAGTCGACGTCCAGCACCGCCGCCGTCGCCGATTTTCCGATCGTCATCATCGGCAGCGGCTTCGCCGGGATCGGCATGGCGATCCGGCTGAAGCAGACCGGCATCCATTCGTTCGTGATGTTCGAGCGCGCGGGCGAGATCGGCGGGACGTGGCGCGACAACACGTACCCGGGCGCGGCGTGCGATGTCCCGTCGCACGTGTATTCGTTCTCCTTCGAGCAGAACCCCGACTGGACCCGGATGTTCGCGGAGTCGAAGGAGATCCAGGCGTATCTCCTCCGCTGCGTCGAGAAGTACGAGCTGCGTCCGCACCTGCGGCTGAACACCGAGATCGTCGAGGCGCGCTTCGACGACGCCGCCGGCGTGTGGCGGCTGCGGACGAGCCGCGGCGACACGGTCACGGCGCGCGCGGTCGCGTCCGGCATGGGCGGTCTCGTCGATCCGAAGCTTCCCGATATCCCCGGCCTCGAGACGTTCCGCGGCACGCTCTTCCACACCGCGCGCTGGGACCATGCGTACGACCTCGCCGGCAAGCGCGTCGCCGTGATCGGTACCGGCGCGAGCGCCGTGCAGGTAGTGCCGTCGATCGCGCCGATCGTCGGCAAGCTGAGCGTCTTCCAACGCACGCCGGCGTGGGTGGTGCCGAAGCGCGACTTCGCGATCAGCGAGCGCGCGAAGCGCCGGTTGCGTCGCTTCCCGCTCATGCTGAAGCTGCGGCGGCTCGTGCTGTATTGGTTGAGCGAGGCGATGGGACCGATCATCTTTCTCGATTCGCCGCGGCTCTCGCGCGTCGGCGAGCGCATGTCCGAGCGCCACCTGCGGCGCTGCGTGGCCGATCCCGATTTGCGCGCCCAGCTGCGCCCGAAATTCCAATTCGGTTGCAAGCGGATGTTGATCTCGGACGATTACTGGCCCGCTTTCCAGCGTGAGAACGTCGAGCTCGTGACCGACGCAATCGCCGAGGTTCGCGCCGATCGCATCGTGACCAAGGACGGCCGCGAGCACCTTGTCGACGCGATCGTGCTCGCGACCGGCTTTCACCTCAACATCGCGACCGCGCCGTTTCCCATCGTCGGTCTCGGCGGCACGACGCTCGCCGAGGCGTGGAGCGCCGGCGGCGTCGCGTACAAGGGCGTCACGGTGTCCGGCTTTCCGAACTGGTTCATCATGATGGGCCCCAACACCGGTCCCGGGCACACCTCGGTGCTCGTCTATACCGAGTCGCAGATCGCCTACATCCTGCAGGCGGTGCGCACGCTCCTCGCCGAGGACCTGCGCTACGTGAACGTGCGGCAGGAGGTCCAGGACGCCTACAACGCGTCCATTCAGCGGCGCATGAAGCGCATGGTGTGGTCGAGCGGCTGCAGCAGCTGGTATCTCAGCCCCGATGGCGAGAACCACTCGCTCTATCCGGGCTTCGCCAGCGAGTACTGCGCGCGCACGCGGAAGTTCCGCCGCACGGAATACGAGCTCGTCGGGCGCTAGTGACACCGACGCTCGGCCGTTGTCGTGCGTCCCTCAGGCGTGAGCGCGGCGGCGACGCTTCGCGGCGATCCGCGCCAAGACGAGCAAGACCGACACGATCGTCAAGCCGACGATGTTCGCGGCGATGAATTGGCGGACGAGCTCCAGCTTCGCGGCGAAGGTGATGCCGAAGCTGCGGATGAGGAGCACGGCGGTCGCCGTACCGAGGAGGTTCACGGCGACGAACGTCGTGAGGGGCATCCGCTCGACGCCGGCGAGGAGACAGACGAGCGGGCCCGGCGACACGAAGAGCACCAACACGCCGGCGCGGGCGAACGCGCGCTCCGCGAAGCGCATCACGCGACCGGCGGCGCGCGACCGCGATTTCACCCAGTCGACCGCCTCCGGGCCGTACTCGCGGCCGATGACGTACAGAAACGGATCCGCCGCGAACAAGCGTACGATCGCGACCGCGACGAACGGCACCGGGTCGATGCTGCTCGAGGCGAGCACGAGGTGACGGAAGAGCGGGCTCATGGCGATCAAGAGCAGCGGTGCGCGCGCGAGCAGCACGGGCGCGAACGCGGTGCCGATGACGCCGGCAGCGAAGAGCACGATGACGGGTGCGAGCAGCAGGAAAAGATGCCGGCGGTCGTGACCGTGGCGCTTCGCCGTGAATCTCCAGTGGCGTAGCGAGCGCAGGGCCACAGCGTAGCGCACACTCAGCTGCGTGGCCGCGCGGCGCCGACGACGCAGAGGAACCCCAGCGGCTCGGGTCCCGAGTTCTCGAACTGGTGCGTCTCGTGGGGCGCGACGTAGACGACGTCGCCGATCGCGATCGCGTGCCGCTCGTCGCCGAGGCGGACGACGCCACGACCCCGCAGGATCAACACTCCGTGGTCGTGTGGCGGTCGAGCGCGGAGGTGCCGCCCGGCGCGACCTCGAAATAGCGCAGCGCGAAGTTCGGCGCACCGTCGGCGGCGCCGATCAGGACCTGCTTCGTGACCAGACTGCCAGACGCCGGCGCATAGTCCTCGATCGCGACGCCTTCCCAGCGGAACTCGGCATGTCGCCGACGAATGATGCCCACGCCGCGACGATAGCATCGCGCCGCTGGCGCGTGCACTGCCTGCAGCCTCCCTGGGGCACATCGGTCAGCGCCCCGCCGGGCCGGTTGCTCGTCTCCCGGAACTCCGAGGCGCGCCTCACCCGAGTCCGGTGAGCGACTGACCTCCGCGGTCGTTGAGCGTCGGCGCCTGCTGCGATGAGATCCGGCGGCATGCGGGGCGAGCGATTGACATCGTCACGATCTGCGCCACCATGAAGCGACGCAACGCCGGAGGTGGCAGTGTCGCGAGAGATCTTGGTCGCGCGGAAGGAACAGGGTGATCGCAGTGGGCGCTATGCCCTCGACGTGGTCGAGGAGGGCGATCACTGGACGAGCACCCTCACCAAGCTCGACGAGCGCGGCGAGCCCGAGCGCGGCGCCGTCGCGCCGCGCTTCTACGGCCTCACGCGCGAGCAGGCGCGCCGCCGGATGATCCAGGTGCTCGAGAACGAGTACGACGTCGTCGCGCCCGCCGGCGACACACGCGAACGCTGACGGCCGCCACAGGCGACGACATCGTCACCCCCTGACGGAGTCGTTTACGACGCGAAGAACGCCAGCGTCCGTACCTCGACGCTCTCGCGGGGCACGGCATCGGCGGGCGTCGACGGCTCGTCGAAGGCGGTGTGGGCCGTGAAGCGGGCGCAACCCGCGTCCGAGTCGAAGCACTTGAGGAGCATCGCCTCGTCGGCCCGCATGCGCGGGAAGTAGAACCAGCGGTGCGAGGGATTGAAGCGTAGCGAGTAGACCTCGCCGCTGCGGTCGGCGTAGCGGAGATCCGTCGCGACGAGGTCGACGGGCGCGATCGTGCGCGCGTCACACACCGCGAGCGGCGCGCCTTCGACCGGGCCGCGAATCGGCTTCCACACATTGATCACGGCGAAGCGACGGCGGAGCAACCCTTCCGCCTCGGCGGCGAGGAGATCGCGCACGCGCTGCGGCGCCGAGCGTTCGGTGTAGTCGTTGTGCGCGTAGCGCACCGGCCCTTGCACACCCGCGGCGTTGCGACCGGAGACCGTCGCCGAGCGCACGTTGTGATCGAACGCCACGACGCGCGTCGCGCCGGTCACCTGCGCGACGCGGCGCTCGACCTCGGGGTAGTAGCGCTCGCGGAGCGCGGCGGTGTCGTAGAGATCGACCGTCGTCGCGAGCGGGACGAGCGCGAAGCCCTCGACGTCGAGCGACGGCGCGGGGGCGAGCGCGCGCGCGTCGTGAATCGGAAGCTGGCGGCGATCGCCTTTGGTGTTGCGCCACGGCGTCCCCGGCGGCGGCTCGGACAAGTAGTACGCCGGCCGCTCCGCCATCGGCGCGAGATAGTTGAGCGTCGCCTCGATCATGGGCGCTTCCCTCCGCGGCGACGTCACCCGACGCCGCCGCTGCCGTAGCGGTCCCCCGGACCGGCACCGCCCGGGCCGAGCCGGCCGCCGTCGCCGAGGTGGCCCTTGCCGGGGACGAAGTTCACCTCGGCGCGAATGCCGTCGGGGTCCTCGAACAGCACCGAATAGTACCCGGGCGCGAAGTGCGACGCCTCCTCGGGCGGGTGCACGATGTGGGCGTCGAGTTCGTCGACGAGAAAGCGGTAGATGGCGTCGACGTCCTCACGGTTGCGGGCGCGGAAGCAGAAGTGATGGAGCCCCGCCTGATCCTGATCGTAGCGCACCGGGTCGCGATCGCGCGGCGCGCCGCGGACGAGGATCCCGGTGCGGCTGCCGATGCAGTAGACGACGCCGTCGCCTTTGATGAGCGTGCTCATCTCGAGGAAATGGCAGAGCTTCTCCCAGAACGGGATGCAGCGCTCCGGATCGTTGACGGTGAGCTGAATGTGGGCGATGCCGTTGACCGCGACGCTCATGAATTCCTCCGCGGCCGCATTCTGCTTCGCGAGCACGGCTATGTCATCACCGGCGGTCGCGTCATTGTGCGCGATCGAGGGTGAACGAGCCGCTCGCGGTGTCGGAGACGGGGTTGCCGTTTCCGTCCTTGCCGGCTTTGAAGAAGTTCCACCTTCCCGAATAGCCGGAGCCTTGGAACGTGCCGTTGACGGGCATCTTCGTGAAGCACGAGCAGTTGACGCTCATGGCGCCGGTCGCGTCGACAGTGCCGCTGCAGGCCCATGGACCGCCCCAGACGCCGCATATCGCGCCGTCCTGGGCGAGGATCACCACGCCACCAACGTCGCATCCGCCTGGGACCTTGGGCGACGGCGTCAGGGTGAAGAAGCTCGTCACGCCGCCGTCGAGCGCCAGAATCGCATCGCCGCCGCACAGGTTGCTGCTCGTCTCGCCGATGGTCCCGGTCCAGTCCGTCACTTTGAAGGTCCCGCAGAATCCCGGATCGCACCGGCCTTTCACGCACGCGTTGGGGCCGCACGAGTTGCCGCAGCCGCTGCAGTTGCTCGCGTCGCTCGAGAAGTCGACGCAGGTGGTGCCGCACGCGTTCAGAGTCGGGCTGCTGCAGGAGCATCCGTTCGGGGTCGCGCAGCTGTGACACTTGCCGGCGATGCACTGCTGCCCCTCCTCACAGACGTGGTTGCATGCGCCGCAGTTCAGCCGGTCGAGCTGCGTGTTCGTGCATCTGTTGCCGAATCCCGCGCATTGCGTCGGTGCGAGGTCGCTGCACTGGGTGCATGTCTGCTGGAAACAGAACTCGTTGGCGGCGCACGCCTTTCCGCATGCGCCGCAGTTGGACGGGTCCTCGGCGAAGGAGGTGCAGGAGTGACCGCATTGATCGGGGAGCAACGGGTCGTACGCGCTGCACGTGCTACAGTTACCGTTCCTGCAGGTCAGGTCGTTGGGGCAGACATGACCGCAGGTGCCGCAGTTGTTGGGATCGTCGTAGAGGTCCGCGCAGAGCCCGTTGCAGTCGTCGGGGGTCGGATTGTTGCAAAGGGTGCATGCGCCGCCGCCGAACGGCGCCGCGAACGTCTGTGCGCAGATGAGATCGCTCTCGCAGACGTGGCCGCACGTGCCGCAATTGTTCGAGTCGTTGTACGGATCGATGCAGACGCCGTTGCACACCTTGTTGTATGCGGCGGGGCAGTGCAGCATCTGACAGTTCCCCTGCGCGCACGGCCCCGTGGAGCAGACGTGACCGCACGTGCCGCAGTTCTGCGGATCGATGTTCGTGTTGGTGTTCCCGCCGCCGCAATTGGCGCCGTGCTGGCAGACGCCGCGGACGCAGACGTCGCCGCCGGTGCAGCCGATGCCGCACCCGCCGCAGTTGCCGGCGTCGCTGAAGAAGTCCGTGCATGCCGTGCCGCAGCGATTCGGCGTCTCGCCGGAGCATCCCCGGCAGCTTCCCGCGAGACACAGCCCGTCGGGGCAGAACGTGTCGCACGTTCCGCAGTGAAACGAATCCGTCTGGAGGTTCACGCATTCCGTGCCGCAGAGATCCGGCGTGTCGCCGCCGCACGTGACGCCCGCGGCGCCGCTCGCCTGCAAGACGTCGGTCCGCGCGACCTGGGCCGCAGGGCACGTCGGCGCGACGCAGCTTCCGCCTGAGCAGGAGCTTCCCGCCGGACACGCGTTGCCGCACGCGCCGCAGTTCTGCTCGTCGGTCGCGAGATCGGTGCATGTGCTGCCGCAGCGATCCGGGGTGCCGCCGCCGCACGTGACGCACGTGCCCTCGACGCACGCGCCGCCGCCGCAGTCCTGCGCGCACGTCCCGCAATGCGTCCGGTCGGTTTGGAGGTTGGTGCAGAGGTTGCCGCACGCGTCGGGCGTGTCGGCGCCGCAGACGATGCCGGCGCATTGCCCATCGACGCAATTCACGCCGGGGCAGAGGTTGCCGCAGGCGCCGCAGTTCGTCGCGTCGGTGAGGACGTTCGTGCAGACGCCACCGCATTGGTTCGGCGTGCTCACCGCACAGTCGAGGCATGCGCCTTGGACGCAAAGCCCGCTCGCGCACACGGTGCCGCACCCGCCGCAGTTCAGGGGATCACTCTCGAAGTTGGTGCACAGCGTGCCGCACTCGTCGGGCGCGCTCACGCTGGTGCAGCCGACGCACGCGCCGCGCACACATCGTTGTCCGACGAAGCACGCATAGCCGCACCCCCCGCAGTCGTCGGGATCCGTGAGGAAACTCGTGCAGCGAGTCGTCGTGCCGCAGGTGCAGAGGTTGGGCGTGCCGAGACCGCACTCGACGGTCGCGTTCTCGCATTGCCCATCGCGACACGTGCCGAAGCAGAAGTTGCCGCACCCGCCGCAGTTGTCGGCGTCGCTGCCGACGTTGGTA
>JBGPOW010000210.1:0-7888 GCA_041488235.1 Binatia bacterium
CCCCTCGCCATTGCCCCGTCGACGGTGTACGTGCGTCCGTCCACGACCGACCCGGACGGGCGGGGGAGCGCGCGTATCTGCACCCGTGGTGCGAAAACTTACCCTCTTCCGCACGACGGGTGCAGACACGTGCGCTCGCCCGCCCGTCCGGGTCGGTCGTGGACGGACGCAGGTACACCGTCGACGGGGAAATGGCGAGGGGAGCGCGACGCTGCTTCGCAGCGCGCGGGACCGCGGCGCGCGCCCCGTCGTGATCGGCGGCTGCGGCCGGCGCGCGGCGGATCCGCCGAGCGCCGGCCGTTCGCGTCGTCAGGCGCGCTGGTACATCGTCACGACGCAGGCGCCGCCGAGGCCGAGGTTGTGTTGCAGGGCGGTCTTGGCGCCTTCGACTTGGCGGGGGCCGCATTGGCCGCGGAGCTGTTGGTTCAGCTCGAAGCATTGCGCGAGGCCCGTGGCGCCGAGGGGGTGGCCTTTCGAAAGCAGGCCGCCGGATGGGTTCACGACCCATGTGCCGCCGTAGGTCGTCGCGTCGTCGTCGATGAGCTTGCCGGCCTCCCCCTCGCCGCAGAGGCCGAGGCCCTCGTAGGTGATGAGTTCGTTCGGGGTGAAGCAGTCGTGGAGCTCGATGACGTCGACGTCCTCCGGGCCGAGGCCGGCGCGCTCGTACACCTGCTTCGCTGCCGCGCGCGTCAGATCCTGGCCGACCATCTTGATCATCGACGGCGGGTCGAACGTGGTCTGGAAGTCGGTCGTCATCGACATGCCGAGGATCGTCACCGGGTTCGTGACACCGAGCTTGCGCGCGAACTCCTCGGAGCAGAGCACCGCGGCGGCGGCGCCGTCGCTCGTTGGGCAGCACTGGAACTTGGTGAGCGGCTCGAAGACGAGCGGCGCGGCGAGGATCTCCTCGAGCGACGACGCCTGGCGGAACTGCGAGCGCTCGTTGTGGACGGCGTGGCGGCGGTTCTTCACCGCGACCTTGGCGAGCTGCTCCTTCGTCGTGCCGTACTTCTGCATGTGCTCGCGCCCGGCGCCGCCGAACATCTGCGCCGCGGGCGGCGCCTGCTCGAAGCCTTGGCGCTCGAGCATGACCTTGACGTGCAGGTCCATCGGGTTCGTGCGGTCGGTGAACTTGGCGCCGAGGGAGCCGCGCTCCATCTTCTCGAAGCCGAGCGCCAGCACACACTCGTTCAACCCGCTGCCGATCGCTTGGTACGCGAGGTAGAGCGCGGTCGAGCCGGTCGAGCAGTTGTTGTTGACGTTGTAGACCGGGATGCCCGTCAGGCCGAGCTGATAGACGGCACGCTGGCCGCACGTCGAGTCGCCGTAGACGTAGCCGACGTACGCCTGCTCCACCTGGTCGTAGGCGACACCGGCGTCCTTCAGCGCCTGCTCGCCTGCGTCCTTGCTCAGCTCCGGATAGTCCATGACGCCGGGCTTGTAGAACTTCGTCATGCCGACGCCGATCACGCACACTTTTGTGTCGAGCTTCATCTCTCGGTTCTCCTTGGTCAAAGGCCCATGCTTTTGGCGATGATGATCTTCATGATCTCCGTCGTGCCGGCGAAGATCGTCTGGATGCGCGCGTCGCGGTAGGCGCGGCACACGGGATACTCCTCCATGTAGCCGTACCCGCCGTAGAACTGCAGGCACAGGTCGATGTTGCGCTTGCACATCTCGGTCACCCACCACTTCGCCATGCTCGTTTCCTTGACGATGGGCGTGCCCTTGACGTGCTCGGCGATCAAACGGTCGACGAAGACGCGCCCGAGCTCGATCTCGGTCGCGATCTCGACGAGCTTGAACTGCGTGTTCTGAAACTTGCAGAGCGGCTTGCCGAACGCCGTCCGCTCCTGCGTGTACTTGATCGTCTCCTCGAGGACGATCTCGGCCGCCGCCTGGGCGCCGATCGCGCACACCAGGCGCTCTTGCTGCAGCTTCTCCATGAGATAGTAGAACCCGCTGCCCTCGCCACCGAGAAGGTTCGTCACGGGCACGCGGCAGTCGTTGAAGTGGAGCTCGGCCGTGTCCTGCGAGTGCATGCCCATCTTGTCGAGCTTGCGGCCTTTCTCGAATCCCGGCGTCCCGTCCTCGACGACGAAGAGGCTCACGCCGCCGTGCGTAGACTGCAGATCGGTCTTGGCGGCGACGATCACTAGGTCACACAGGATGCCGTTGGAGATGAACGTCTTCTGGCCGTTCAACACGTAGTGGCCGTCATCGCGGATCGCCGACGTCTTGATCGCGGCGAGGTCGGAGCCGGTGTTGGGCTCGGTCATCGCGATTGCCGTGATGAGCTCGCCGCTGACGCACCCGGGAATCCAGCGCGCCTTTTGCTCGTCGGTGCCATAGCTGTCGATGTAGGGCACGCAGATGTCGCTGTGAAGCGAGAGCGCGAACCCCGACGACCCGGCGCGGATGATCTCCTCGTCGATGATCGCGGAGTACGTGAAGTCGACGCCGGAGCCGCCGTACTTCGGGTCGACTTGCGGGCAGAGGAAGCCTTGCTCGCCGGCCTTGCGCCACGCGTCGCGGTCGACGATGCGCTGCTGCTCCCAGCGCTCGATGTTGGGCGTCACCTCGCGCGCGCAGAACTTCTTGAACTGCTCGCGGAAAAGCTCGTGCTCGGCGGTGAATATCGTGCGTTCCATCGGGATCTCCTCGATACGCGTGAACGTGATCAGCTGCGGCCGCGTCGCGCCGCGCCGCCGCCGCTCGCCACCGATTTCACGCCGACCGACGCGCGCTTCGTCGCGGCGGAGCGGCGCCCGCTCGGCGCGAGCGCGCGGTTCCCCATCTGCAGCAGGCTGCGCGTGAAGCGCTCGCGGTCGTTCGCGCCGCTCGCCGCGGGCGACGGCGCGAGGAGATCGCGCGCCGTGAAATAGATGAGCGCCGCCCCCCAGCTATTGAGCGTGAAGAAGAACGGGTCCGCGTCCGCTCGAAAGACGCCGCGACGCTGGTGACGGCGGACGAAATCGACGGACAAGTCGATCAAGGGCTGCAAGTAGCCGCGCACGATGTGCAGCGCCGCCGGATGGCGGTCGACGGCGGTGCGCGCAACCATGCGCGCGAAGCCCGGCTCCTCCGCCATGATCGCGAGCACGGTGCGCGTCACGCGATCGAGCTGCGCGAACGGGTCGCCGTCGGGGACGAGGCTCTCGCGGAAGATCGGCTCGATGCGGGCGAACACTTGCTCGTGCGCGGCGACGAAGAGCGCTTCCTTGTTCTTGAAGTGGTAGAAAAGGCTCGGGCGCTGAATGCCGACGCGGTCGGCGATCTCTTGCATCTTCGCGCCGACGAAGCCGTCGCGGGCGAAGATCTCCTGCGCGGCTTCGATGATGCGTTCGCGGGTGTCGTCGGGGCGCTCGCGGGCGGGCCGAATGCCGGACATGGTGCACCTACCTACACGTATGTAGGTACACACGCAAGCGCCCACGACAGCCGCGAGGGACGTTCAGCGGCCGCGCGAAACGTTCGCGCACTGGAGGCTGGGAGCGGTGGGTCATTGGCGCGCGAGGATCGCTCGCGCGGGTTGCCGGACACGGTTTAGATCTTCCGTACTCCGAACCGTTCGTGGGCCAAATGGCTCGCTCTTTACGCGCGCGCCAACGACCCACCGCTCCCAGCCTCCCCGACGCCGTAGTTCCGAGGCGCGCGTTCAACTCAGCGCATGCATCGCGAAGCGCGGCGGCAACGGCGGAGCGCGCGAGTGACGGCGACGACTTCGTCGGGATCGCTGCCACGGCCGTCGCGTTCGGCCAGCGCCGCAGGTGCGAGCCGGAGGCCGACGGGTCGTCTGCGCGCGCATAAAGAGCGAGCCACTTCGAGTGCAGCGGTTCGGAATACGGAAGATCCACACCGTGTCCGGCATCCCGCGCGAGCGATCCTCGCGCGCAGACGACTCGTCGGCCTCCGGCTCGTGCCGACGCGGACGGTCAAACGCGTCGGTTGACTTCGCGTCGAAGGTCGGGGCATCGACGCATCGATGCCGAGACCGCGCACGATCGTCCTCGTCGCAGTGCTGCTCGGCATCGCCGCGCGCGTGTGGCTGCTGGCGCTGGCGCCGCGCTACGGATTCCTCGGCGATCACGTCGACTACGTCTGCTGGGGCCGTGAGGCCGTCGATGCCGGCGTGCTCGCGCTCTACTCGCGGCCGCCCGGCGCCTGTCCCGCCGTCGCCTACATCGACGGCCAGCGCCAGGAGATCACGTCGGGGACGGGCGAGCGCCTGAACTATCCGCCCCTCGCCGCGTACGTGTTCTGGGCCGAAGGACGCCTTCTCGCCGCGCTCGACCCGTCGCGCGTCGCGAACACCCTCGCGGCGCGCGGCGTGTTCGCGATCAGCACGTCGATCGGCGAGCTCGTGACGGCGATCGGCGTCGCGGCGTTGGTCGCGGACGCCGTTACACCGACCGTTGCGGCGCTCGCCTTCGCCGCGACGTGGCTCGCGCCCCCGCTCCTCGCCGACGGGCCGTTCTGGGGGCAGACCGAGAGCTGGATCCTCGCGCCCGCCGTCTGGATGGTGTGGGCGATGGGGCGCGAGCGCTGGCTCCTCGCGGGCGCGCTCTGGGGGCTGGCGCTCGCCCTCAAGCCGTCGGCGCTGCTCCTCGGACCGCTCTGGGCGTACGCAGTTGCGTTCCGGACGCCGCGACTGCGCGTGGTCGCCGGAGGCGCGATGGCTCTTGCCGTGCTGAACGTCGTCGCCCTGCCCTTCTGGGTCACGTCCGGCGTCGCCTGGCTACGGACGACGTACCTCGCGAACTACGTCTACAACCTCCACTGGTCGACGATGATGACCTTCAATGTCTGGTACGCGGAGCTGCTCGTGAACGGCGTCCTCGACTCGCGTGCGCCGCTCTTCGGCGTCGCGCGCGACACGTGGGGAAGCGTGCTCCTCGTGGCGGGCCTCCTCGTCGCGTTCGCGATCACCCGCCGCTGGGAGCGGCGCGATCCGCGACGACGGTGCCTCGCGTTCATCCCGCTCGCGACCCTCGTGACGCTCGCCGCAGTGACGTTTCCGACGCGTGTCCACAGTACGTACACCGCGTTTGCGGCGCCGTTTCTGATCGCCACGGCATGCCTCGTCCCGCGTGCGATTCCGAGCGCGGTGGTGATGCTCGTCGCGACGACGTTCCAGATCCTCTGCTGGCAGTGGGCGCACCTGCTGGCGGTCCACGTCCTGCCGAACGAGCAAGTGTTTCCGCCGGAGCGGCAAGCGGCGCGGCGCGCGCTGCGCGACATCGACCGGCCGCGCGAATGGGCGCTCACGCTCGTGAGCCTCGGCGCAACGGCGGGCGTCTTCGCGAGCCTCGCGACCGCGCGCCGCCGCGACGACGACGACCGCATCGTGGAGCGCGCGTGAGCCGCTGGCCCGTCGCCGCGGCGCTCGCGGCGGTGGCGCTCTTCTTGGTCGTCGCGACGCACACGCGCCAGGGCGGCTGGAACGACGCCTCGCGGCTCGCGATGGTGGAGGCGATCGTCGAACACGGTCATCTGTGGGTCGACGGCACGCAGATGTCGCGCTACACGGGCGACGTCGCGCGGATCGACGGCAAGTTCTATTCCGACAAGCCGCCGGCGCTCGCGTTCGCCGCGGTCCCGGTCTACGCCGCAGAGCGCGCGCTCGGCATCACGTTCCGCGGAAGTCTGCCGCGCGCCTACTACTGGACGACGCTGCTCACGATCGGCGCGACGACCGTTGCCGGTCTCGCCGTCCTCGCCTGGTTTCTGCCACGCGTCGTGCCGGATCCACGCTGGCAGGCGGCGACGATCGTCGCGATCGGGTTCGGCACTTTGAACACCGCCTACTGCGTCACGTTCTCGAATCACCCACCCTCGGCGACGGCGCTCCTGGTCGCGTTTCTTCTCCTGTGGCACTGGCGGCGCTTCGGCGGCGGCCTGGCGAGCGTCGCCGCGAGCGCGCTCGCGCTCGGCTTCGCGGCGCTGACGGACCACGGCGCGGCGTTCTATCTGCCGGCGTTCCTCCTCTATGTCGCGTGGCCGGACGCGCGGCCGCGCGGCGCTTCCGGCGACACCCGGGTACACGCTCCGTCGCGCAATGCCGCCGGCAGCGACGCGGCGTCGTCTTCGCGGCGACGACGTGCCGCGGCGCTGGTCTTCGCGGTCGTGAGCGGCGCAGCGATCGTCGCCTACGCGGCGTACGCGATCGCGCTCTCCGGGAGCCCACTGCCGTTGCCGCTGCAGCCGCGCCTCTTCGACTACCCGGGGTCGTACTTCGCGGACCGCGCACACCTCGCGGGCAGCGCCTTGCCGCACGCATCGCTCACGGAGTTCGCCCGCTACGTCGCGTTCTGCCTGTTCGGCTATCGCGGGCTCTTCGCGCTCACACCGCTCGCGCTCTTCGTCGTGTGGGGCGTCGCACGCATCGCCGTCTCGGCGACGCATCCGCATCGCGTCGAGGCGCGTCTCGCGCTGGTGCCCACGATCGTCCTCGTCGCGTACTACCTCGTGACGTCGGCCGACCCGGGCGGTAACGCGTACGGCGTGCGGTGGTTCTGCCTCTTCATCCCGATGCTCTACGTCTTTCTCGCCGACGCGTACGGGATGCTGCGCGGCCGGCTCACGCGCGGCCTCTTTTGGATCGCCTACGCCGTATCGATACCGCTGGCACTCATCGGCGCCATGGACCCGTGGCTCGACCCGACGCGCTGGGGCACCGGCTTCGCGTGGGTGATCGTCCTGCGCGCGCACGGCTGGCTCTGACTACCACCCCCGACACGACACCCGAATTTGCTCTGACTGCCACGCCCGATACGACGCCGAATTTGCATTTTTTGGCGGGGTGGCGGAAGCTTCTCGAGTCATGAGCTATAATGCGTGGTTCCGCTGCATCAACGGCTGTGAAGGGCAGTTCAGCCTTCTCGAGATCATCTATCGCTGTCCCACCTGCGGCGACCTGCTCGAGGTGCACCACGACCTCGACGCCCTGAAGACGCGAGCCCCCGCCGCCTGGATGCGGCTCTTCGAGGACCGTCAGCAGCGCAACGCCTATCCCTTCGGCTCCGGCGTCTGGGGCAAGAAGGAATGGGTGATGCCCTTCATCGACGACGACAACATCGTCTCGACGTACGAGGGCAACAGCAATCTCTTCTGGGCGGATCGCTACGGGAAGCAGCTCCACGTCGAGGACCTGTGGGTCAAGCAGTGCGGCAACTCCCACACCGGGTCGTTCAAGGACCTCGGCATGACCGTGCTGGTCTCGGTCGTGAAGCAGATGATTGCCGACGGCGGCGCAATCGACGCCGTCGCATGCGCGTCGACCGGTGACACCTCGGCGGCGCTCGCGTCGTACTGCGCCGCGGCCGGGATTCCGGCGGTCGTCCTCCTGCCGCGCAACAAGGTCTCGGCGGCGCAGCTCGTGCAGCCGCTCGCCAACGGCGCGCTCGTGCTGTCGCTGGACACCGACTTCGACGGCTGCATGGCCGTCGTGCAGGAGATCACCAAGCAAAAGCGGATCTACCTCGCGAACTCGATGAACAGTCTTCGCATCGAGGGACAGAAGACGGTCGCGATCGAGATCGTGCAGCAGTTCGACTGGGAGGTTCCGGACTGGATCATCATTCCGGGCGGCAACCTCGGCAACGTGAGCGCGCTCGGCAAGGGCTTTCTCATGATGCAGGAGCTCGGCCTCATCCAGAAGCTGCCGCGCATCTGCGTCGCGCAAGCGGAGAACGCAAACCCGCTCTACCGCTCGTACGTGAAGCACTTCGAGAGCTTCGAGCCGGTTGCGGCGCAAGAGACGCTCGCGAGCGCGATCCAGATCGGCAACCCGGTGAGCGTGCGGCGCGCGATTCGCACCTTGCAGCGGTTCGACGGCGTCGTCGAGCAGGCGAGCGAGCAGGAGCTCGCCGACGAGGCGGCGCGCGCC
>JBGPOW010000211.1:0-7883 GCA_041488235.1 Binatia bacterium
CTCACCGGCGGTCCCGGTGATGACATCCTTTGGGGTCGCACCGGTCCGGACACGCTCGTCGATACCGAGGGTAACAACAAGCTCCTCGGTGGCGCCGGCGCGGATACCGTCGTCGAATAGTCATCGAGAAGGGAGGGGCGATGTTCGCGTCGCCCCTCCCCTTTCGCAATCCTCCGACACTTCCGCTACTCGACGACTGTCCGTAACCAAGCGAACCAGTTCAAAAGCGCGGTAGCTCACGGCAAGAAGAACGCCCCTTGCAGTTGCACATTGTCATTGATCAGCACCCACTGTGCGCCCAGATCGCAAGGCACCGCAGGGCATGCGTCCGATCCAAAACATGCATATGTTGCCACACGCTTTCTGATATCAGGGTTGAAGTCGTCCCCCGTCTGCTCGCACCAGACAAATGCGGGCGGACTACCTGCAGTGCGAAATACGTTCCCACTGAGAGTGTTGTCGTCGACATTTGCTGCGATAGCCCAGCGATCCGTTCCGACATCTTTGCTCACCAGAATGCGTCGGCCATCGAGCGTCGCCTGTACGCCCTTGTTGTCTGACGAGAGCGCTTCGGTGGCCAAGTTGCCGTTGTCGCTTCGTGCAGCTATTATAACACCTCCGCCACAAATCCCCCGCCCTGCCCCGTGGCTCCAGCCACTGCGGTTCCGTACGTAGTTGCGCCCACAATGACGATACCGATACCGATGCAGGCCATGATGACAGTACGCATTAGCCATGTCCTCCTGTCGCTAGGGTCCTTGAGTCCACGTCAACAACGCCGATCTTTTACACCCCCATGGTCGACGCGATGAACAAATCCACTTGTACAAGGCCTCGCGTGCTCCATTTTGAAGCGACTTATTGCCTTATTGTCTGCGTCGACGTCAGGAATTGAAGCGCATCGCTGGCATCAGCCGGCCCTCCACCACGCCCATCGTTTCGTGCTACAGAACCCGCTCGCGGAGAGAGAAAGGAAACGCACAGGTGACTAACGACCCCAGGCCAGCTTCTCACCGCCGACATCCGCACTCCCGTGTGTCGCCGCGCGCGATCGTCGCGATCGCAGCGCTTGCGGTCGCTGCGCTCGCGGGCACTACGACCGGCGCAGGCGAGGGCTCGCCGCTCGCCACGAGGCGCCCGCATGCGCCCGCGCGCCAGTCGACGGTAACCGCCGCGTACGCAACCAGCGGCATTCTCTTCACCTCGCTTCGCGACGGCAATGCCGAAATCTACGTCATGCACAGCGACGGCTCGAACCCACGCCGGCTGACGCATCACCGCGCGCACGACGACTTCCCGCTCTGGGCGCCTGATGGCACCCGCATCAGCTTTCTCTCCGATCGCGACGGCAACTGGGAGCTGTACTCGATGCGTCCCGACGGCACGCAAGTCCGACGGCTCACGCACACCGACGCCGACGAGCACTCGCCGGCGTGGTCGCCGGACGGCGCAACGATCGCGTTCTCGACCGACCGCGACGACGGCGATTGGGAAGTGTACCTGATGGACGCAGACGGCGGGCACCAGCGCAACCTCACGCGCCACCCGGGCTGGGACTACTCGCCCAACTGGTCTCCAGACGGTCGCCGCATCGCGTTCGTCTCCGAGCGCGACGTCAATGCCGAGATCTACGTCATGGACGTCGACGGCGGAAATCCGACGCGCCTCACCAACAACGATCGCTACGACGGCCTCGGCTCGAACGCGTGGTCGCCCGACGGCAAGCGCCTCGTCTATCTCGCGCGCATCGACGGCCACGCGGAGGTGTGCGTCATGAACGCCGACGGCTCCGACCAGCAGCAGCTCACGCATGGCAATGCCCCGGCGTGGATGCCCGGCTCGGAAGCACCGGCCGTCAACGTTTCCGCGGGCTGGTCTCCCGACAACGAGTCGATCGTCTTCGTCTCCGACCGCGAGGGCGACTCCGACGTCTTCGTCATGCGCCCGGACGGCTCCCACGTCCGCAATCTCACCTTCCACCCCGGCGCCGACTACGCGCCGGCGTGGCGCTGAAGGCGCGACGCGAGCCGTCCGACGCCGCGCGCCCGCTACTCGCGGCCACCGGCGCGGTCCGCGCGCGCCTCGTCGAGCCACACGCCCCACATCGGCACGGCGCGGAAGGCGGCGGTCGCGAGCGACGTCGTTCCGGTCGCGCGCAGCGTCGCCCGCGAAGGATCGAACGCGGCGTGGATCAGCCGCTCGCCCTTCGCGTCGACGAGGAGGAACGTGCCCGCCGACGGATCGTCGGGGAGGATATCTTGGATGTCGGCCTGCGCGCGATCGGGCAGGACCGGGGTCTCGAGCGGCAGCTCCTCGAAGCCGCCGCCGTCGAAGCGCAGGATCGACGCGAGATGGTCGTCTGCGGCGTCGATGACGAAGACGTGCTCGCCGCTGAACTGCGTCACGACGAAGTGGGCGTCGTCGAGCGCGAAGGCGCTTCGCGCGGCGGCGTTCCGCGGCAGCGCGATCTCGGCTCCGAGCTCCGCGCCCACCTCGAGGCGTTGCAGACTCGAACGGCCGCCGGTGAAATCGCCGGCGGCGACGACGTACGTCGCCCCGGTTCCCGGGCGGTGGTAGAGACCGCCGGCATTCAGGTTCGCCGGGTGCGCGTCGACAAACGGCGGCGCCGCGTCGGGCGGCACGAAGTAGAGATGCGACGCATGGAGCCGCCCCGTCGGGCAGTCGCGCGCAAAGCAGAAATACCCGGTCGCGGCGACGAGCAGGACGTCGCCACGCATCGCCATCTCCGCGATACCGAGGTTCTCGTCGCTCGTGAACGCAATCGTGCGGACGAGACGCAGGTCGGGTACGGCGCCGGCGATCCAGTCGTACACCTCGACGGTGTTGTCGGCGAAGTCGCTGACGTACAGCCGGTCGCCGGCGAGGAGCCCGCGGTACGGAACGTGCCCGGACGCGATCGACACCCGCCGCGCGGCGACGTCGGTGTCGGGCGCGCACGGCGCGTCGCCGCGCGCGATCCGCCGCAAGGTCGCGAGCTCGAGCAGCACCACCGCGGGGCGCTCGGTGTCGAGCGCGACCACGTAGCCGTCCTTCACGCCGACGCGGATCGGCCAGCGTCCGAGCGCCGCGCAGCGCAGCACGCGGACGCGTGTATGCGAGGAGGCCGCGACGTCGACGAGGCTCAGATCGCCGGTCGCGCCGTTTGCGACCACGAGCCAACGCGGCGTGACGATCCGCTCCGCCGCATACCAGCGCCGCACCGACCATCCGACGACCATTCCCAGCGCGCCCACCGCCACGGCCGCCGCGATACGGCGGACGGTCACTCCGGGAGCGCGTCCGCCGAGAGCTTGGTGAATCCCATCGCGGGACACGAATGGACCAACACGGGAACGGCGCCGACGAAGTAGTTGTCGAACTCTTCGACGACGAGGTTGTAGACCTCGAGCGGACCGTCGGGTGTCGCGACGGTCGCGACGTCGGCGCCGTCCAGGCGACGCAGCGCGAGCGACCGACCGCTTGCCGCGAGTAGTCGGTCGTCGCGGCGCAGCTCGGCGGCGCGCACCCACCCGGAACCCAGCACCCAGAAGAAGTGGTCCGGCGTGACGGCGAGCGTCGACCCGGCGACCGGTTCCACGTGCATCAACCGGCGCGCGTGCTTGCGTTCGACGGCGCGCACACGCCGCTCGACCGTCCGACCGCGAAAGACGTCGAAGCTCGTCACCTCGTCGCCCGGGCGGAGCGTCTCGATCGGACGGGCGCCATGACGCGTCGCGACCAGCGTCCCGGCGGCGAAGCACGTCGCCGCCGTCGACGTCGGGCTCGGCGTCGGGGTGAGCGTATCCGTCGGCGTCGGCGTATCCGTCGGAGTCGGAGACGCTATCGGGGTAGTTGTCGCGGTCACGGTAGGCGTCGGCGCCAACTGAGTCCCGGATGGCGTTGGCGTCGGCGTCATCGCGGGCGGTGACGGTGTGAAGGTGGGAGTCGGCGTCGCGATGCCGTTCGTCGAGGCGGGAGTCGGCGTCGTGGTGGCGTTCGTCGAGGCGTTGCACTCGTCCGGGAAGCTCGCCAGCTCCGGCACGTCGCCGCGGTCGGAGCAGTCGACCGCGAACTCGCCGACGCAGGTGAGACACGCGACGAGACCGTCGAGCGTACTCACCACGCCAAGCGTGCCGCAGTCGAGACCACCCGGCACATGGACGCCTGGGCAGGTCGCCGCGAAGCCGATGTCGACGTGTGGATCGAACGCCGGGGGATCGCAGAGGCCGTTCTTATCGGCGTCGCCCGCCGCGCACGCCTTGCAGATCACCTTCGCGGCGGTCGCCTCGGCCTTCGCGATCGCCGCCGCCGCCTTGCCGTCGCCGGGGTCGGGGCAGGTGTTGGCATGCTTGCCCGCGAGCCGCGCGTCCCAGCACTTCTGCAGCGCCTTCGACTTCGCCGTCGCGAACCCCGCCGCCGCTTTCCCGATCGCCTGCTGGCAGCGGTTGAGCTTCTTCTGCGCCTTCGCCTTCGGATCGGTCGCATGGAGATTCGCGAACGCGAGTGGCACGAATCGATCCGTCGCGCGCGTGCCGATGCACTGCAAGCAATCGACGATGCCGCCGCAATCGGCGATCGCGTTCGTACACGCGCCGTTCTCGAGATTCGGGCAGAGCGGAGGGAAGCCGAGCGTCGCGGGCGTGTCCTCGTTCGCGAGCGAGCCGCCGCAATGCTTGTCGTCGCCGCCACACGTCTTGTCGACCGCGGCGTGGAACTTCGTGAGTGCCTTCGCGATCGCGCCCGTGGTCGTCGGCTCGGTGTGGCAGTCGCCGATGCCGACGAGCTTCCCGGCGACCCTGCGGACCTCGCACTTCGTCAGCGCCCCCGTCGTCGCCTGCAAGAACGCGGCGCCGGCCTTCGCGATCGCGCGCTGGCATTTTGCGGTCGTCGCCGAGGCCGGCGCGGCCGCGACGCCAAGGATCGCTACCGTTCCCACCGCGACTGCCATGCACCGACCGCTGATCATGCGGCACCCTAACGCGGCCCCGTGCCGTCGCGCCAGCGCGTCGCAGTGACAGCACGGTTCCCGATCCGCTAGGACTGCACCGCAAGCGGCGTCAGTTCTCGATTCGCCGCTAGAACCATTCCTCCTTGAAGTCGAGCGGGGTGCGCTCGCCGCTTTTCAGAATTTGTGCGGTGGCGTGGAGGTGCGGAAGCTCGTTCGCCAGATAGAAGCGAGCGGTGGCGAGCTTGCCGTCGTAGTACGCCTGATCGGCGGCGCCGGGGCTCGTAGCCAGCGCCTTCGCGGCAACGACCGACTGCCAGAGGAAGAGCCACGAGACGACAAGTCGTGAGAACATCCGCAAGTAGAGCGTCGCGGAGCCGACGTACGCCTCGACGTCGCCTCCCATGGCGATCCCGCCGAGGTGTGCGGTCACGTCGGCGACCTCGTTCAGCGCTGCGGCGGTCTGGCCGGCCATGTCCTTCAGCGCCTCGACCGCCGAGGCCTCCTCGATCGTCTGCGAGATCCGACGCAGGAGCAGCTTCAACGGCTCACCGCCCTTCATGACGATCTTGCGGCCGAGGAGATCCATCGCCTGGATGCCGTTCGTGCCTTCGTAGATCGGGAACACCTTGCAATCGCGCAGCATCTGCGCGAGCGGAAACTCCTCGCTGAATCCGTAGCCGCCGTAGCATTGGATGCTCTGCACGATCGAGTCGTACGCCGCTTCCGAGCCGTACGCCTTGCACACCGGCGTCAGCACCTCGAGGATGTCTTTCGCCGTCGTCCGCTCGTGCTCCTCCGGGCTGCACCGCTCCTGGTCGTCGAGGAACGCCGCATACGCGAGCAACGCGAAGAGGCCCTCGGTGGTCGCCTTCTGCACGAGGAGCATGCGCCGCACGTCCGCGTGCGCGATGATCGCGACCTGCGGCGTCGTCGGGTTCTTCTCGGTGATCTTCCGGCCCTGCGCACGCTCGCGCGTGTACTGGAGTGCGTGCTGATACGCGTTCGAGGCGAGGCTGGTCGCTTGGAGGCCGGTGCCGATGCGCGCGTGGTTCATCAGTTGGAACATGTAGCTGAGACCGCGGTTCGGCTCGCCGAGGAGCCAACCGTGGCAATCGCCGCTCTCACCGAAGCTGAGCGTCGCGGTGACGTTGCCGCGGAGCCCGAGCTTGTGCTCGATGCCGGCCGTCACCACGTCGTTGAACGCGCCGACCGCCCCACCCGTGTCGACGCGGTACTTGGGCACGATGAAGAGGCTGATCCCCTTCACGCCCGGCGGCGAGCCCGGAATCTTGGCGAGCACCGGGTGGACGATGTTCTCGGTGAGGTCGTGGTCGCCATTCGAAATGAAGCACTTCGTCCCGGTGAGAAGGTAGTGGTCGCCGGCCGACGCCTTGACCGCCGTCGTCTTGACGTCGCTCAGCGAGCTGCCGGCTTGCGGCTCGGTGAGACACATCGTGCCCGCCCACTCGCCGGAGTACAGCTTCTCGAGGTACGTACGCTTCAGCGCGTCGTCGCCGAACGACTGGATCAAGCCGGCGGCACCGTACGCGCCCGCGATGTACATGTGCGCGGCGGTGTTCGCGGCGTTGAACATCAGCCCCGTCGCCGCCGCGATGACGCCCGGAAACTGCTGGCCGCCGAATTCTGCCGGCGCGGTCGCCCCGTGCCAGCCGCCTTCCTTACACGCGCGCCAGATCTCGTGCAGGCACTGCGGCGCACGCGTCGCCTTGCGCTCGGCGTCGTAGTCCGGGCCGACCCGATCCATCTCCACGTACGCCGGCCAGAAGACCTCGCGCGCAAGGTCGTAGGCGGCCTCCAGCGCGTTGTCGAACGTCTCCTTGGAATGATCCGCGAAGTACGCGTAACGCGTCAGCGTCTCGACGCCGAGCATCTCGTGGAGGACGAACCGAACGTCGCGCATGTTGACGAGGGTGTCGCTCATCTCTGCTCCTTCTCGGACGGCTGCCGGCGTGCGCCGGAGCGCCGGGTGCGAATCTTCCCGACACCGCGCAGAGGTGCCCGCCGACTGCCTCGGTCGTATGGACCGCTGGGCAGCACGATTCGCGCCATGCTCGGGGCGCGGGCGGCGGGCGCGTGCCGCGTAGGCCGCGCCAAGATCGTCCGGGCCAGCCCGCGGCGCGCCAACGCCCGTCGCTCGAGGCGCCGCGACCGCTCCGACGCGTTCAAAATCGCGAAGTTGCCGCGGGCCCGGCGTGGTGCGCGCCGCGTACCGCACGCTGACGTGGCAAATGCGGAACGCCGCGGCGCGGGTGCCGTGTGGCGATCGCCATTGCGACCGCTCGGTTGGTCACGCTCGATCGACTACGGACCTATTCCGGACCACGCGAAGACCGGGCCGACGATGAGAATTCCGAGAGCGGCTCCCTGGACGCCGATCTTCTCGGAACCATGAGCCGCGATCATGATGACGCGACATCCGGATCGACCGGGCGCGCCGTGATGACGGACGTCCAACCCAGCGCCTCGACCGTGTGGCGACCGGCGTTCATCTCATCCGATGATCCGAGCGTCCGCACGACGCGATGTTCCTTGCCAGATCCTGGCCAGTCCTGGTACCGCCGTGCCGAGCTCGCACCGAAAAAAGCCGAGGACGCTCCCCCATTCAGACGATCGACCGATCCTGACAGTGTCGGACCCCGGGAAACGCCCTTGATCGTCCCCCTGCACTACTTCCAGCGTCGTCCGGGTCCTTGTCTCCACGAACGCGAGCGTCGCGCAGCGCGCGTCTCAACACGGTCAATTCTCTCGCTGCTCGTCATCAGCGTGCTCGGCACGGTTCATCCGGCGTACGGCGCGCTGCGCGCCGATGAACGAGCACGTATGCGTGGCGACGATCGTCTCGGTCGCACCGTCGCGGACAGCCTCGAGTCGAACGACCGGGTGCGCGTGATCGTCATGTTCGCGCTTCCTGCGA
>JBGPOW010000212.1:0-7861 GCA_041488235.1 Binatia bacterium
ACGATGTTGCGGGTCGGGAACCTGGAACGCTCGCTCGCCTTCTACCGCGACGTCCTCGGCATGCAGTTGCTACGGAAGAAAGACTACGAGTCCGGCCGCTTCACGCTCGCCTTCGTCGGCTACGGCGACGAGCGCGATCACACCGTCCTCGAGCTGACGCACAACTGGGACACCGAGCGCTACGACCTCGGCACCGGCTTCGGCCACGTCGCGCTCGGCGTCGAGGACATCTACGCGACGTGCGAGGACCTGCGCGCGAAGGGCGCGAAGATCGTGCGCGAGCCCGGCCCGATGAAGCACGGCGGCTCGGTGATCGCGTTCATCGAGGACCCCGACGGCTACAAGATCGAGCTGATCCAGCTGCGCGATCGCAGCGATTGATCACCATCGGCGTCCGCTCCATTCGGTAGGATCGGCCGTCCGCCGACGGGGTTCAACCGCGTGATCCGACAGCTATTTCACGGTCACGTCGACGAGCACCGGGCCGCCGAGACCGCCGCCTGCACGCTTCCCGCCGCAGCCCTTCTCCGCGATCTTGCCGTCCGGGAACGGATCTTTGATAGGAGGATCGACGATGCGCGGGCAGGTGTCGTCGAGCGCGTGCGCGTCGGTGTCGCCGAGGGACGTCTCCTCTACGGTCGCGCTCAGGCTGAAATCCTCGTGGCCTGGGCCCGCAGCCGCGTCGTTCACGCATTCGACGATCGCGTCGAAGACGACGCTCAGCTTTCCCTTCGATTTGAGGGTGAGGGGAAGCGCCTTCTGCGGCTTGCCGACGTGCAGCGCGACGGTCGGATCCGGGCAGTTGCCGAGCGAGTGCGCGCTCAACGTGACGAGCCGCGCCAGGGACGCGTCGTCGTCGATCGTCTGCGGCTTGGCGCTCCGGTTCTGGATCTCGACCTTCACCAGGCTGCGCAGCGCCGGGTGCGTGACGCCGAGCTTCACCTTCTTCGTCGGCGTGATCTTGGTGATCGCGAGATCGTGCGGGCCGCAGTTCCCTAGGGCGATGGGCTGGCTCGCCGCCGCGGGCGCGCTCTCGACATTGCCGGCGAGGTCGGTGGCGACGCTCCGGAAGGCGTAGCTCTTTCCCCATGCGCCGTGGAACGTGCCGCCCGTCGCCGCGGTGGCGAGCCACGGCGCGAAGGGACCGCCGTCCTCGGAGACGGCGATCTCGAACGCGCCGATCCCGGCGCCAACGTCGTTGCCGGACCAGGTGACGTGGAGATCGCGCGAGCAGGGATCGATCGCGGTGACGGATGCGATCTGGCTCGTCGGCGGCGTGACATCGATCGTGTTGGTCCAGACCGGCGTGTCAATCGGGGCGTTCGCGTCGAAGACGATGTGCGCCTGGTTGGCGATCTGGGTGCCCGTCGCCGGGCTTCCTTTGACGGCGACGGCGAAGAGGACGTGGCCGTCGCCCTCGGGCGGCGTGACGTTCGGCGGGAGAAAGCCCGCGAGCGGATCGCCGGGCGGCTGCTTCGTCACCGGATCCAGCGACGTGAAATCCCAGGTCAGCGTCGACGTGTCGTGATCGAGCTTGGCCGCGATGCGCACCAGCAGGTTCGTGTCCGGACGGAGATCGACGTCCTGCGTGAAGCTGGTCGAGCCCGGCGGCGGGATGACCTGGTGCGACCCGAAGTCGATGGGACCCAGGCTCAGCGTCGCGAGGTCGACGAGATCCGGATCGAGCTGGTCGGTCACGACGACCTCGGCCGCCGGCGCCGTCGCGGTAGGCTCGTTCTCGAACTCGATGACGTAGCGAAGCGGGACGCTCGTCGTGATGGCATGGGCGTCGCCGCCGCCGAGCGGCCCGGTCTTGTCGTTCGGGTCGGAGGCCTTGGCCCTCTTGAGCGGGAACCGCTTGCAGGACACACCGCTAACGGTGTTGCTGACCACGCACTTGACGTTTTGTGTGCAGATCGTCACGTCGTTGCCATCACTGTCCTTGCCCGAGACGACTTTGAAGCCGATGTCCCTGCAGTCGGACGGAGTTCGCGGCAACTTGCAGTCGCCCTTGCCCTTGGCGATGTCGTCGAGACCGCACTGGGGCGGCGGATGCGAGATGTCGTGGTCGGGACATGAGCAGCCCTCGCAACAGAGAAGGCCGAGGGTCAAGGTCGGGATGCCGCAAACGCACGTCAGGTCCGCGCGTGCCGGCGCGACGCACATGTCGCCGACCATTCTGGCGAGCCGGGAGAGGAAGGGCGGCGGCGTCCAGTGGATCGCGGGGTTGCTCGCGAGCGCCGGGAGCGTCGGGTGCGTATCGGCCCACACGGCGCCGAACGACGCGAGGTCGTAGCTCAGCTGGGTCAGACTGTAGACCTTCGGTCCCGTGCTCGTCACCAGCGCGGCGGTGCCGTCGCTCACGACTGTGTCGAGCTGTGCGCCGAGGTACGTCGCCAGGTCCGGGTCGAACGCCGACGGAATGCGATACGAGAACAGCCGCTCGGCCTTGTCCTTCGCGCCCTGGACGAGCGCGGCGACCGCGGCGGGCTGCGGCGCGCCGTCGAACAGCGGCTCGCCGATCTCGAGCCGGATCGGCAACGCCGGGCCGACCGCCGCCGCCTTGATCGTCACCTCGAGGACGCCGCTGAATCCGGCGGGGACGACCGGCAGGAGGAGCGGCAGCTCGTTCGACGGCGGGCCGTCGCCGGCGACGATCTCCAGGTAGAAGGCGCCGAAGTCCTGGACGGTGATCTTGCCGAATTGCCGTGGCGGCGGCGCGATGTCGAAGAGCGGGCGCATCTCGAACCCGACGGCGGCGCCGAACAAGAGCGGCACGGCGAAGGCGTCGATGTTGCCGCGGTTGCCGTAGATCAGCACGAAGCGTCTGGGGATGCCGGCGCGCAGGGCGGGCGGTCCGGCGAGGTCGACGAAAAGATCCGGCGTCCGGGCCGTCGCGACGGTGAAGGCGCCGGTGCTCGTCGCGGAGGTATCGTCGGGATTGGTCACGACGAGGTCCCAGAGGCCGTGCGCGGTGCCCGCGAGCGCGAAGCGCGTCGTCGCCACCAAGCCGCTGGTGTCCACCGTCGTCGGCGTGCCGACGACGTCCGGCTCGCCGCTGCGCACGAGCTTGATCGTCGCACCCGGCTGGAGGCCGCTGCCGCGAACGACGACGGTCACCGTGCCGCTGTCGCCGCCCTCGCTCGGCGACACGCGCGAGATCACGAGCCCGCTGCCGAGCTCGAATGCGCCGATGTCGCAGCGCGCGTCGCCGTCGTCGTCGCCGTCCAACGGGCGCGTGCCGCCGCGCTGATCCTTCGCGAGGACCGCGTCCTGGTCGTCCTTGCAGCCGGCCGGATTGCCGTGGTCGATCGCCGGGCTGGAGGGCAGCAGCGCATGCGTCAGCGTCGGGCCGCCGTTGTCGGCGAGGGGCGCGAGCATGGCGTCGACACCGGTGAGATTGCCGGTGGTGTCACCCTGGATCATGCACAACGTCGTATCTTTGATCAGATTGTAGCCTTCCGACGTCACGACCGCGGACGTGCCGCCGGCGCTGCCCGTGCCGCAATCGTTGGCGTTATTGCCGGTCGTCGAGTTGCCGGCGACCACCGTGTTCCGCAGGGTCACCGTCGAGTGCGGATGGTCGTTCATGATGCCGCCGCCGAATCCTCCGCCGCTGGGGAAGAAATGGCCGCCCGAGTTGTCGGTGACCGTCACACTGTCGAGATGCGCGGTGCTCGTTGCGCTGAGGAAGAGGCCGCCGCCGCTGCGGCCCGCTTGATTGCCGCTGACGGTCGAATCGACCATCGTCAGGGTGGCGGGAAACCCGGGGATTCCGTAGACCCTGATACCGCCACCATCGTTCGTGGTGGCGACGTTGCCGCTGATCGTGCTCCCGCGGACGACGACGTCGCCGCTGTCGTCGATGCCGCCGCCGTAGTCGGACGAGTTGTCGCGGATCGTGCTGTCCACGAGCGTGAGCGACGCCGACCGCGCATTGTAGATGCCGCCGGCGTTCGCGACGTCGGGCGGTTTGCTGGCGTCGTTGAAGCTCACGGTCGCGCGCAGCAGGGTCAGCTGCCCGGTGTTGTAGATGCCGCCGCCGATACCCCAGGTGTGGTTCTTGGTGATGACCGTTTCGGTCAGGGCGAGCGTCCCTTCGTTGCGCAGCCCGCCGCCGGTGACGTAGTCGAGCAGGAAGCCCGGCGATGTCGTGCTGCCGTTTCTGATCGTCAGGCCTTGAAGGCCGACGACGGCGTCGGCGGCGACGAACACCGCCTCATCGAGCATGTTGGCGTCGATGATCGTCGTCGCCGCGCCCTCCCCGTGGATCGTCACCGGGGCGTTGATGCAGAGGGGCAGCTGCGACGACGTCGAGGTACAGCTGGCAAAGCTGCAGTTGCGGACCCGATAGCTGCACGAGACCGATTGGCTGAGGGTGTAGGTGCCGGCTGGGACGGCGATGTCGCTCGCCTCGGGCGTCTGGCTCGCCGCCAGGGCGTTGGCCGCGATGATCGCCCCGCGCAGGCTGCAATCGTTCGCCGCCGCGGTGCAGGCGGTGGCCGTCGGCTCGTCGTCGGTCCGGTCGACGACGAAGTTCGCCGCCTGACAGGTTCCCGAAACGACAGTCGCGACGACAACGGAGAGGACGAGCGTTCGGCGTCGAGGCCGCACGGTTCGATGGCCCACTGCGGCAGTCTCGCAAGGCGGCGCCGAGCCCGCTACTCGGATCCTGTCCGCCCGACGATGACCCCTTCGGAACACGTCCGGCATGGGCAGACGGGCCCCGATCCGGGTGCCCGGGCCACGAGCTCGTCGGTTCCCGGCCGGCGCTGCTCGGATTTCTCGTCACGCATTCGCGGGGTCATGCGACCGGTTGCACGGGCTCCGCTTCGGGGCGCATTCTGCGGCCGGCGCTCCGATCATGAGCCGACGACGCGAAGACAGGCTGAGCCCGAGGAAGCGACCGCGACAGCGGCGGTCGCAAGAAACGGTCAGGGTGATCCTCGACGCCGCGGCCCAGGTCTTCGAGCGGCGTGGCTATGCCGCGGCCACGACCAATCGCATCGCCGAGGCGGCCGGGGTGTCCGTCGGGTCCCTGTACGAGTACTTCCCCAGCAAGGAGTCTCTCCTCGCCGCGTTGATGGATCGCCACCTCGGGGAGGGGCGACAGCTCCTCGGAGCCATCGGCGCCGTGACGGAGGCGGGGACGTTGCCGCCGCTCGATGTCCTGACGCGTCGATTCGTCGACGCGATGATCGCCCTGCACGGTGCCAATCCCGGGCTCCATCGCGTCATCTTCGAGGAGACGCGTCTTCATCCGCGGCTCCGGCGCATGATCATGGCGCTCGAGGACGACATCGTCGCGGCGACCGAGGCGATCCTCCGGGTGCACCCGGAGGCGCGCGTTGTCGACGTCAAGCGCGCCGCGCGCGTCACCGTGCAGGTGATCGAGAGCTTGACCCATAACGTGGTGATCCACCCGCGGCCGGGGGAGGATCCGGCTGACTACGCCGATGTCATCGCCACGCTCGTGAACGGCTATCTCTGCGGCGGCGGTGCCGCCGGCCTCGGCTCGCAGCGCACCGCCGGCCGATCCTGACGTCGGTAGGAAGCATCGACCCTATCGACGTGTCGATGACGGCGATCGTCACGGGCAGCTTCCGTTCGCCGTTCCGTCGTCGAACACGTCGCAGTCGAGCGGCGCCACGATGTCGTCCGCGTCGCGAGCGCCGCGACAGAAGCGACAGGCGACTTGGCGACCGATGCACGCGGGATAGTCGGCGTCGGTCTCGCTCGCGCACGCTCCCGGGAACACCGTCGAGAGCGGCACCGCGCCGCGGTCGATGCAGCGTCTCGACACCGCCTTGGCGAGCCTCGCCGTGCTCTTCGCGATTTTGTTGGATGTGTCGGGCTGCGGCGGACCGAGGCAGGTGGTGACGAAGTCGGCTTCCGTCGCGAGGGTGGCGATGTGGCGGCGTTTGCAGGCGGTGAAGGCTCTCCAACGCGTCGTGTGGAGGTTCGCCGCCGCCTTGGCGACGGCGAGCTGACAGCGCTCGAATGGATCACTGACGTTCACCGTCGCGCCGAAGAGGTCGTGCGTGACCGCATTGACGGCGTCCTCGGCCGCTCCGCTGATGCAGGCACCGGCGGTGCATGCGCCCGACGCGCAGTCGCCCGGTCCCGTGCACGCGTCACCATCGTTGTTGCCGCCCTGGCAGCACGTCCCCAGGTTGGCGCCGAAGGCCGGCGGGGTCGCGCAGGTGAACGCGAAGTCCGCGAGCAGCCGGTCTTCCTTCTTGGTCGTGTCCGCTTGGTCGTCGACGCACGCGGTCGCGTCGCCGCCCGTGTTGGTCCGGATGCACTTCGCGTCGCCGGCGCCGCCGGCGCTCACCACGGCGGTCGCATCGTTGTTCATCTTGTACACGCAGTAACTCTGGGCGTTGAAGACGGCGACGGTCATGGCGACGAAGCTCTGGCCGTTCGGCAGACGCACCTCGTCGCGGGGGCCGGCGTCGAAGGTCCACACGAGTCGGGTGCGGACGGCGTCCCCGGTCGCATCCACGCCGCGCTGCCCGGCATCGATCGCGACCGGTTGATCGGCCGCCGCGACGGGAGGGGTGATGGGGAACGCGACGGGAGTGCCGTTCAGAGGCGCACCGAAGCCGGAGCCCGGATCCGCGTATCCGTCGACATCATTGCGCGGCGCGAGCTCGACGTCGCCCGCGGCGGCGTCGTCGGCCGTCCCCTGGTACAACACGTGCCACCCGAGCGGCGGACCCGGCGCGATGAACGTGGCGCTGTCGAGCGTCACGGTGATGGTATGCGCGGCGGCATCGAGGTTGTGGAACACACTCTGGCCGGCGATGGTTCGCGCACCGAGGGTAAGGGCGCGGCGGATCGGTCCGTTCGCCTGCTCGACGCGACCGTCGGCCTGCAACACTCCGTCGACGGTGGTGCTGAAATCGATCACGCCGTCTGCCGCGTTCAGATCGTTCACACCGTCGTTGCCGTCGGCGATCGTAACCGGCGTCCCGGCGTCGACCTGCAGCACGATCTGCAGCGTGGTACTCGCGGCAGCGGGGGACACCAGGAAGGCCGGAAGCAAAGCGAGACCTATACGGAGCGTCGCGGTGGCTCTCATGTTCATCCTTTTTTGATTCGCGGATTCGCGCCGAGGTGAGAGCCGTAGTCGCGTCGGCACCTGGACGGCTGTTCCCCAACGTTCGACCAGTACGTTGCGAGCGTCGATACCGTCAAGAAAAATCTGACCCGCGGCACGCGCCAGAGGGGCGATTACGCTACGCCCGCTCGATGAGTTTCCTACCGACATCGACCGTGCCGTCGGCGTCGCGGCTGCCGCGTCGCTACGTTGCGGTGCGACCGACGGCGAAGCGCGCGAAGTCGGCGATCGCGTCGAGCAGACCCGGCGCGGCGAACACGTCGTTGTGACCGGCGCCCACGGCGCGGAAGAATTGCTTCGGCTCCGACGCGGCGGCGTAGAGCGTCTCGCCGAGCGCGAACGGCACGAGCTCGTCGGCGTCCCCATGCGCGACGAAGATCGGGACGCGCACGAGCGGGAGGCGCGCGAGCGAATCGAAGCGGTGTCCGGCGAGCGCCCCGAGCGCGCCGTAGTGCCGGCGCGCCACCGCGGCGAGCGACGTGAAGGTCGAGACGACGGCGACGGCGGCGCACGGCCGCTCGCCGGCGAGGTGAATCGAGACCGCGCCGCCGAGCGATTCGCCGAAGAGCACGATCGTGCCCGGCGCGACGCCGCGCCCGCGCTCGCTGTCGTACGCGGCGCGCGCGTCGCGGTACACGCCCGCCTCGGTCGGTCGACCTTCGCTGCGGCCATAGCCGCGATAGTCGTACGCGAGCACGGCGAGACCGCGTTCCTGGAGCGCGAGCAGCACGTCCTCGC
>JBGPOW010000213.1:0-7837 GCA_041488235.1 Binatia bacterium
AGCCGACCCGGTGCGCTCGTGCAGCGGCCAGGTCGGGCATCACAACGTGTGGTTCACGTTCACCGCCGCCAGCAGCGGCCCGCTGTCGGTGGTCTCGACCGCGCAGCTCACGCTCTATACGGGCGCCTGCGGCGCGCTCGTCGAGGCGGCATGCGGCGCGTCGGGCTCTTTGAGCGTGCTCATCACGGCGGGAGAGACGTACACACTCGAAGTCTCCGGTCCGGAGGCAACCTACCAGGTCACCGCCACGGTGTGCGGCGACGGCATCGTGAGCGGTCCATCCGAGACATGCGACGACGGCAATCTCGTGAACGGCGACGGCTGTGACGACCACTGCCTCCTCGAGTGTCCGGAGGACCTCTGCAGGTGTCTCCCCAACGCGGGGAAGTTCTCCGTCGTCGGCGGAAAGGTGACCGGCGCACTCGGCAAGTCTGTCGACTCTGGGTATCCGCAGGGAGCCGACATCCGTGAGTCGATATGTGCAATCACGGGCAAGTTCAGCGGCAGGCTCGAGAGTGAGTTCTATCTCGCCGGTGACGCGATCCTGACGAGTGGCGTCGGGACGACCGCGGTCCGCTTCAGGGGCTACAAGCTCGACGGGGCGCCGACCCCGGGGGTCTACATCGACGGTGACGTCGCGACCGGCGGCGGGTTTGTCAAAAATCCTCAAAATGCGGCTATCGGCGGGGCGACCGACACAAGCGGCACAAACCCGAAAGTCGCCACGTGTCAGCAGGCCTTGAGCGAGCTGACCACGGCTTCCGCTACCCTCGCGAGCTTGGCGCCGACGCAGACGTTGGGGTCGATCGTCGTCGCTCCCGACGACACGGCAACGATAACCGTCGGACCCGGGCGGCAGGTCGTGAACATTGATAGTATCAAGTTGAAGAGCAGAAGCGATTACGGTGGGTTCATCGGGTGGTCGGAGCTCGATTTCGTCCTCGATCCCGCGACCACCGTGCTGGTCGTCAACATCGCGAAGGGCCTCTCGATGGGAGCGTTGGGCGTGGTTTCTGTGGAGCCGTGGGATGCGCCCCCGCCGCCCGGCGGGGTCATCTTCAATTTTCTACCGGGTGCGAGTCTGAGCCTCGGAACGGGTGTGTATCTCCCCGTGTCGGTGCTGGCGCCGACGGCCAAGATAAGAGCTCTCGCCTACGCCGAGGACACTGGGTTCGGCGACCTGTACACGACGAAAGCCGTCAAGCTCAAAGGCGCGTACGTGCCCGGCTATTTGGCGTGCCCGTGAAGAGTCGATGAGGAAGTTTGTCCCAGCAAGTTAGAATGTGCGCTCTTCTCGATTCGCGACTGGCCGTCTCGCCAGGCCCGGCCATTTCTGTCTCAAGGATCCGGTCAATCGTTGAGATTCAAGAACAGGCTCGCGGATATAGCATCGCGCTGGCCTCTCGACGGCGGCAACCATCGTGACAACGTCAGGTGCCAGCCATCGTCGATAGATTGCGTTACGAGCGTCCGCGGAGCGCTCCGGTAACAGTGTCGTCGAGCAGCGGATCGACCGCACGGCGATCGGTTACTTCGAGGTGCTGATAGCTGTCGGCCAGGGATTGTAGACACTTCCTTTGATACGGAAACGGTCGCTGCACCCACGCGCGGCCATCGACCGTGCACTCCACGCGCTCGGCACCGGCCTCGAGCGCGGCAGCGTTGGCGACGAGGAACGGCATGTACACGCGCCCCACCTCGGCCAGGAGATCGCGGAGCGTCTCGGGGACGCGATCGCGCGGCATCCACTGCTCGTCCGTCGGCTCGAGACCCGAGAGGTCTTCCATCACATCGACCCACGCCACGACGCGCGGGGCGATGTCGAGCGCGATCGCCGATGGCGTCGGATCGAAGCCGACGAGCTGCGTGAGCTGTCCGTAGAGAGCGAAATCCGACGCACCCGGGCGCCCGCCCATGACGAAGCGCGACCCGGTGAGGTGCTGGTCGAGCAGGCGGAGTAGACGTCGATAGCTCTCCTCGATGACGGGCGCGGTCGTCTCGTTCGAGCCGACGACGCCGAGGCGACCGATCTGGCGTTCCGCGAAGCTCTTCCCGGCGGCGATGGCTTCCTCGTCGGGCATGTCGGTGCGGAACCAGCGCGGCAGGATCGCCGCCGCGCGCGCGACGTCCGCGGCAAACGCCCAGCGATAGTGAAACATCGCCTTCGTCAGCCACTCGTCGGCGTAGTCTTCGAGGAGCGCATCGAGGAACGCGACGACAGGATCGGGGGGGATCACGCCGCGGCCGGCGTGCATCGCTTCGAGACGGCGGATCAGCGGCGTCGAGTCGATGACAGCCTCGTCCGCGCCGTCGGCGCCGGGAAGGATGAGCTGCGGGAGCAGCGGCACGCGCGCCTGTGGCAGGCGTCGGCTCTCGGGGGAACTGTGCATCACCCACGCGTGGGGAATGCGCCGGTACCGCAGCACGGCGCGCATTTTCCGACTGTAGGGAGACCCGGGGACGCCGACGATGCGCAGCGGTTGCTCGGTCATCTCTCTCACATCGCCACGATGCGAAGGCGCTTGCGCGTGCTGGAGACGAGGTGCTCGATATCGCCGCGGTCGCCGGTCACGATGTCCGCGCTTCGTTCGACAGCGATACTCACGAGCGCAGCATCGCGAATGTCATCGGTCCGCGATTGTCGTAGCAATGCCCCGATTCGATGAGCGCGAGCCTCGTCCAGAGGAACTACCTCGCATCCGCGGAGCACGCGACGCAGTTGGGCTTGCCTCGGTGAGCGGCTCACTTGTGCCACGATCGCGGCCGGCACGCAGGGGACGATTCCCAACTCCAATCGAGCCCGATGCTCGGCCCAGAACCGACGATCGTTCCGCTCCGCGGCAATGAGCGGACCGGCATCGTAAACGACCGCGTTCATCGCTTCCGCAAAGGCCGGGGCGCTCGTCCCCTCAAATGCTTGCGGCGAACACGCTCACGGGCCTCGTCGAGCTCCCGATCGGTGAACGCACCGTGTTGCGCTTCCCACTCCGCAACGGCTGCGATCCCGTCCCGGACGCGGAGTAAACGCCGCGCGGCGTCCGTCATCCAAGCCGAGACGCTCACGTGGTCATTGCGTGCCGCCCGCAGCACTCTGACGTGTACGTCGGGATCGACGGTGATCGCGAGTTTGACGGCACGTTGTCCTCGAGCCACGCCCCACCGATACTACTCTGGTAGTATAGTTTCAACGGATCAATTTACGGAAGCGCCGGTCTAGTGCGCCCGAACCCGGTCGCCTGCTCGAACGCGTGGGCGATCTGCAGCACGCCGAGGTCGTCGCGCCGGCGGCCGACGATCTGCATCCCGACGGGGAGTCCTTCGGACGTGAAGCCGGCGGGCACCGAAATGGCCGGACAGAAGGTGACGGTGATCCAGTAGGCCGACTTCATCCAGGACAGGTAGTGCTCCATCTGTACGCCGTCGATCTTCTTCGGCCAATCGATCGTGACATCGAACGGGGGTACCTGATTCACGGCGCACAGGAGGAACTCGTACTTCTCCTGGAACCGTCGCACGCGCTCCATGAGCTCGCCGTGCAGGACCATCGCCCTCGCGATGTCGGCGCCGCTCAACCGATTTCCCGACTCGATCTCCGAGATCGCCTCGGGTTTCATTTGGTCGCGAAAGTTCTCGAGGAGGAATCCGAGACGATTGCACGACATCCACCTGCGAATGTCGAGGAAGATGTCGTCTGCGCCATGGAGATCCGGACAGGCTTCCTCGACGATGCAGCCGAGATCCTCGAAGGTCTTCCGTTGCCCGTCGAGCACGGTGCGAACCCGGCGATCCAACGGCAGCCCACCGAGATCGGGGCACCAGGCAACGCGCACGCCCTCGAGGTCACGATCCAAGGGCTTCGCGAACGCGAGAGGCTCGGATGGGTAGCAGCCCGGATCGCGGGCGTCCGCGCCGGCCATGACGCTGAGCAGGAGCGCCGCGTCGGCGACCGAGCGGGCCATCGGACCCTTCACCATGAAGCCCACGAACGGGAACGGGTGTGGTGCGAGCGGCACGAGTCCAACGGTCGGCCGAAAGCCGACGACGTTGTTGAAGTTGCCCGGATTGCGGAGCGACCCGCCAAGATCGCTCCCGTCGGCGAGGGGCAGCAACCCGGCGGCGAGCGCCGCTCCCGCGCCACCGCTCGAGCCCCCCGCGCTCTTCGTCGTGTCGTACGGGTTGAGCGTCCGCCCGTACACCTCGTTGTAGGTGTGTGACCCCATCCCGAACTCGGGCACGTTCGTCTTGCCGATCGGAATCACACCGGCCTTCCGCAATCGCTCGACGAGAACGGTGTCTTCCACCGGGATGAAGGTCCTGAGAATCCGCGAGCCGAGGGTGAGCGGAAAGCCGACGGCGGCCTCCAGATCCTTGAAGGCGAAGGGAAGGCCGTGCAGCGGCCCGAGCTCCTCGCCCGCTGCGGTGCGCCGATCGGCGCTCTCCGCCAACGCCAGGCACGCGTCGTCGTCGAGCTTCGCGACGATGGCGTTCAGCGTCGGGTTCAGCCGATCGATTCGTCGCAAATGTGCCGTCATGACCTCGCGCGCCGAGAGCCGGCGGTCGCGGATGAGCGTCGTCAACTGGCGCGCGCTGAAGAAACACAAATCATCGGAGTCGGCCGGCGGGGTCATCGTCGCGTCGATGCGCGGGGGTTGCTCGGTCATCTCATTCCTTCCATAGAACGACCATGGCGCTATACCCGACCCAGGAGCAGATCCAAACGTTGATGAGCGGCCCGGCCGACCAGCCGGTTGTGATGGTAAATCTGTTGACCTTCAAACCCGCCGCCGATGCGCCGGACGAGGGCTCGTCCGGTGAAGAGGCGTATCGACGCTACGCCGAGAAAATGCGGGCCTTCGTCGAGTCGAAAGGTGGGCGGTTCATTTGGATCGGTCGCGTCGGCTCGCAGGTGATCGGCACCGGCGGCGAGAGCTTTCACATGATCGGTCTCGTCGAGTACCCCTCGCGGCAAGCGTTCCTCGCGATCGCGATGGATCCGCACGTGCAAGAGATCGGCATCCACCGCGCCGCCGGGCTGGACAGTCAGTGGCTCATCGCGACGACGACGGAGGAGTAGCGGTCGGGAGTCTCGCGAAGCAGCGAGGATTCAGCGCGGGCTCAGAAGCACGACCGGAATGTTGCGCGTGCTCCCTGCCTGGTACGTGTCGTACTCGGGCCACTCGGCCGTCATGATCGGCCAGACGCGCCGCTTGTCCTCGGGCGTGCCGGTGCGGGCCCTCACGGGAATGACCTTGTCCCACACCTGAATCTTCACGTCGGGGTGCGCGACCAGGTTCTGGTACCAGCCTGGGTTTTCCGGCGCGCCACCCTTCGATGCCACCAGAACGTAGTCGTTCCCGTCCCGACCGTAGATGAGTGGGAACTTCCGCGTCTCGCCGGACTTTCGACCGGTCGTGTGCAGGATGAGGCAGGGCGCGTCGTTCCAGTCATGACCGACCTTGCCGCCGGTCGCTTCGTACTGGCGGACGTGCTCGTCACCAAAGAGGCTGTAGTCACGCATGTCCCGGAAAGTGCCACGGCCGCGTAGGCGAAGCGATCCCCGACGAGATGCCGTCCTACCACGACGTGGACCGGAGGCCGCCGACTACGCGTTCAACGCAAAACGCTCGCCCACCAGGGTCTCCGAGACCTCCCACAGACGCTCGGCGTTCTGTGGGTCGACCGCGTACGACTTGACGCCGTCGAGGGCGTCGGGAGCGTCGTTCACCGCGGCCACGTGACAGTCCTCGAGATAGCGACCGCCGCGCCCCTCGAGCTCCGGCGCGGTCGCGGCGAACACCGAGGTCGCGGCCCCGGCCTCGACGGACTTGAACTTCATCCCGCGGGAGCGGGTTTGGAGGAATTGAATGTCCTCCGGCTGCAGATGTCGGCCGAGCTCGGTCATGATACCGCCCGGATGGAGCGCATTGGCGTGCACGCCGTGAGCCCCGAGACGTCGCTCGAGGCCGACCGCGAAGAGCACGTTGGCCGTCTTCGCCTGGCCGTAGGCGAGCCACTTGTCGTACGGCCGGCGCTCGAACTGAATGTCATCGAAGACGACCGGAGAGATGTGATGGCCGCGCGAGCTGACCGACACCACGCGGCTCGGCGCGGCCCGGCGCAGCGCCGGGGCGAGCAGACAGGTCGTCAGGAAGTGGCCGACGTGGTTCGAGCCGAACTGCAGCTCGAAGCCGTCCGCGGTCTTCGCCGCTGGGCATGCCATGACGCCGGCATTGTTGACGAGGATGTGAAGCGTCGGATGGCGCGCCAGGAAGCGTTCCGCGAAGGCGCGAATATGCTTCTGCGAGCCGAGCTCGAGCTCGTCGACCTCGACGTGCTGGTTCCCCGTCGAGGCGCGAATGCCCGCCGCAACCGCTTCGCCTTTCGGCACGTCTCGGGCGGTGAGAATCACGTGGGCGCCTCTCTCGGCTAGGACGCGCGCCGTCTCCTGTCCGAGGCCGCTCGACCCGCCGGTGACCACCGCCACCTTGCCGCTCAAGTCGATGCCTTCCGCGACCTCGCTCGCGGTGGTCTCAGCGCCGAACTTCGCCGAATCACGCATGGGCAATCATCCTTTCGATCTCAGATGCGTGCACGACGCCGCGGTCCCGCTCGCCGAACGCGGCGGATCGGCGCCGCGTCGAGGAATGCATCGCGCAGCGGGTCGTCGGGCGCAAGCGAGTTGGCAAGTGCGAGAATTATTGCTTCCGCGCGCGCCACGCGGTCGTGGGGATCTCGAACTTGTGCAGAACCGCCCGCACTCGTGCGTCCAGCTCCACGCCAGCGCGTGCAGGTTCGGCTCGGCGGTGGAGAAGGCGGACTGCAGAAAGCGATCGGCTTCGAGGCGCGCTTTGCGGACGTTTCCGGAAGCCAGCGCAACGTTCCTCAGCCCGAGCTCGGCATTCATCCGCCAGTACCAGTCGGCAGCCGCCGCGATCCCGGCGGCGGCTGCCCACGTCGCAATCCTCCGCTCGAAGGGTCCCCGAATCGGCGGGCCTTCCTCAGGCGTCATCACCGTCCCGTCCACACCGGCCGCCGCTTCTCCACGAACGCGCGCTGTGCCTCCCGCGCGTCGTCGGTCTTCCGCAGCGGCGCGCCGATCTCCTCCTGGCGATGGTACGCATCCGGCAACGCCAGGTGGAGAATCTCGCGCACGCCGCGGCGGGTTTCGCGTACCGCGAGTGGTGCGTTCGCGGCGATCGCGTCAGCGGTCTCGAGCGCGGTCGCCATCAGCTGTTTCGGCTCGACGATCCGGTTGACGAGCCCGATCTCGAGCGCCCGCGCCGCATCGATGGGCCGCGCCGTGAGCAGGAGCTCATGGGCATGCACCCAGGGAACTTGGCGCGGCAGGAGCACGGTCGCGTTGCCGGTCGGGTAGAGTCCCAGCGCGACCTCCTCGAGGGCGAAGGTGGCGTGTGGCACGGCGTAGCGGATCTCGGACGCCAGCATCAGGTCGAACCCGCCGGCGCGTGCGTGGCCGTTCACGGCGCAGATGAGCGGTGTCGCGAGGTCGAAGCCCGCGAGCAGCGCGGTCGCGACATTTCGTAGGCCCGCGAACGTGTCGTCGTCGACACGCTCGCCGCGCGCGAAGCGCTGCGACGCGGGAATCGTCGTCTTCATGTCCATGCCGGCACAAAACACGCGCTCGCCCGCGCCGGTCAGCACGGCGCAGCGGATGTCCGGGTCGGCGGCGATTGTGCGCCACGCGTCGGCCAGCTGGCGCAGCGTCGGTGGATCGAGGGCGTTCGCCTGCTCGGGGCGGTCGATCGTGACGACTGCGACGTGCGGGTGGTCAGCGGGCAATTCGAGATGGGCGGGCATCGTGTGGAAAAAGCACCGC
>JBGPOW010000214.1:0-7749 GCA_041488235.1 Binatia bacterium
CGCGCGAGTCGCGTCGAGCCGCACGGCAGCGACGCGATGCACGCCGTTGGCCAAAACCAGCGTACCTCGAGCGACCCCTTTGCTCGCGTGACCGCAGCAAACGCGACGCCCGCAGCGCCAGCGATGCGCGTGTTCGCGACGAGCGCGCGGCGGGGCGAGAGGATCGCGCGTACGGTGGTGCCATACGGTGCGGAGGCGGCGCGGGAGTCGCCTGGCGCGAATAACGTCGTACAGAGGCGGAAGCCGCTGCGATGTCCGGAAGAATCCCCACGCGGCCGCGTCCCGCTAGACGTCCTGAGCGCAGGGCGACTCCCTCGCCGCCTCCGCACCGGACGTCCCGCAACGCGCGTACCACTCTTCTCAGAACGCGCGTACGTCGCGTCGCGCGACGGCGGATCGCGCCTCAGCGGCGAGGCAACTGAAGCGTCGCGGCGGCGAGGCAGATGCTGACGACGCCGAGCAGGAGGACGGCGCCGTTCAGTTGGACGGCGCGGCGGTGCAGTTGGTCGAACTCGGCGCGGACGGTGGCGTCGACGGCCTCGGCGTGGAGCTGCGGGCGCAGCGCTCGCGCGCGCGGCTCGATGATGCGGCCGGCGTACAGCGTCGCGACAAGCATGACGACGAGCATCGCCGTGATCGCCGACCAGCTGCGCGTCGACGACGTGGCGCCGCGGAGCACGACGGCGGCGACGAGCGCGACGACGCCCGCCGCGGCGCCGACGGCGTAGTAGCGCGGGAAGATCGCGCCCACGACCTGCCCGGCAAGCTCCGTCGGGAAGGCGCCGAAGATCGTCGGTGCCACCACGAAAGAAAAGAAGACGATCTCGCCGAGCCAGACGACGAGCGCGAGCCAGAAGATCGTCTTCGCGATCGCCATCCGGACGTCGCTACTGCAAGCTCGGACGCTCGGCTGCGCCGAGCGCGCGGCGATCGGCGAATCCTTCGTCGGTACGGTGCCAAAACGCGATCTGCTTCTCGCCGTACTGCCAGCAGAGCAGGACCGTCGTGCCATCGACTTGCGCCGGAAAATCGACGAGCCCGAGGTCGAGTCCCTTGAACTGACAGCCGAGCGCCTCGATCTCGGCGACCGCCCACTCGAGCCGGTGCACCTCGTCGGCAAGATCCGGACGCACGCGCAACACGTCCTTGGTGGTGCGCGCATCCGTGACGCTCGCCTCGTCGCTCTCCTGCATCGCGCTGCGCAACGTCAGCGCCGCGCGCTGCGCGTCGGCCATCAACATCTCGAGACGCGGGATGAGCGCGTTCGCCTCCTCGATCGTAAAACGGCGCGCGTCTGCCATGCGAGGAATCCTAAATAGTTTCGTTAATGCTGTCGAGTAACATCGGTGGCGACGCGGGTTTGGGGTTGTCGATACGGGGGCCCTGTATTAATGTCGCGCGGGGGTCCGGTCATGGCGCGCGGAGAAGAGTTCGACCCGGAGAAGGCGTCGGAGGAGACGGGCGAGCAGAAGTTCTACGGGTTCGAGGAGGACGTCAGCGGCATCAACGTCCCGAGCGAGCTGCCGATCCTCCCGTTGCGCGGCGTCGTCATCTTCCCTTCCGCCATCGCCCCGCTGCTGATCTCGCGCGGCGCCTCGTTGAAGCTCGTCGAGGACGCGCTCGTCGGCGACCGCATGCTCGGCCTCGTCGCGCAGAAGAACGCCGAGGAGGAGAGCCCCGGGAACGAGGGCCTTTACTCGCGCGGCACCGCCGGCCGCATCTTGAAGATGTTGAAGTACCCCGATGGCAGCGTGCGCATCCTCGTGCAGGGGCTGCGCCGACTCGAGGTCCAGCATTACACGAAGCTCGAGCCGTACTTCGTCGCACAGGTGCGCCACCTCACCGACGTCTACGAGTCGTCGAAGGATCTCGAGGCGGTGCAGGCGCACATGGTCCATCAATTCGCGAAGTTCGTCTCGATGATCCCCTACCTCCCCGACGAGCTGCAGGTCGTCGTGATGAACATCAAGGATCCGGGGAAGGTAACCGATCTGATCGCGTCGAACCTCAACATCTCGCTGGAGGAGAAGCAGGATCTCCTCAACACGCTCGATCTCCGCGCCCGCCTCGAGAAGCTCTCGACGATCCTCAACCGTGAGATCGAGCTCCTCGAGCTCGGGCACAAGATCCAGTCGCAGGTGCAGACGGAGCTCAACAAGAACCAGAAGGAGTTCTACCTCCGCCAGCAGATGAAGGCGATCCAAAAGGAGCTCGGCGAGGGCGATGCGCGCACCGCCGAGATGGAGGAGCTGCGCCAGAAGATCGCCGAGGCGAAGATGCCGGAGGATGCGAACAAGGCCGCCGAGAACGAGCTCGAGCGTCTGCGCATCATCCCGCCGGAGTCGGCCGAGCACACCGTCGTGCGAACCTACCTCGAGTGGCTGGTGAACTTGCCGTGGTCGGTCTCGACCGCCGACAACCTCGACATCCCGCACGCCCGCGGCATCCTCGACGAAGACCACTTCGATCTGGAGAAGGTCAAGGACCGCATCCTCGAGTACCTCGCGGTCCGCAAGCTGCGGAAAGACCCGCGCGGCCCCATCCTCTGTTTCGTCGGACCTCCTGGTGTCGGCAAAACCTCGCTCGGACGCTCGATCGCGCGCGCGATGGAGCGGAAGTTCGCGCGCCTCTCGCTCGGCGGCGTGCGCGACGAGGCCGAGATCCGCGGCCATCGTCGCACGTACATCGGCTCGCTGCCGGGACGCATCATCCAGGGACTGCGCACGGCGGGGTCGAACAATCCGCTCTTCATGCTCGACGAGATCGACAAGCTCGGCGCCGACTTCCGCGGGGATCCGGCGTCGGCGCTGCTCGAAGTGCTCGACCCGGAGCAGAACCACACCTTCATGGACCACTACCTCGACGTCGCGTTCGACCTCTCGAAGGTGATGTTCGTCACGACGGCCAACTACCTCGACCCGATCCCGCCCGCCCTGCTGGACCGCATGGAGGTCCTCGAGATCGCCGGCTACATCGAGGAGGAGAAGCTCGAGATCGCCTGGCGTCACCTGATTCCGAAACAGGAGCGGGAGAACGGCCTCGAAGACTCGCACATCGAGTTCACCGAGGAGGCGATCCTCAAGATCATCCGCAGTTACACGCGCGAGGCGGGCCTGCGAAACCTCGAGCGCGAGATCGGCCGCGTGTGTCGCAAGGTGGCCCGTGCCGTCACCGAAGGCGCGACCGAGCGTGTCCGCATCACCGCGGAGAAGGTGCGGGAGTTCCTCGGTCCAGAGCGTTTCTTCTCCGAGGTCGCCGAGCGCACCGGCGAGCCCGGCGTCGCGACCGGCCTCGCCTATACGCCGAACGGCGGCGACATCCTCTTCATCGAGTCGACGAAGATGGGCGGCAAGAAGGGTCTCACGCTCACCGGCCATCTCGGCGAGGTCATGAAGGAGTCGGCGCAGGCGGCGCTCAGCTACGTCCGCACCCGCGCCGAGCGCCTCGGTATCGCCCCCGACTTCTTCGAGAACTGCGACATCCACATCCATGTCCCCGCCGGTGCCATTCCGAAGGATGGGCCGTCCGCGGGCGTGACGATCGCAGCGTCGCTGGCGTCGCTTCTCACCGGCCGGCCGGTGAAGCACAACCTGGCGATGACGGGCGAGATCACGCTGCGCGGCAAGGTGATGCCGGTCGGCGGCGTCAAGGAGAAGGTCCTCGCGGCGAAACGCGCCGGCATCGATACGGTCGTACTGCCGAGGCTCAACGAGAAGGACCTCGAGGACATCCCGCAGAAGGTGCGCGACGAGATGACGTTCGAGTTCGTCGACACGATCGACGAGGTGCTGGAGCGCGCCCTCGAGCCGGCAGCCGAGACGATCGAGCGGGCCGGCGAGCCGCGCCGTCCGCGCGCCGCGAGCGTCTGAGCGTCGCGAGCGCGCGGCCCGTCGCGCTCGATTCTTTCTCGCCGACTGCCGATACTGCCTTCGAGCGATCGTTCCATGGCGGCAGCCCCTCGCATCCTCATGGCGGCATCGGAGATGACGCCGTACGCCCAGACCGGCGGTCTCGGCGATGTCCTCGCCGCGCTTCCGGCCGCGCTCGCCGAGCTCGGCGCCGCGGTGCACGTGGTGCTGCCCGCGTATCGCACGATCGATTGGGAGGCGGCCGGCGCCGTGCCAAGCGGCACCGTCGAGGTGCGAGTCGGCGGCACGCGCCGCGAGATCGGCCTCCGCACCGCGCGCGCGGGTGCCGTGACGGTGTCGTTCGTCGAGGCCGACGATTACTTCGGCCGCGACCACCTCTACGGCGGTCCGTACGGCGATTACCCCGACAACGCCGAGCGCTTCGCGTTCTTCTCGCGCGCCGTCCTCGCGCTCGCGGCGCGCCTCGAGCCGGCGCCCGACGTCGTGCACTGCCACGATTGGCAGGCGGCGCTCGTGCCCGTCTACGCGCGCGCGTTTCCCGATCCGCGCCTCGCCGGCGTGCACACGGTGCTCACGATCCACAACCTCGGGTACCAAGGGATCTTCCCGGCGGCGGGGTGGCCGCTCCTCGACCTCGACTGGGGCTACTTCACGCCGCGCACGCTCGAGTTCTACGGCCAAGCCAACTTTCTGAAGGGCGGCATCGTCTTCGCCGATGCGCTGACGACGGTGAGCCGTCGCTATGCCGAGGAGATTCTCACCCCGGAGTACGGCAATGGACTCGACGGCGTGCTCCGCGAGCGCCGTGAGGCCCTCCACGGGATTTTGAACGGCGTCGATTATTCGAGCTGGGACCCGGCACACGATCGCTACATCGCAGCGCCGTACGATCGCGACGATCTCGCCGGCAAAGCGCGCTGCAAAGCGGATCTGCAAGCGCGCTTCGGGCTCGACGTGGCGCCGCAGACGCCGCTCTTCGGCATGGTGACGCGCCTCGCGGATCAGAAGGGCCTCGACCTCCTCATGGCGGCACTTCCGGAGCTGCTCCACCATGAGGCGCAGCTCGCGATCCTCGGCAACGGCGACGCGCGCTACGAGCACGAGCTGTCGATCGAAGGCCGACGCGCGCCGGGGCGTCTCGCCGTCCGCATCGCCTACGATCCCGCGCTCGCCCACCAGGTCGAAGCCGGCGCCGACGCGTTCCTGATGCCGTCGCGCTACGAGCCGTGCGGCCTGAATCAGATGTACAGCCTCCGCTACGGGACGGTCCCGGTCGTCCGCGCGACGGGCGGGCTCGACGACACGGTGAGCGAGTTCGACGGCGCGAGCGGGCGCGGCAACGGCTTCAAATTCGGACCCTACACCGCCCACGCGTTGCTCGGCGCCGTCGGGCGTGCGCTCGACGTGTACCGTCGCCCCACCGATTGGCGCCGACTCGTCCGGAACGGCATGGCATGCGACTTCTCGTGGCGCCACGCGGCCGAGCGCTATCTCGCGGTCTATCGCGCGCTGCTCGCGTCGCGCGCGTGAGCGACCTCGGAACCGCGTCGATACGTCGCCGCACGCGACCCTCGTCGGAGGAGCGCGGCAGATTTCGCCGGGCAGAGTTTGCCGCCGGGCGCGATTTCGGCGGGTATGCGCCCGACGGGACGCGTCGTTGCGGCCAGCACCGCGCTTGCTCCTCGGCGAACGCGGAGGACCGTTCCATGCGCATCGATCCCCAACGCGACACAGTTCCCGCCGTGCGGCCGACGGCGACGGCAGGGTCGTCGACCGGCTTTGCGAGCGCACTCGCCAGCGCGCGCAGCTCCGTCGATCCGAGCCTTCCCGCAGCGGCGGATCCGTCGCACGCCGGCGAGGTGCCGATCGCGCAGCGCTGGGGCGAGTACGGCCGCGGCGCCACCGCGGAAGGGTACGGTGCGCCGCCCGACGCCGCGCAATTCGCCGACGCGCCGATCGGTCCCGACGAACCCGCAAGCCCGCTCAACCCGAGCGGCGTCACGACGACGCCCGCCTTTACCGTCGACGGCTACACCGCCCGCGGCACGCCGGTCCCGCCCGGGTTCTACAACCTCGCCTACTACAACTGGTACCTGCGCGAAGGCGGGACGCCGCTCGAAGGGTTCCCGAAGCTCGCCGAGGGCGCGACCATCAGCGAGACTTACGGCAAGTTCGGCGACGGCACCACGCGCGCGACGAGCTTCATCGCGGCGCCCGCAGATACCGGTGACGGTGCCAGCGGCGCGCCGCCGGCCGGAACCGACGCAGGCCCCACCGGCGATACCGGCGCGACCCCGCCCTGCATGAACGTCGCCGACGCGCTGGCACACGCGCTCGGCGTGGCGCGTGCCCGCGCCACGGCTTCGACCGCGAGCAGCGAGCGTGCGAACGCGGCGTCCACGAATGCGAGCGCGACCACCGAGCGTGCCGCGGAGGCGTCGTCCGTGCCGTCCAGGTCGCAAACGGCCTCCGGCTCCGCACGCATCGCTGCGTCGAGCGCCACCGCAGCCGCCGCCACAACCGTCGGGAACGGCGGTGTCGTGACGACGCCGGCGAACGACGTCGCGGCGACGCTCCGCGCCGAGCTCACGACGTTGCTGCGCGATTTGCTGCGCGCGTAGCGGCGCTCAGCGTCGACACCCGTCGCGGCAGACACAAAGCAGCTCCTCGGGCGCCGCGATCAGGACGTCGGCCGTACTGTCGCGCACCGACGGACCGCTGAATCCCCACAGCACGCCGCACGTCGCGACGCCGGCGTTCCGCCCCGTCGCGACGTCGATCGCCGAATCGCCGACCATGAGCGTGCGCGCCGCAGGTACCGAAGCTTCCTCGACGAGCCGCAGCAGGCCACTCGGGTCAGGCTTCTTCGCGGCCAGCGTGTCGCCGCCGATGATGCGAGGAAGGCGCGCCGCGAGGCCGAGACCGTGGACGATCGCGCGACTCATGTCCTCGGGCTTGTTCGTGAGTACCGAAAAGACGGTCCCCTCCCCTGCGAGCGTCTCCAGGACCGCGCCGAGGCCAGGGTAGAGCGCGCTACGATCGAGCAGGTGGGCGCGATACCACGGCATGAAGATCGCGACAGCCGGCTCCAGCAGATGCGCGCGCTCCGGTCCAAGCGCGCGCTCGAGCAGCACCCGCGCACCGTGCCCGACGTACCCCCAAAGCGTGCGCGGATCCTCGGACGGGAGACCGAGCTCGCGCAAGGTCACGTTCACCGCGTCGGCGAGATCGTCCTTGGTGTCGACGAGGGTGCCGTCGAGATCGAAGACGAGATGCGCAAACGCGTTCACGCGCCGCAACGGAGCGCGCGATGCCGGCAGGGGCGGCTCCGCAGCGTCACTGCTCGGCGCGGCGCGCGCCGCTCACGCCGAGAACGACGACCCGCAACCGCACGTCCGGTCCGCCTTCGGGTTCAGAAACTTGAACCCGGCGCCATGCAGCCCGGACACGTAGTCGAGCGTCGTCCCCGCGAGGTACTCCAGCGAAGCGGCATCGACCAGCACCCGAACCCCGTCGACTTCGACGATCCGGTCATCCGCTTTCTGCTCGCTGTCGAAGCTCATCGTGTACGAGAATCCCGAACATCCGCCGCCCACGACGCCAACGCGCAGCGCATACTCGGGTCCGCGGCCTTCGCGCTGCATCGCCGTCCTCACCATCTCGACGGCCTTGTCGGTGAGGGTGATGACAGGCTCGCCTGCCGACGCGGTGACGCTCGGATCGGTCTGTACGTCCATAACGACGACGCTAACGGGGCCGGTGCGAAGAGTCAATCGAGCTGTGACGTTGCCACACGGCGGACGAGCGGAGATGTCGGCGCGGGACCCCGGGGGGGGCCAGGACCCATTTAGCACGCGGGGGGGAGCGCCCCCAACAAACC
>JBGPOW010000215.1:0-7528 GCA_041488235.1 Binatia bacterium
CGCGAGCCGCCGCGCGCGGCGTACCATGCGTGCCGGCATCGCGCGCGCGCCCTCGTGAAACCGCAGCGCGCCGCGGTCGGCGAGCCAGCGGTTCAGGTGTACGACCGTCGTGCCGGCGCCGCCGAAACCGTGATCGGAGGCGACCAGGACCGTCGCGTCGCGCGGTAGCGCAGCGACGATCGACGCCAGCGCCGCGTCGAGACGGCGGTAGACGTCGCGCAGCGCCGTTCGATGCCGCGCCGCCCGTGCGGCGTCGAAACGCGGCGAGCTCGGGTCCGCGAACATCCAGAAGTGATGGCTCGCGGTATCGGCCTCGCCGAAGAGCACCATGAACACGTCCCAGGCCTCGCGGGCGAGGACCCAGCGCGCCAGGTCGCGCTTGCGCTCGACCGCGGCGAGGATTTTCGGCAAGGCGGCATCGTGCCAGCCGGGCCCGACGTGCAGCTCCTGAAAGTCGGTGATCGTGTACGGGCCAACGGCGGCGCGCATCTCGTCGTAGAACGCCCGCGGATGGACGAACGAGCCGTCGATCCCGGTCGTGACCGGGCTGTCGAAGCCGCCGACCATGATCCCGTTCACCGGCTCCGGCGGGTACGTCGTCGGCACGCCGAGCACGGCGACGCGCCGCCCAGCGTCGGAAAGGAGGCGCCACATCGTCGGCACGCGGCGGTCGCGGCTGCTGACGAACGCCAGCTCGTACGTGCCCGCGACCCGGCGCGTGAAGTCGAAGATGCCGTGCTTCCCCGGATTCGCGCCGGTCATGAACGACGACCATGCGGGAAACGTCACCGGCGGCGTCGTCGAGCGCAGGATGCCGGACGCGCCCCTGTCGACGAGGTGTCGTAACGCCGGCATGTCGCCCGCGTGCATGAGCGGACGGGCCAGATCCCAGGTCGCTCCGTCGAGGCCGACGATCGCGATCACGCGGCGCCGCTCAGTTCACGTAGCCGAGGGCGCGCAAGCGCTCTTCGGTGGCGCTATCGATCGCGGTCTTGGCGCCGTGCACACCGGCCGCGAGCGCGCGGCTATGGACGTCGGCGAGACGTGCCGCGAGCGTCGCGGCCTCTTCCTGCCGTGATGCGGCGAGGTCGCGCTGCTCGCGCGGATCGCCGGCGACGTCGAAGAGCTGGCGCGGCGGCAGCCCGCGCGGGTTTCCCGGGTTGGCCTCGATGAGCTTCCACGCCTCGCTGCGATACGCGCGTAGCACGTTGCCCTCGAGGTCCGATTCGGCGAACGCATGGTCGCGTGGGGCCGGCGCGTTCGCCGCGAGCGACAGTGGCCGGCCGACCATCGCCTCCGGGACCGCCACACCGGCGGCGGCGATGATCGTCGGCGCAATGTCGAGGCTGGCGACCATCGCGTCACTCACGACGCCGGCGACGGCGCCGCGCGGGGGCTTCACCACGAGCGGTACCGCGAGCTGCTCGTCGTAGAGCGTCTGGCCGTGCCACCATCCGCCGTGCTCGCAGAACTCTTCGCCGTGGTCGGCGGTGAGGACGATCATCGTGTCGTCGTAGCGGCCGCGGCTCTTCAACCCGGCGACGAGGCGCCCGAGCTGGGCGTCGAGGTACACGATCTCGCCGTCGTACGCGGCGCGATAGCGGTCGGCGAGTGCGCGGTCGGGATTGGGGTTCGCCACGCGTGCCAGCGCGTCGCCGTTCCAGGGATGCGCGAAGTACGGATCGTGCGGATCCATGTAGTGCAGGAACATGAAGAACGGCGCGCCGCTCTGCCCTGCCACCCACGTGAGGGCGCGATCGGTGACGACCTCCGCCGGCTGATAGTAGTTCTCGACGTGCTTCACCTGCGAGAGATAGCGCTCGCGGACGAGGCGCAGTTGGTTGTAGAGCGTGAGCTGCGCCGCCGATTCCGTCGCGCCGAAGAAAAACACCGGCTCGAGGAAATAGTACTCGTCGAAGCCCTGCTGAAAGTTGAAGAGCGGTGCGACGTTGATGTTGTTGGCGAAGCCGACCGTGTGGTAGCCGGCTGCCTGCAGCACCTCCGGGAGCGTCGTCACGGCGTCCGGCAGCACGTCCGACTTGTGCACCGCCTTGTGCGACGACGGGTAGAGCGAGGTCAGGATCGTCGCCACCGCGGGCCGCGTCCACGACGCCTGCGAGTACGCGTGCGCGAAGCGCGTCCCGTCGGCCGCGAGCGCATCGATCGCCGGCGTGCGGATCGCGTCGTAGCCGTAACACGACAGATGATCGGCGCGCAGGGTGTCGACCATGATCAGGATGACGCTCGGGCCGTGCGCGCTGCCGCGGCGGGCGAGCGGCGAGTGGACGACCGCGCTCGGCGTGCCGCGCACGAGCACGGCTGCGCCGCTCACGGCGGTGCCCGCGACGAGGACGCCAAGCGCCGCCGCAACCGACGTCGCCGCGCCCTCGCGCCGTCCGATCGCGCGCAGCACGGTAAACGCCAGGGCGGCGAGGAGCAGTCCCACGACGAGCGAGCCGGCCTGGAACGCGAGCGGCGAGATCGCCTGGCCGTCGAACGTTTCGTGGAGCACGTCACGGAAGACGCGAAAGCGCGCGATGATCGTGACGAGCGCGCTGAGCGTCAGCGCCCCACTGATCGCATACGCCGTCCCGCGACGGCGGACCCCGAGAAGCGGCAACACCATCCCGAGCCCGATCCCGGCGGCGACGCCGGCGAGCCCGTACGCCACGACCGCGAAGAGCTGCAGGCCGGGGTCGAAGCCGAGGTGGCGCTCGACGCTCACGACCGCCGCCTCCACGAGACCGACGAGGAGCGCGGCGAACGTCGCCCCCGCCACCGCGCCGCCGAACGGCGTCCGCCCCGCGGCGCTCATTCCGGTGACGCGCCCGAGGACCGCGTGAACGTCACCGGGCCGCGGCGCACGTCAGTCGGGGAACTCGCGCGCAAGGTCTTCCGCGGTGTGCGTCGCGCGCAGACCCTTCGGCGAGATCTTGAAGACGTCGGCCGCCTTCCAATGGAGGTAGCGGTTTTGCTCGAGGAATTGCACCTGCGGCGCGAGCGCTTCGTACGGTTCGCCGAGGCGCTCAGCCAAATGCTGACGGGTGTGCAGGAACGGCACCTGCTTGTTCGCCTCGTGCGCCTTTCGATACTCGTCGAGGATCCGCCGTCGCAACGCGTTCTCCGCGCCCATGCTCCTCCCCTGTCTACAGCCGGACGATGTTGCCGCCGATGAAGTCGCGCAGCGCGTTCCGCGTGTCGACGATCAACGGCGCCAGGTGCACGATCTCCGAATAGTCGAAGCCGCTGTGGTCCGTCAGCAGTACCACGCAATCGGTGCCGGCTTCGAGGGTCTCGCGCACGGCCACGGACGCGAGCTCGATACCGTCCTCGTGAATCTCCGGCACGAACGGATCACTGTAGCTGAGGTTGGCGCCGCGATCGAGCAACATCTTGATCACGTGCAACGATGGGCTCTCGCGAATGTCGTTGACGTCGCGCTTGTAGGCGACGCCGAGGACGTGGATGCGCGCGTTCCGCACCGCCTTGCTGTCGTTGTTCAGGGCGTCGGTCACCTTGTCGACGACGAACTTCGGCATCGACTCGTTCACTTGCCCCGCAAGCTCGATGAAGCGCGGCTCGAAGCCGTTCATCCGCGCCTTCCACCCGAGATAGAACGGGTCGATCGGGATGCAATGCCCGCCGAGGCCCGGACCCGGGTAGAACGGCATGAACCCGAAGGGCTTCGTCGCGGCGGCGTCGATCACCTCCCAGACGTTGATGTTGAGCTTCGCCGACATGAGGGCGAGCTCGTTCACGAGGCCGATGTTCACGCTGCGGAAGGTGTTCTCGAGGAGCTTCACCATCTCCGCGACGCGCGTCGACGACACCGGCACGACGTTGTCGATGCTCTGCTCGTAGAGCGTCTTCGCGACTTGCGTGCACCGCGCGGTGACCCCGCCCACGACTTTCGGGATGTTGCGCGTGTTGTAGCGCTTGTTGCCGGGATCGATGCGCTCGGGCGAGAACGCGAGGAAGAAGTCGCGGCCGACCGTGAGTCCCGACTCCTCGAGCTGTGGCAGCACCAGCTCCTCCGTCGTGCCGGGGTACGTCGTCGACTCGAGGATGATCAGCTGCCCCGCCCGCAGGTACTTCTTGATCTCGCTCACCGCGGCGACGACGTAGGTCATGTCCGGATCCTTCGTCTTGCGGAGCGGCGTCGGCACGCAGATGTTGATCGTGTCGAGGTCCGCGATCGCGGCGAAGTCGGTCGTGGCCTGCAGGCGCCCTGTCGCGACCAAGGACGCCACCTCCTCGGAGCTGGTGTCGACGATGTACGACTGGCCGCCGTTGATGGCGTCCACCTTGCGCTTGTCCACGTCGATGCCGACGGCGTGGAAGCCGGCGTGCGCAAACTCTATGGCGAGCGGGAGCCCGACGTAGCCGAGGCCGATCACGCCCGTACGGGCTTTGCGTTCACGAATCTTGTCCAGGATTTCCATGGACGTCCTCCGAAGCTGGAAAGTGACGCCCGCCGGTCGGCGGGCGGGGTACGAGTGCGGCGCGGGACGAGACCCGCGGCCGGCAACAGTCGCCGCGCACGCTCCTTGCCGGAGCATACGCGAGCCGGATTCTCAGATGTAGCCCAAATCCTCGAGACGCTTCTGCACTTCCTCTTCTTCCTCGGGCGAGTAGCCCTCGGTCGCGTCCGGGGTGGGCGGCTGCTCGGCCGGATCTTCCGGCCGCTTGGGGGTGGCGCTCATCGAAACTCTCCCTGTCGTTGCTCCGGGACGCGCTCGCAGCGGCGAAGCGCGTCGAGGATGCCGGCGCGATGCCGGTCGAGATTGCGGCCGATGAAGACGGCCTGGTTTTCGGTGCGATCTTCGGGGAGCTTCAACCAGCCCAGCTCCGCGCGGCCGCACGTGACGTTGAAGAGACAGTGCCAGTCGCGCCCGACGAGACGCACGATGCCTTTGGCGCGGATCACGTCCTCCGGCAGGCGCTCGAGAACGCGCTCGAACGCCGGCTGGTCGAGTTCGACGTCGCTGCGATAGAGGAACGACTGGAACGCGTCCTGGTGCAGATGGTCGGAGGACGGACGCGGCTCGCGAGCGCGCTCGCGATACGTCGCGACACCAGTCGCGAACAGCACCTCGGAGTCGATCGCGCCGCGTACGCTGCGAAACTGCAGCGCGCGCGAGTTCATCTTTCGCAACCGGCGCTCGACGCGCGCCACCGCAGCGACGGCGACGAGATCGATCTTGTTCACGACGAGGAAGTCCGCGGCTGCGATTTGCGCGCTCGCGACCTCGGTCTCCTTCACGAAGCGTTCGACGTTGGCGGCATCGACGACCGTGATCACCGCGTCGAGGTTCAAGCCGGCGGCCTTCACGCGATACGTGAGCGGTTCCGGGTCGGCAAGGCCCGTCGACTCGATGATGATCAAGTGCGGGTGGACCGTCTCGATCAGCTCCTGGATCGCGAGGTCGAAGCGGTACTCGTCGATCGAGCAGCAGATGCAGCCGCTCGAGAGCTCGACCATCTTCTCGACGTAGTTGAGGCCGGTGATCACCTGGCCGTCGATGCCGACCTCGCCGATCTCGTTCATCACGACCGCGACCGGCTTGCCCTTCAAGCCGTGCGCAAGCACGTGACTCAAGAGCGTCGTCTTACCGCTGCCGAGGAAACCGGTGACGATGTCGACAGCGACGTGCCGCACGCGAACGCTCCTCAGCCCCGCAGAAGCGAGTGGCCGATCATGTCGGCCGGCACCGGACACCCGAAAAGCGTGAGCAGCGTCGGCGCGATGTCGTAGATCGACACGTCGCCGACGTTGCCGCTGAGCGGCACCGGGCCCTGCGGCGACGACATCACGAAGATGCCGTACCAGTCGTGGTTCGCCTCGTCGGGGCCGGTGTCGTTCTCGAACGTGTAGATCGAGTCCATGCCGACCGCGCCGACCGAGCGCCAATTGAGGTCGCCGAAGTAGACGATGAGGTCGGGCGCGACGCCGTTCACGGTGCGATAGATGTCCTCGGGTCGATACGCCTTCGAGCCGATCGGCCGGCCGTGGTCGTCGACGATCGCCTCGATGCCCGCGATGAGATCGCTCCGCACGCGCTCGTAGTCTTTCGGATCGACGACGCCTTCCGGCTCGCGGCCCTTCACGTTCATGAAGCAGCGGCCGTAGTAGCCGCCGTCGCCCCACGCCTTCGTGCGCGACCAGTCGATCGCGACCTTGCCGATCGGCGTCGGGGTGCGGGGCGGATCCTTCAGTGTGAGATAGCCCTCGCGGATCAGCCACTCGTTGAAGCAGATACCGCCTTCCATGCGCTTCGAGCCGTGGTCGGACACGACGAGAACGAGCGCGTCCGCGGGCGCGAGCGCGAGCAAGCTCGCGAGCTCGCCATCGAGATAGCGGTAGTAGTCGCGGATCGCCTGCTCGAACTCGTTGCCGCGCTCGTACTTGCGGTGCTCCGGGTCCATGTAGCTCCAGAACCCGTGATGGATACGGTCGAGGCCCATCTCCACGACCATGAAGTAGTCCCACTCATGCGTGGCGATCATGTGCTTCGCGACCGCCCAGTGCTTGCGCGTCTTCGTGTACACGCGCTCGAGCAGCGCCTTTTTGTGCGGCGTGCGGAAGTCGTCGACGTCGAGGACGTAGCCGTCGGCCACCCGCTCGACCTCCGCCTTCAGCGTCTCGGGATACGTGTACTGCGCCTTCGTCGACGGCGTGAGAAAGCAGGTCACCATCTCGCCGTTGAGCGGCCGCGGCGGATACGTCTGCGGCACGCCGAGCACGATCGAGCGCTTCCCCGCCTCGCCGAGAAGGTCCCACAAGCGCGGCTCGCGCACGAGCGCGGAGTTCGCGAACGCGTAGCCGTCGTACGAATGGTCTTTGCGGTTTCGAAAGCCGTAGAAGCCGAGCTGTCCCGGATCCTTGCTCGACATCATCGACGTCCACGCCGGGACGGTGATCGGCGGATTGGTGCTCTGCAGCCGGCCGTGCGCCCCGCGATCGATCAGCCGCGCGAGCGTCGGCATCTCGTCGCGGTACACGTCGAACATGAGGCGCGGCGGCGCCGAATCCAGCCCAATGACGACGACTTTCCGGGTCAACGCGATCGCTCCTCCATCATGACGGTACGAGGCCACCCGTCACGGTCATGACGGTGGGTGGATCCGTGGGACCCGAAAACCATAACGGCAATCGCCGCCCCCCGCAACGCGAAATACGGATCGTGTAGCGACAGGGAGTGAACATCGTATCTCGTTTGCCGTGGATCGGACCGGGTCAAGTTGCGAGCCAGACGAGGCGCGAGCGAAGCGAGCAGCGCAGGCGTAGCAGCGCTACGCCGAGCAGCGGAGCGACCGAGCAACGAAGTATGGCGACGCAAATTGCCCCGCTCACGCGGCGTTGCGGCGCGGCTCGCGACCGCGCAGATGGTCGCCGGCCGCCGCGATCATGCGCGGATAGCTGGCGAGATCGGTCGAGCGGATCATCACCGTTCCGAGCAGGCTGCCGCCGGACTCGCGGACGAACACGAACAGCAGGAGCAGCGCCGCGAGCGTATACGAGATCGCC
>JBGPOW010000216.1:0-7525 GCA_041488235.1 Binatia bacterium
GTAGAAGCCCTCGCTGTACGAGAGCGTCACGAGCTTGCAGAGGTTGCGGTAGCCTTCCAGGTTCATGGCGAGCAGGATCATGTGGAAGTTGCCGCCGGCCTCGAAGTCGTCCTGCTTGCCGACGACCTTCTGCTCCTTGCGCGAGCGCGGCGCGAGATAGACCTCGCAGCCGAGGATCGGCTGCACCCCCGCCGCGGTGCACGTCTTGTAGAACTCGATCGCGCCGAACATGTTGCCGTGGTCGGTGATCGCCACGGCCGGCATGCCGAATGACTTCACGCGCGGCACGAGCGCTGCGATCTTGTTGGCGCCGTCGAGGAGACTGTACTGCGTGTGGAGATGGAGATGCACGAAACTCATCGACCGCCCCTCCTCACCGCGTCGCGTGCGGGGTTGGTACAATGCGCTCGGCCGAACCGAGCGTCAAGAAAATTTCTACGCCGGGCGCGTCCGGCGGTGACGGCCTGCATGCGCCGCCCGTGTCAGCGGCGCGAAGCGGCCGGCGATCCGGCCACGCTAGTCCTTCGACTTCTCCTGCGGCTTCACCGTCGAGCGGACGACGCTGAACTTGTTCAGCAGGTCGAACCAGAATGGCGCGCCGAGCGAGATCGCGAACGCGGTGAGCAGCCAGCCGCAGAGGTGGCCCAGCCACGTCCACAGTCCGGCCGGCGTACGCAGCGACACCCAGACGGACCGCGGGTCGTCGGTGCCCATGGTCCAGCCGAGCGGCAGGCCGAGCGTTCGGAGCTGCGCCAGGTCGCGATCGACACGACATTCCGACGTCATCGCCTTGCGACACGGCGGCGCAAGCTTTTGGCAGGCGTCGGAGCTCTCGTTGGGAACACACTCGGGCGGCGGCCCACCGCTTTTGGCTGGATCTTCATTCGCGTACGCAGTCGCCGTAGCGACGAGCGAATTGCGGAGCGACTTGTCGACGGAGAGACGGCGCGCGATGCTGATCGTGTCGGCATTCATCACCACTGCGACGATCACTCCAAGCACGACGAGAATCGACTGCGTGCGCCGCTTGTACCAGCCGGCGACGCGGTCCATCGCGCTGTCGAACCATCCCTCGATGTTCTCGCGCGCACGTACGATGTCGTTGCCGGCGGAATCGATCAGGGTCAAAAGCGCCTTCTGGGCCTCCGCGTTCGGGAGGCTCGCCACCGCGTCGCGCAGCGCCTTGATCGGGGGCGGCTGCATGCCCGCGGCGGCAGCCTGCGGGTGTGCCCCGGCGGCGGCCGGAGCGGCTGCGGCGACGGCGCCAGAGGCGCCGGACGCTTGCGTGGCGGTGGCGGGAAGCACCGCGTCCATCAATGCCAAGGCGAAGTTCCGCGACGGGACGTACGACGGCAACTCTTTGTTGGTGTACACTCCGTTCTTGATCAGGGCCGGATCGTACGTGCCTTTGAACAGCCCGGCGATGAGCGGATGCGTGTAGATCGCTCGCGCCAGCCCCGTTCCCCTCTGGTCGCCGAGTAGCTCGCGGATGCCCCGCTCCAGATTGGTCGAGCGTCCCTTGAGGCGCGACTCGATCAGCTCGTTCATCGCCGAGCAGAAGAGGCTCAGGACGAGGTACACGAAGATGAGGCCCATCGCGATGTCGAGAATGTCGGAGTTGAGCATCGAACCTCCTTCAGCTTCGCGGAGATTGCCGTCGCGACGGAGCAACCGTCGTGCCGCTGGAGCGCTGAACGCGCCGCTGCGGCGCAGCACACGCGGACGCGGTCAAGCCTCGATTGCCGCCGACCGGCGCCTGCCCGCGCGCGTCGCAGCGTCCTCGCGGACGGACGCAGCGTCCACTGCGGCGGACGGCGGACGGCCCGCGGCGGCCGCTCAGCGACCGCGACGCCGTGCCGAGGAGATCACGCGCACGGCGTGCGCCGGCACGAGGCGTCGCAGCGCCCAGCGCTCGGCGGTGCGCGCCCAGAAACGGTACATGACCGGCAGCACGACGAGTGTCAGGAGACATGCGGAGAGCGTCCCGCCGACGATCACGACGGCGATCGGGCGCTGCACCTCGCTGCCGATCGCATGGCTCATCGCCGCCGGCACGAGACCGAGGGCGGCGAGCGCCGCGGTCATCAGCACGGGGCGGAGGCGATCGGCGCAGCCGTGGCGGATCGCGTCGTCGAGCGCGCGGCCGCCGCGACGTTGCTCGAGGATGCTGGACAGCACGAGCACGCCGTTCAGCGATGCTTGCCCAATGAGCGCGATGAAGCCGACGGCGGCCGAGACCGAGAGCGGCAGGCGCGTCCAGACGAGCGCCGCGACGCCGCCGACGAGCGCGAACGGCACGGTCAGCAGGACGAGCACCGCCGGCGCGAGCGCGCTGAACGCGTTGAAGAGAAGCGCCATGGTGATCAGCAGCGCGACCGGCACGACCAGCGCCAGGCGGTGCATCGCGCGCTCCTTGCTCTCGAACTCGCCGCCCCATTCCAGCGTCGTGCCGCCGGGGAGCGGCACGTGCGCCGCGACGCGCGCCCGCGCCTCGTCGACGAACGACCCGAGGTCGCGGCCGCGGACGTTCATGCGGATCCCGATGTAGCGGTGGCCGTTTTCGCGGCTGATCGCGGCGCGGCCGCGTCCGATCGACACGTGCGCCAACGTTTCGATCGGCACCGTGACGCCGCCCTGCACCGGCGCCCGCAGCTTGCGGATCTTCTCGATGTCGTCGCGCGCCGCCGCCGGATAGCGCAGCACGATGTCGTGGCGGCGCTCGCCGTCCCAGAACGCGCCGACCGGCTGTCCGCCGAGCGCCGCCTGCAGCACGTGCTGGAAGTCCTCGATCGTGAGGCCGTAGCGGCCGAGCGCGGAACGGTCCGGCTCGATCTGCAGTTGCGGGATCTCGCTGCTCTTCACGATGCCGAGATCGGCGACCCCGGGGACGTCGGCGATCGTCGCCTTGATGCGCTCGGCAAGATCCTGCAGCTCGACGAGATCGTCGCCGTAGAGCTTGACGGCGATCTGACCGAACTGCCCGGAGATGTTCTCGTTCACGTTGTCGCGGATCGGTTGCGAGAAGTTCACCTCGATCCCGGGAATGACGCTCAGCGCGGCGTTCATCCGCTCCATGCTGTCGTAGATCGTCGCGACGTCGCTCGGCCATTCCGCGGGCGGCTTCAGGCGGACGTTGAACTCGAGATTGTTGGGCAACGTCGGGTCGGTACCGTCCTCCGGCCGCCCGAGCTGGGACATGACGCCGGCCACCTCGGGACGCGCGGCGATGATCTCGGTGATGCGCGGTACGAGCCGCCGCCCCTCGTCGAGACTGATGTTCGAGGGCAAGGTGAACGTCAGGTAGAGCGAGCCCTCGTTCAGCTCGGGGAGGAACTCGGAACCGAGGCGCGAGAGCGCGCCGCCGGCGACGACGAGCGCGACGACGCTGCCGGCGAGGACGACCCGCCCATTGCGCATCGCCCACGCGAGCGTCGGCTCGTACCAGCGCTGGAAGAACGCGAGGACGGGCGACGGGCGATGGCGGATGGGGCCGCGGTAGCAGAACGTCGCCAGCACCGGCACCAGCGTGAGCGAGAAGAGCAGCGCGCCGACGAGCGCCGCCACCACCGTGTTCGCCATCGGCGCGAAGATCCGTCCCTCGACGCGCTCGAGGAGGAAGATCGGCACGTACGCCGCGATGATGATCAGCAGCGAGAACATCGTCGGCCGCACCACCTCGGCGACGGCGCGATAGATGCGCTCGCCCCAGTCCGCGGTCGGCGCCGGGTCGTGGGCCGAGAGCCGGTGCACGATGCTCTCGACGATCACCACGGCGCCGTCGACGATGATGCCGAAGTCGACGGCGCCCATCGACAAGAGATTCGCGCTCATGCCGCGCAGCTTCAGGTAGAGAAACGCCGACAGCAGCGACAGCGGGATCAGCGCCCCGACGATGAGCGCCGCGCGCAGATCGAGCAGGAACGCGAAGAGCACGAGCGTCACGAGCACGCCGCCCTCGAGCAGGTTGCGCCCGACCGTGTGGAGCGTCGTCTCGACGAGATCGGTGCGGTCGTAGAACGGGTCGACCCTCACGTCGCCCGGAAGCAGGTGGTCGTTCAGCTCGGCGACGGCGTCGCGCACGCGCTCCAGGACGACCGTCGGGTTCTCGGCCCGCCGCATCAACACGATGCCTTCGATCGCGTCGTACTGCGTCCCGCGGCTCACGACGCCCTGGCGCGGCGCCCAGCCGTCAGTCACGGCGGCGACGTCGCGGACGACGACCGGCGTGCCCTCGCGGCTCGCGATCGGCGTCGCGGCGACGTCCTCGAGCGTGCGGAAGAGACCCTGGCTGCGGATCACCAGCTGCTCGGCACCGCGCTGGAGGACGCCGCCGCTCGCGTTCCGCGACGCCTTCGTGAGCGCGCCCTCGAGGTCGGCGAGCGTGAGCCCGTATGCGGCGAGACGAGCCGGCGCCGGCTGCACGTGCACCTCGCGTATGAGGCCGCCGTAGCTCACCACGTCGGCGACACCTTGCACGCGCAGGAGCCGCGGCCGCACGACCCAGTCCTGCAGCGTCCTGAGCGCCATCGGATCGCCGCCGCCGCCCGCCATCGAATAGCGGTAGATCTCGCCGATCGGCGTCGCCAGCGGCCCGAGTGCGGGCGTCACGTCCGGCGGCAGGTCGGCATCGCGCAGGCGCTCGAGTACCTGCGCGCGCGCGAAGAGCGCGTCGACGCCGTCGGCGAACGTCAGCGTCACGTTCGAGAGGCCGAAGAGCGAGAGATTGCGCAGCCGGATGAGGCCCGGTGTGCCGTTCAACGCGCGCTCGATCGGCAGCCCGATCTGGCGCTCGACCTCCTCCGTCGGCTGGCCGGGGAAGAGCGTGATCACCATCACCTGCGTGTCGGTCGGATCGGGAAACGCCTCGATGGTGAGGCCGCGAAACGCGACGACGCCGGCGGCGACGACGACCGTCGTGAACAGGAGAACCGCGGCGCGGTTGCGCAGCGACGCCTGGACGATGCGGGCGAACATGTCCCGTCGCTACTCGCGCGCCAGGTCGATCGCGTTCAGCAAGAGGATCGCGCCCTTCGCCACGTAGGTCTCGCCCGGTGCAAGGCCGGCGACGACCTCCGCTTTCCCCGCGCGCTGGTGCCCGAGCGTCACCGGGCGGCGCTCGAGGCGGCCCGGCTGGTCCGCAGGCTGCACGAAGACGAACGATTGCTGGTCGTCGCTCACGACGGCCTCCGCCGGCACGACGACGCGCGGCTCGCCACTCGTCGCGAACTCGACCTGCACGAAGGCGTTCGGCCGCAGCGCATGCGCGCCGTTCGGCACGCGCACCCGCACGTCTACCATGCGGCGGGTCGGGTCGACGACCTCGCCGACGTACTCGACGCGGCCGTCGAACGACCGTTCCGAAGCGGCGGCGGAGATAATCCGCGCCGCCTGCCCGACGGCCAGCATGCTCACCTGGTCCTCCGGGACGTCCGCGGTGACGATCACCTCGGCGAGGTCGGCGATCACGAGCAGCGGCTCGGGACGATCGGGCCCAACCTCCTGCCCCGCGAGCACCGTGCGCTCGACGACGACTCCCGCACGCGGCGCAGTGAGCCAATACAGATTGGCGCCCGCCGCGCCGACGTCGAGGCTTCGCACCTTGAGCTCCGCGGCCGCGCGCGCCAGCCGCGTTTGCTCGAGCTCTTGCTCGGCAGCGAGCAGATCCTTCTCGGGCTCGGCCTTGAGCGCGACCAGCGATCGCAGACGTACAACCGTCTTCTCGCGCGCCGCCTCCTCCGCACGAGCTTGCGCGAGCTCCTTGTAGACGTCGACCAGCGCCGGCGAGTGCACGGCGATCAGGTGGTCGCCTTGCGCGACGCGCTGCCCGAGCCGTACCGCCACGGACTCGACGTGGCCCGCGAGCGGCGCCACGATCGGCTGCGAGCGCGCCTCATCGGAGGCGACGCGTCCCGGCACCGGCTCGGGTGCGAGCGCGTCACCGAGCGCCGCCGTCTCGAGGCCGAGATAGCTCCACGTCGGCGTGCCGGCGGCGACGTCGACATGGTCGCCGGCGACGGTGAAGGCCGCCGCGGCCGCCGGCGTGGTCGGAGTCGTGCGGAAGTGTCGCCAGGCGGCGACCGCGAGGAGCGCCGCAGCGCCGACGAGCACCGTGCGTCGCCGACCGTCGGTCATGCGCCGTGGCCGTCACCGCTGCCGGCGGGCGTCGGAAAGAGCGCCGCGGCCTCGCGCACCTTCAACGCCGCGTCGTACGCATCGGCGTCGAGATCGGTGCGGTCGAGCAAGAGCTCTTGATGCGCGCGCCGCGCGAGCAGCACCTCGAGCTGCGACGCGCCGCCCTGTCGCGCCGCGCCTTCCATCGACCGGCGCACCGCGCGTGCTTTCGCAAGCGCGTCGCGCAGATGCGTCGCGCGCGTGGCGGTGAGCTCGCGCCGTCGCGCCGCTGCCGCGAGCGCCTCCGCCGCCGACGCGACGATCGCCCGGCGTGCGTCGCGCGCCCGCGCGAGCGCCGTTTCGGCTGCTTGCAGATCGGCCTGCCCGCGGTCGAACACGGGAAGCGGCATTTGCACGCCGAGCGCGGCGCTCTGGCGCTGGTTCCCGGAGGCGACGAACGTGTCGTACGTGTATCCGGCGCGGACGGTCACGTCGGGAATGACATGGCGTCGCGCCAACGTCGCTTGCTCGTCGGCGGCGCGGAGCGCGGCGTCGAGCGCGGCGATGTCGGGGCGCCGCGCCTCGTACTCGGCCGACCACGCGCGCGGCAGGTCGGCGCCGAGTGCCGCGCGGAGAAACTCACGTGCGCGGCGGAACGACGGAAACCGCGGGCACGGGCTGGCGACGATCGCGGCGCACGCCGCCCGCGCCGTCTCGAGATCGGCGAGTGCCGCATCGCGCTGCGCGCGCAGGCGCATCTGCTCGACCTCCGAACGCGCGACGTCGGTCTCCGCGGTCTCCCCCTTCGCGGCGCGCGCGCGTTCGATCCGCAGCACGTCGTCGCCGGCCCGTACTTGACCGCCGAAGACGCCGGCGCGCACCTGATTCTTGGCGATGTCGCCGATCGCGCCGAGCAGCGCGAAGAAGCGCGTCGCGAACGTCGCCAGCGCCTGGGCGCGCGCCTGCTCGAGCTGCGCCGCCGCCGCCGCCGCGCGCGGGCCGCGCTTGCCGAGCTCGACGAGCTCGGAGATGCCGGCGCTGTAATTCGGCACGTTCGCGAGCGGATCGTGGAGCTCGCGCGGATTCGTCGTGCCGATCGGAATCGTGCCCCAGGTGAAATCGAGCTGTGGATTCGGCAAGGTGCGCGCCCGACGCAGCTCGCTCGCCGCCGTGCCCGCGGCGGCGCGTGCCTCGATCACCTCCCGCGATTGCTGCCACACGGCGGCAGCCAATGTCGTCTCGTCTCCGTAATCCGTCACGTCGAGGGCGAGCGCGGGCGCGACGACTCCGACGGCCATCCCCGCGGCCACCCCGACCGCACCGATCCACCGCCGAAGACGTCGCGCCCGCATCGTTACCCGTGTTTCGCCCGCCCTTGCGGTCGTGCACCGCATCGCTCGCGAATAATGCAAAC
>JBGPOW010000217.1:0-7517 GCA_041488235.1 Binatia bacterium
CGCTCTTCCCCGAGCGCTCCGAGAAGATCGCGAATCCCGTTCGCGTAGGCGCCGAGCGAGTAGTCCCCCCGCGGCTTGGACGAATCTCCGTGGCCGAGAAGATCCGGGGCGATCACGGTATGGCGTCCGGTCAATCGGGGGATGACGTCGTCCCACGTCGCGGAGCTTCCCGCGATGCCGTGGAGGAGGACCAGGAGAGGGCCGTTCCCGGCACGTCGATAGCTGAACCGATGTCCGTGGATGATGATCTCAGCTCGTTCCATCAGCATTCCTCGCGCGCGCAGCGTGCTCGCGGGGCGTTCAACGCCGCCGCGCGGGGCGCGCGCCGCGCTCTCGTGTCCCAGCTCCGATCTTCCCGAGGCACCTCGTACAGATGATGGCCCGCGGGCCCGGCCCTTCCCGCACGCCGATCGCGGCCGGAGCACCTTTCGGCAGGAGAACGTTGCACTTATCGCAGACCGCATTGAGGTTCAGGACCGCCTCCTGCCAGCCGAGAACGGGGGTGGCGGTCGCCGCGCCCTCAGCAGTGCCGCCGGGATGACTGCGCGCTCCGCGCGGTATCGTTTCCTCGCCCCTGATCGACAAGGCGATGTTGGCGCTGTCGGTCACGATGTCCTCGACGAGACCGAACGTGTTGAGGAGGACGTTCCGCACGACGGTCGAGACCGATATTCCCAGGTTTTGGGCCCGCCGTTTGACGTGGCGATCGAGCGACTCGGGAACGCGCGTGTGGAGCACCCGCTCCTTGCGCTCGCGGAGATCGACCGCACCGCCGCCGTCCTGTCCGTCCGGCGCGGGACCATTGCGGGGGCGATCGCTCATCGGCAGCATGGTCAAAGTCCGCGGAAGATCACAATGTAACCGTTTGTATACAGAAGAGCGCGGATCGAGTCAAATGAGGCGAGCATGAGCGAGACCAGCGGCGCCGACGTGATGCGGCGATTCTTGACGATCTCCCCGTTCGTCGGGCACCTCGGCATGGAGCTCGTCGGGCTCGAGCCCGATCGCGCGACGTTGCGGCTACCGTTTCGCGAGGCGCTGGTGACGGTCGGCGACGTCGTGCACGGCGGCGCGATCAGCGCCCTCGTCGACACGACGGCGATGGCGACGGCGTGGTCGACGGCCGACACGCCGGCGAACTTCCGCGGCACGACCGTCGCGCTCAGCGTCGACTTCGTGACCGCGGCCCGCGCTCAGGATCTCACGGCGGTCGGACGCGTGATCCGCCGCGGCCGCAGCCTCGTCTTCTGCGAGGTCGAGGTCCGCGACGCGAATCAGGTCGTCGCCGTCGGCCTCGTCACGTACAAGCTCGGCTGACGATCAATGCTCGCGGACGAAGTTGGCGATCGCGTCGACGACGCGCGCGGCGGCGTCTGACGGTTGCATGCCCTCGCGGCCGTCGTCGCGGATCGTCGAGCTCGGCATTCAACCGGTCGTGGCTGACGGCGTCATAACCGTGCACGCTTCCCGGGCGCGCCTCGAGAATCGGCGAGCAGTAGAGGTCGGTGATGCCGAGCCGGTCGAGGTACGGAACGAGCCGCGTCGCGTCCGCGAAGGTGAAGCCGGCGTGCAGCTGGACGCGGTAAGTGCTGGTCGGAACGCGCACGCGTCGGCGACGCCGCTCAGCGCGCGCGCAGCAGCACCGCCGACGGGCGGGCGAACTCGATGCGGAGCGGCGGGCCGAGCTCCACACGCGGCGGCGCTGGATCGGCCGCGAAGCGCATCTCTTCCGTCGTCGCCAGGACGGACCAGTCACGTTCGCCGCCGGCGAGCGCGCGCGGCACCGCGCAGGCACCGCTCCCGCGCAGGCGCACGACGAGGAGGAGCGCGCTGCCGTCGCCGGCGTCGCGGCGGAGCGCGAGCGTGGCATCGTCGAGGGCCGCGACGTCGAAGCGGTCGCGCCGCGGGTCGCGCAGCGCCGGCTCGTCGCGGCGCCAGGCGAGGAACGCCTGATAGAGACGCAGAATCCCCGCGTGCGGCTCGCGGCCGCGCTCCTCCCAATCGAGGCGGCTCGCGAGGAACGTCGCGAGCGCCTGCGGGTCGGGAATGCGGTCGCGCGCGTCACTAGCGGCGAACGCGGAGAAGCGGCGGAACTCGCGACGCCGTCCCTCGGTCACCTCGCGTCCGAGCTCCGGCTCGTGATCGGTGAAGTAGCGAAACGGCGTCCGCGCCGCCCACTCCTGGCCCATGAAGAGGAGCGGCGTTTGCGGCACGCAGAGGAGGAGCGCCGATGCTGCGCGGTACGTCGCGAGGTCGATCGAGTCGGTCAAGCGATCGCCCAGCGCGCGGTTGCCGACCTGGTCGTGGTTCTGCAGACAGTAGATGAACCGCGACGGCGCAATGCCGCGCGGATCCGTGCCGCGACTTCCGCTCCAATGGCGTGACGGTTGACCGGTGAACAGCCACCCTTGGCGGATCGTCGTCGCGAGATCCGCGACGGTGCCGGCGAAGTCCTCGAAATACCCCTCGAAGTCGCCGGCGAGGAGGCGGCGCATCTGATGATGGAAGTCGTCGGCCCAGACGGCATCGAGGCCCATGCCGCCCGCCGTCTCCGGCCGCAGCAAGTCGGCGCGATTGCGGTCGTCCTCGGCGATCACCAGCAGCTCGCGATCGGCGACCGCTGTGTGCACGCGCGCAGCGAGCTCGGCGAGGAAATGTCGGTCGCTCTCGTCGTGAAGTGCGTGCGTGGCGTCGAGCCGGAGGCCGTCGAGGTGGTACTCGTGCACCCAGGCGAGCGCATTCTCGATGAAGAACTCGCGCACGACGCGACTGTGCTCGCCGTCGAGGTCGATACCGTCACCCCACGGGCTGCGGTGGCGCGACGTGAAGAAGTGGCGGCTGAACGCCGGCGCATACGCACCGGCCGGACCGAAGTGGTTGTAGACGACGTCGAGGTGGACGGCGAGGCCGAGACCGTGCGCGGCATCGACGAGCGCGCGCAGCTCGTCGGGCGTGCCGTAGCAGCGCGCCGGCGCGAAGAGCGCGGCGGGGTCGTAGCCCCAGTTGCGCCGTCCCGGAAAATCGGCGACCGGCATGAGCTCGATCGCGGTGACCCCGAGATCGCGCAGCAGCGGCAGCCGCTCCACGGCGGCGGCGAAGGTCCCGGCACGCGTGAAGGTGCCGACGTGCAGCTCGTAGAGGACGAGACCCTCGAGACGGACGCCACGCCACCCCGCGTCCGACCACGCGAACGCCGACGGATCGACGACCGCCGACGGGCCGTGCACGCCCTCCGGTTGGAAACGCGACGCCGGGTCGGGCAGCGGCCCGCGACCGTCGAGGAAGAACGCATAGCGATCGCCGGCGGCGACACCATTGATGCGGGCCTCGAGCATGCCGTCGCCGGCCGGCGCGAGAGGGATACGCCGCGGCCGTCCGACACAAGGCTCGATCCGCACCTCGAGGCTCTGGGCGTCCGGCGCCCATACGCGAAAGCACGTCGCGCCGCCGCCGGCGACGGCGCCGAGCGTCGGTTGCCACGCGTGGCCGCCGAGGCCGCCGGCGACGGCGCGCGCCGTCGCGCCGCCCGCAGAGCGCACCGCGCGCGCGACCGCCCCGGTCGTCGAGGGCGCCGCGCTCAGCGATGCCGTCGACGGCCCTGCGCTCGGCGACGCGGCGCCCGACGTGTGGTCGGAACCGTCGTCTGCGCGCACATCGACGCCGCCGCGGCGTGCTCTCAGCACGACCACCGCGAGCGGCGGCGCCACGACACGCAGCGATTGGTCGTGCCCGTGCCATGCGACCGCCTCGCTCTGCACGGCGCCGAGGTTCCCCATGCCGCTCCCGCCGTAGACCGCGGCGTCGCCGTTCAGCACCTCGCGCCACTCGCCCGCCCACGGCACGCCGACGCGATAGCCGTGGCGCGGCACCGGCGTGAAGTTGCAGACGAAGAGCAGCGCCTCGTTCGGATCGGCGCCGCGACGGAGGAAGCTCACGATGCTCTGGTCGGCGTCATTGCAATCGACCCACTCGAAGCCGTGCGGATCGGTGTCGCGCTCGTGCAGCGCCGGCTCGTCGCGGTACAGGCGGTTCAGGTCGGCGACGAAGCGGCGCACGCCCTCGTGGCCGGGATCGTCGCGCAGATGCCAGTCGAGGCTGCGATCGTGATCCCACTCCGCCTCCTGCCCGATCTCGTCGCCCATCCAGAGCAGCTTTTTCCCCGGCTGGCCGAACATGACGCCGAAGAGGAGGCGGAGGTTGGCGAGCTTCTGCCAGCGATCGCCCGGCATCTTGCCGTAGAGCGAGCCTTTGCCGTGCACGACTTCGTCGTGCGAGAGCGGCAGCACGAACTGCTCGTGCCACGCGTAGAGCATGCGGAACGTGAGGCGGTCATGATGGAAGCGGCGGTGGACGGGGTCGTGGGCGAAGTACTCGAGGGTGTCGTGCATCCACCCCATGTCCCACTTGTAGTCGAAGCCGAGGCCGCCGAGGTACGTCGGCCGCGACACCATCGGCCACGCCGTCGACTCCTCGGCGATCGTCACGACGTCGGGATGCTCGGCGTGGAGGCGCTCGTTCAAGCGGCGCAAGAACGCGATCGCCTCGAGGTTCTCGCGACCGCCGAACCGGTTCGGCACCCACTCGCCTTCCTTGCGCGAGTAGTCGAGGTAGAGCATCGACGCGACCGCGTCGATGCGCAGGCCGTCGACGTGATAGCGGTCGATCCAGAAGAGCGCGCTCGCCAGCAGGAAGTTCGTCACCTCGTTGCGGCCGTAGTTGAAGATGAGCGTCCCCCAATCGGGGTGCGCGCCCTGGCGCGGGTCGGCGTGCTCGAAGAGATGCGTGCCGTCGAAGTACGCGAGGCCGTGCTCGTCGGTCGGGAAGTGCGCCGGCACCCAGTCGAGGATGACGCCGATGCCGGCGCGATGGAGCGCGTCGACGAGCGCCATGAAGTCGAGCGGCGTGCCGAAGCGGCCCGTCGGCGCGAAGTAGCCGACGGTCTGGTAGCCCCAGGAGCCGTCGAATGGGTGCTCGGTGATCGGCAGCAGCTCGACGTGGGTGAACCCGGCCTCGCGCACGTAGGCGGGAAGCCGATCGGCGAGCTCACGGTACGTGAGCCAGCGGTTGCCTTCCTCGCGGACCCGCATCCACGACCCGAGGTGCACCTCGTAAATCGAAACCGGCGCATCGAGCGCGCCGGCGCGCCCGCGCCGCGCCAGCCACTCCGCGTCGCGCCACGCGTAGCCCGCGAGATCCCACACCTTCGACGCGGTTTGCGGCCGGATCTCGGCAGCGAACGCGAACGGATCGGCCTTCTCGACGCGGTAGCCGCCGTAGCGCGATTCGATCGCGTACTTGTAGAGCGCGCCGGTGTGGACGCCGGGGATGAAGCCCTCCCATACGCCCGTGTCGGAGCCGACGAGCGGGTGCGCGCCGGCCTCCCAGCCATTGAAGTCGCCGACGACCGCCACACGCTCCGCGTTCGGCGCCCACACCGCGAAGCGCGTGCCGCGCATACCTTCGACGGTAGCGGGATGCGCGCCGAGCTTCTCGTAGAGACGCTGGTGCACGCCCTCGGCGAAGAGATGCGCGTCGTAATCCGTGAGGTACCGTACGGGAATCGCTCCCGCTGCCGCACGTCGCGCCGCTGCGTCCATGGTCATGCCCCCACGACGAAGACCCCGCCGGCGTCGCCGCCGGATCAGGACAACGTACTCGAACGCGACGACGAAGGCGAAACGAGCGCCGTCGTGGTGCCACGGCAGCTTGCATCCCCTTCCATTCCTTGATTTTCGCGTCGTATGACCGAGTTGGCGTGCCATCCACGAACGCCGAGCGACGCGGTGCACTCCATCCGCGTGCAAGTGTCGCGCGGGGCGCCGCGCGAGCTGCGGCTCAGCTTCGTTCTCACCGGCGACCTCGGCCGTCTACGGATTCCGCCGCCCGCGGCGCCGTGCACCGCGCGCGAGCTTTGGCGGCAGACGTGCTTCGAGGCGTTCGTCGGCGTCGCCGGCTCGGGGGCGTATCACGAGCTCAACCTCGCACCGTCGGGCGAATGGGCAGTGTACGCGTTCGACCGATATCGCGAGCGCGCATCGATCCGCAACGTGCATTCGGGACCGCGGATCGTCGTCGCCGCGAGTCACGGCGAGCTCGAGCTCGACGCGCTGATCGACCCCGGCGCGCTGTCGCCCACGTACGCAACCGCGCCGCTCCGCATCGCGCTCGCGACCGTCGTCGAGGAGACGAGCGGCGCGCTGTCCTACTGGGCGCTGCGTCACCCGCCAGGCGCGCCCGATTTCCACCACCCGGACGCGTTCGCCCTCAGATTGGAGCTGCCTCATGCGGCATGCTAGGCGTCGCGCGCCGTGAAATTCGGCATCGATCGCCTGCTCGCCGAGCCCGCGCTGCGAAAGCCGCTCGCCGGCCGCCGTGTCGCGCTGCTCGCGCATCCCGCGTCGGTGACGCGCGAGCTCGTGCACTCGCTCGACGCGCTGGCTGCCCTCAGCGACGTCCGACTGACGGCGGCGTTCGGCCCGCAGCACGGCCTGCGCGGCGACAAGCAGGACAACATGGTCGAGTCGCCCGGCTTCGTCGATCCGATGCACGGCATTCCCGTCTTCAGCCTCTACGGCGAGTGCAGACGGCCGGCGGCGGCGATGCTGGACACGTTCGACGTCCTCCTCGTCGACCTGCAAGACGTCGGCTGCCGCGTCTACACGTTTCTGACGACGCTGCGTTACGTGCTCGAGGAGGCGGCGGCGCGCGCGAAGGCGGTCTGGGTCCTCGACCGTCCGAACCCGATCGGCCGCCCCGTCGAAGGTCTGCGGCTGCGCGAGGGCTGGGAGAGCTTCGTCGGCGCGGGGCCGCTGCCCATGCGGCACGGGCTCACGGTCGGCGAGCTGGCGCGGTGGTTCGTCCGCCGGTTGCACCTCGACGTCGAGTGCCACGTCGTCACCATGGACGGATGGATGCCCGGCACGGCGCCCGGCTTCGGCTGGCCGCTCGGTGCGCGCGCGTGGGTGAACCCGAGCCCGAACGCGCCGAACCTCTCGATGGCGCGTGCCTATCCGGGCACGGTCGTGATCGAGGGCACGACGCTCTCCGAAGGCCGTGGCACGACGCGCCCGCTCGAGCTCCTCGGGGCGCCGGACATCGACCCGCGCGCGCTCGTCGCGACGATGGAGTCGCTGGCGCCGGACTGGCTCGCCGGCTGCCGGCTGCGCGCGTGCTGGTTCGAGCCGACGTTCCACAAGCACGTCGGCATGCTGTGCGGCGGCGTGCAGCTACACGTCGACGATCCTGCATACTACCACGAGCGCTTCCGGCCGTGGCGACTGGTCGCGCTCGCGTTGAAGGCGCTCCGTCGCCGCCACCCGGCATACCCGCTGTGGCGCGACTTCGCGTACGAGTACGAGCACGGCAAGCTCGCCGTCGACGTCATCAACGGCGGCCCGCAGCTTCGCGAATGGGTCGACGACCCGGCCGCGGAGGCCCGCGACCTGGACGCGCTCGCCCGGGCCGACGAAGCGTCGTGGCGCGAGGAACGGGACGCGCTGCTGCTCTATCGGTAGCCG
>JBGPOW010000218.1:0-7513 GCA_041488235.1 Binatia bacterium
GTCTTCGCCGTCACCGCGCCGCATGACGAGATCGCCGCCAAGGTGCGGGCGAAATACGACGGCATTCTCGACCGCATCGCCTTCTACGTCCCGTTCCAGGCCGGCGCCGACGTCGACCGCTGGAAGCGCATCATCGCCGCGTTTCGCTGAGCGCCTCGGACTGATGCTCGGGCGCGGCAAGACGAAGCGCGGACGCGGGACGCGCGTGCGCTTCGCCGTGAGCGGCGGGCGCCGCGTGGTGACCGTCGAGGGCGGCGACCTTCCCGAAGTGGAACGGCGTCGCCTACAGCGTCTGCTACGGCCGCTCCCGCTCGCCAGTGGCACGGTGGTCGTGCGTCGCGACTGGGTCGGGCGGCGGCGGGTCGCGTTCAGCAGTGACATCCCCGAGCCGTTGCAGCAGACGATTCGCAACATCCTCGGCAACCTCTCGCGCCTCGGCACCCCTTGACACACCGCCTGTGCCGCGGGCGCCCCGCGCGCCCCTGACGAACGTCGCGAAGGCGCGAGATTCCACGCGATTCGCGTGGCATGGAAGTCGCTCCTGCTCACGTCAGGAACGAGAGTGATGCGCCCGGCCTCCAGCAACCGCTCCGCAGCTCCACCCCCGAGTGCGAGCCACGGACGTCGCGTCGATTTCCCCCTCCTCATCGGCGCGGCGTTGGTGTTCCTCGCCCTGCTCCTCGACCCCCGCGCGTTGCTGCCGGCCGGCGCATTGCTCTCGCTCCTCGCTGCACTCCTCGCTTTGGGCGCGCTCGCCCGCCGTCCGGCGCGCGCGCACCCGGCATCCGTCGAGACCGACGCGCATCATCTCGCGAGCGAGCTCGAGGAGACGGTCGCGCGCCTCACGGCATCGGAGGAACGCTTCCGGTCGATGATCGAGTACGCGGGTGCCCCGATCCTCACCTTCGATCTCGCCGACACCATCACGTCGATGAACCGCGCCGCCGAGCTGCTCTTCGGATGGGATCGCGCGCTGCTGATCGGAAAGCCGGCACGCCGCCTCCTCGCGGACGACAGCATGCGTGCCATTCAGCGCTGGACGCGCACGAATCTCCTCACTCCCTCCGAGCCGGCGCTGATCGACGTGCGTGCGGTGCACCGCGAAGGGCGCATCTTCCACCTGGAAGCGCAGCCGGCGCTGCTGCGCACCGGCGGCATCCCGACCGGCACCGAGGTCGTCTGCCGCGACGTCACCGCCCGCGCCGAGCTCGAGCAGCTGCGCGCCGACTTCCTCGCAATGGTGAGTCACGACATTCGGAATCCCCTCGGCGCGATCTTCGGCTACACCGAGATGATGCTCGACACGAGTTGTCCGCTCTCGCCCGAGCAACGCGAGCTGGTGCACCGGATCAACAGCAACACCCGCACCGTGATGACCCTGGTCGGGAACTTCCTCGACGCTTCCCGCATCGAGGCCGGCCGCATGATCATGTCGCGCCGGCCCATCGACCTTAACGCGGTCGTCGGTCGCGTCGTCGAGCAGTACGCGGCGCACGCGCAGCTCGTCGACCTCGCGCTCGACCTCACGCTCGACGACGACCTTCCCGAGATCGTCGCCGACGGGCTGCAGCTGGAGCGCATCGCCGCAAATCTTCTGACGAACGCGCTCAAGTTCACGCCGCGCGGCGGACGCGTGTCGATCCGTACCGAGCGCCTGCCCTCGAGCGTCGCGCTCGTCGTCTGCGACACCGGCGTCGGGATCCCACCGCACGAGTTCTCGCGCATCTTCCAGCGCTACGCGCGCAGCGGCGACGGCTCGCAGGACGGGACCGGCCTCGGCCTCTACATCGTCGGTACGCTGGTCGAGGCGCACGGCGGCTTCGTGACGATCGACAGCACACCCGGCGCGGGCACCACGTTCACCGTGTACCTGCCGATCGTCGACTGGCGCGCGCCCGCGGTCGAGGACGTCGCCGCCGTCGCGCCCGCCACCTCAGCCGCACTTCACTGAACGTCCCCGCGTCGCTTCACCGCGCTCCGTCGGGTCGCGCGTCGTCGTCGAGGCAACGCCGGGCGCGCGCGAACACCGCCGCGAGCATCGCACGCGAGAGCTTCCCCGTCTGCGTATTCTGCCGGCTCGGATGATAGGACGCGATGAGCGTGCTGCGCCCGAGCGCCGTCACCGCGCCGTGCGCGAACCGCGGCAGCGGCCGTGGCAACACGGTTCCGGCCGCGCGCTCCGTCGCGAGCACGGTCGCGAACGCAATCCGCCCGAGCGCGACGATCACGCGCACGCTCGGCAAGAGCGTGCGTTCGCGCAGAAGGTACGGCCGGCAGCGCGCGAGCTCCGCGATCGTCGGCTTGTTGTCGGGCGGCGCGCAGCGGGCGGCGGCGGTCACGTAGGCGTCACGCAAGAGGAGGCCGTCGTCGCGCGAGTCCGATCGCGGTTGATTCGCGAAGCCGGCATCGTGGAGCGCGCGGAAGAGCCAGTCGCCGCTCTGGTCACCGGTGAACATGCGGCCCGTGCGGTTGCCGCCGTGTGCAGCGGGCGCGAGCCCGACGATCAGGAGTCGCGCCGCCGGATCGCCGAAGCCGGGAAGCGGTCGTCCCCAGTACACTTCGTCGCGGAATTGCCGGCGCTTCGTGCGCGCGACGAGCTCGCGATGCGCGACGAGGCGGGGACAGAGGCGGCAGCGCACGATCGCGCGCGCCAGCCGCGCGAGCGCGGCCGCGTCAGTGGCCGACGTAGCGCACCTGCCCACCCTGGACGAGCACGGCACGCGGAATGTCGGCGTCGTCGAGACCGTGGCGGCGACGGAGATGTGCGACGAACGCGGCGCGGTCATGGAACGCGCGGGCGTGGGGCGTGCAGAAGTACGGCGCGCGATTGACGGCGACCACACCCGGTACCTGGTGATGCGAGCCGCCGAACGGAAAGACGACACCGGGCGTCGGCCCCTCGAGCGGCACGGCGACGAACAGGTCGGTGCGCCCCGCGTGCGGCTGCGGCGCCGCACCTGCCTGCCGCGACGCGCGCGTCTCGGGCACGATCCGCATCTGCCGCGCCGTCCCCGTCTGCGCCGGCACGCCGTGCGCGACCGTGAGCAAGGAGACGACGCCGAGGGCGCTCATCGCCAACTGTCGAGGCGTGCGAACGGTGCGCATCGCGCGTCGAGTATCACACGGCGCGCGCGCTGCGAGAACCGCTCATTTCGCTTCGACGATCACGCGCAAATCGGCGCCGGTTCGCACGGGCTCCCACAGGCCCGCACCTTCGATCGCGTCCGTCTCACGACCGCGACCACGTCGCGAGCTCGGCCGACGCCGCCCGCGCCCGCTGCCACAGCAACTCGAGCGCGCGCTCGGCGCTCCAGCGTCCGGACGCCTCGCCCGGAAAGGGCATCCGCGTCTCGTGCGGCGGCTCGAGAATCGCATCCGCGAGAAACGGATGTGCCGCCACCCAATCCGGCACCTTCGAGTCCGAGAAGTACGGCAAGGTCCTCGCCGTCGCGCCGCGATGATCGACCCCCGATTGGCCGAGGATCTGCAGCTGCACGCGGCGCACATCGCGGGCGGTGCGGTGCAACGCCACCGTCTCCTCGACGAAGTCGTGAACGGCCGAGTCCGCGGCAGCGACGCCGAACTCGAGGGCCGCAATCGCCGCCTCCGCGTCGCCGAGCCGCCGCTCGTAGACGACGAGTGGAACGCCTTGTGTCGCCGCCTCGTCGACGCGCGCCAGCGCCGCGGCGGCGGCAGCCGCGCGCTGGCGAAGCTCCGGCGACGCGTCGTCGCGCGCCGGCAGCGTCGCCGCGCGGCGCGGGCGCGCCGTCGGCCGCGGCTCCGGAACGCTCGCCCGCGCCGTCGTCGACGGCGCACGGTCGGCCGGCGGCACCGCCAGCGCGCGATCCGCCGGAGCACGTTCGGTCGGGGCAGCCGCGCCGGCGGCGACTCGCGTTTCCTCCGCTCGCGTCGTCGCGGCGACGGCGATCAACTCTCCGTCACGTTCGACGGCGAGGAGCAGCGCGAGCCCTTTCGCGACGGCCTCGGCGGCAACCGACTCGAGGTCGGCGCAGCGCGTGACGCGCGTGCCGTTCGCCTGGCGCACGACATCGCCGGGGCGGAGACCGCAACACGACGGCGCGCTCGCGACCAGCACCGCGCCCACGGCGACGCCACTGCGTTCCTCGATCGCCAGGCGCAATGCCGCAGGAAGCGCACACGGAGCGGCGTGCACCGGCGCGGGACCGATCGCGCTCGCGAGAACGGCGAGCGTCACATTTGCAACCGCGAGCGCGTGAAACCGCTCTCTCCCCCGGTATCTCGGCATCGACCCCCCGATTTTCGGTCCCCTCCTCCCCCGTTTCGTGAATTGCGGGCTGGACCGCCCGTCGCCTACTCTCGACGGTACGCGGCGAGTGCCGCACAATCTTGCGGCCATACTGGCAACGGTAGGGACGCGAGTGGGCGGAGGGAAAAGGGGGCCCTCCGCCCTTTTTTTTGCTCGTGAGAGCATACCGCGCCCGCGATTGCCAGCCTCGCGCGCCCGTCCGACCGCTGCTACTTGTCGCGGGATGGCGCTCGACGATGACGGGGGTGTTCCCGACTCCGCCGCCGCGGCCGCCGGCGTGCGCTGGGATCTCGGCGAGCTGTACGCCGGACCCGACGACCCGCGTCTCGCCGACGACGTGCGCGCGGCCCACACGCGCGCACAAGCGTTCGCGGCGGAGTGGCGCGGCGCGCTCCGTGCCGGTCCCACCGCCGACGAGCTGCTGCGTGCACTGCGCGACTACGAGGCAATCCTCGAGCTCGGCCAGCGACCTGGATTCTATGCCTCGCTCCTCGCCGCCGCTGACACGGGCGACCCGCGCGCGCTCGATCTCGAGCAGCGCACGGCCGAGCAGCAAGCCGAGCTGCGCGCCCTGCTCGTCTTCGTCGAGCTCGAGCTCACCGCCCTCGACGACGACCGCTTCGCGGCGCTCGTCGACGACGCGACCCTCGCCGACTACGCGCACTTCCTGCGCAGCGTCCGGCGCTTCAAGCCGCATCTCTTGAACGAAGACGAGGAACGGTTACTGGCGCGGAAGAGCGTGAGCGGTCCGACGGCGTTCGCGCAGCTCTTCGACGAGCTCACCGGCTCGCTGCGTTTTCGCGTCGCCGTCGACGGCACCGAGCGCGTGCTGACCGACGGCGAGGTCATGGCGCTCTTGCATTATCCGGACCGCGATCTCCGCCGGCGCGCGCTCCGCGCCTTTCTCGACGAGTACGAGGCGCAGCAGCTGCCGCTCACCGCCGTCATCAACGCGCTCGCGCTCGATCACCGCGTCGACTGCGATCTCCGTCGCTACTCCGCACTCGACGCGCCGACACACCTCGCGAACGAGCTCGACGCGGCGACCGTCGCGGTCATGATGGACGTCGTCGAGGCGCACTACCCGGTGATCCGCCGCTTCCTCGCCCTGAAGGCGCGGCTGCTCGGGCTGCCTCGCCTCGCGAGCGCCGACGTGTACGCGCCGATCGACGGCGCCGCCGAGCACGTGCCGGTCGCGCGCGGGCGCGAGATCATCGTCGACGCGTTCGGCCGCTTCAGCGGCGGCTTCGCCGACGTCGCCGATGCATTCTTCGCCGGGCGCTGGATCGACGCCGAGGTGCGCCCCGGGAAGCGCCACGGCGCATTCTGCGCCGCGTGGAGCCCACGCCACCATCCGTACGTGCTCGCGAGCTATGCCGGTACGAGTCGCGACGTCGCAACCCTGGCGCACGAGCTCGGCCACGGCATCCACGACACGCTCGCGCGCCGCCAGACGTTATTGAACTACGAGCCGCCGCTCGTGCTCGCCGAGACCGCGTCGGTCTTCGCGGAGATGCTCGTCACGGATCACCTGCTCGCCGTCGCCCCCGACGTCGCGACGCGCCGACGGCTGCTCGTCGAGACGCTCGACGAGATGTACGGCACCGTCTTCCGCCAGCACGCACTCACCCGCTTCGAGTTGGCACTCCATGTCGCGCGTCGCGAGCGCCGCCTCGCCGCCGACGACATCGGTGCGCTCTGGTGGGAGGCGCAGAGTCGGCTGCACGGCGACACGGTCGACATGGATCCGGCCTATCGCCGCGGCTGGAGCTACATCCCGCACTTCATCCACAGCCGTTTCTACTGTTACGCCTACGCCTTCGGCGAGCTGCTCACGCTCGCGCTCTTCCAACGCTACCGTCGCGAGGGCGTGGCGTTCGTACCGACATACGTCGAGCTCCTCGCGAGCGGCGGCAGCGTCGAGCCGGCGACCTTGCTCGCCCGCCTCGGGTTCGACATTGCGCAGCCGGCGTTCTGGGAGGCCGGCTGCGCGGCGATCGCCTCCCTCGTCGACGAGCTGGCCGCACTGTGTGATTGACGGGGCGCCGACGCGGGTGAGCGGGCGCGGGATGTCGACGGGTCGTCTGCGCGCGAGGATCGCTCGCGCGGGATGCCGGACACGCTGTGGATCTTCCGTACTGCGGAGCGTTTTTGCCGAAATGGCTCGCTCTTTATGCGCGCGCAGACGACCCGTCGACATCCCGCGCCCGCTCACCGGCGACGTCATCCCGTCGTCGCCAAGCGCCGTCGTCGATTGCTCAGCGCCGCGTCGCCAGCACCGCCGGTCCCGATCGCGGCGCATCGTTGCGCCGACGCGTTCGGCGTCAGCGCGGCGTTTCGCGCTCGAGGCGTTCGACGAAGCGGTGGAGACCCAAGGCGGCGAAGAAGCGGCGGGCGTCGTCGAGCTGGACGCCGCGGGGGCGGAGATCGCGCAACTCGACGGCGAGCGGAAGGTCGTCGCACAGCTCCGCTAAGCGGCGGCTCAGCCGCACGCGCGCGGGATCGCCGCCGAGCGCGCGCGCCACGCCGGGCGGTAGCGCGTCGACGTGCGCCAGCATGTCCTCGATCCCGGCGAAGCGCGCGAGCAGCGCGCACGCGGTTTTCGGGCCGACGCCGGGCACACCCGGGATGCCGTCGACGCTGTCGCCGACGAGCGCCAGGTAGTCGGGCATCTGCGCCGGTCGGATTCCGAAGCGCACGCCAACCGCGGCGGGATCGAGCCGCACGCGGCCGTCGAAGCTGACCCACGTAACGGTCGGTGCGACGAGCTGAACCATATCCTTGTCCTGCGTCAGCAGCTCGATCGCCCGTCCGCCGGCCCCGAAACGGCGCACCGCGGTCGCCATGATGTCGTCTGCCTCGTAATCGTCGACGACCTCGCCCGCGTACCCGAGCACACGCGTCGCCTCGACGCAGAGAGCGAACTGCGGCTCGAGGTCGGCAGGCGGCCGGCCGCGGTGCTGCTTGTAGGCGGGAAAAAGCCGGCTGCGGAACGAGATCACGGGATCGGAGTCGAACGCGACGAGCACGAGCGCCGGCAGCCGCGGCCGCAGCTTCAGCAGCGACTGCGCGAAGCCGAGGACGGCGTGCACCGCGGTGCCGTCGGGCGCCCGCAGCTCCGGCAGCGCGTGGTAGGCGCGGAAGATCAGGAAGTGACCGTCGAGGATCGCGAGCGCGTCCGCGGCGGAAGGTGGGGACTCGTGCTCGCGCGTCGTCACGCCAGCA
>JBGPOW010000219.1:0-7369 GCA_041488235.1 Binatia bacterium
CTCGATCGTATAGCCGCAGTGCTCGAGCAGCTCGGCACAGCTCACGTGGCTGAGCGGGATCAGGTGGTCGTAGAAATCCCAGTAGTCGTCGCCGACGTACTTGATGTTGGGCTGCATCATGACGAAGCGGCCGCCGGGGCGCAGCACGCGCCGCACCTCGCGGACGACGCGGGTCAGCGTTTCCTTGTTCGGCAGGTGCTCGAAGAGGTTCGACTCGAACACGACGTCGAGCGAGCCGTCGGCGAGGAAGCTCAGGTCCTCGCAGGAACGGTGGAAGAACTCGACCTCGGGCAGGAGGTGCGCCTTGGCGTCGGCGTTGATGTCCATCGCCAGGCGCCGACCGCATGGAATGAAGTTGATGAACTCGCCGTAGCCGCAGGCGAGGTCGAGGACGGTGTCGGTCGGCCGCACGAAGCGGCTGAAGAAATCCTCGCAGAGGACGCGCCAGATACGCTCTTTCGACGCCTGCTCCGCCGGCGAGAACCGCGTCCGGTAGAGCTGCTCGATGTTGGCGACCGCCGACTCAGTCACGCGCGACCCTCGACTCGGCGGCAGGCTCGTTCCCAGGGGCCGGCGTCGCGGCGAGCGAGCGCGTACGGCGCGTGCTCTCCACGATCACGTCGTCGGCGATCAGCAGCCGCTCGAACCAGATCTTGATGAGCGTCGCGAGATAGCGGCGTCCCATGGCGCTGAGCTTCAGGTTCGACACGCCCCACGTCCGGCCGTACCAGTTGATCGGGATCTCGGCGATCCGGTAACCGCGGATGACGCACGAGAGCGAGAGCTCGATCGTGATGTTGAAGTGCGACGCCTGGAGCGGCCCGAGCCCTTCGATCGCCGACCGCCGATACACCTTGAAGGCGTTTGTCAGGTCGTTGCACGAGACCATGAAGAGGAGACGGAGCAGGGTGTTCACGGCGCGGTTCACCGTGAGCTTCAACGGCGGGTACGACGTCACCGTGCTGCCCTCGCGAAAGCGCGAGCCGAACACGCAGTCGTAGCCCTCGCCGAGCTTGCGAAAGCAGCGCACCAAGTCCTCGGGGTCGTCGGAGTGATCGGCCATCATGATCGCGACCGCGTCGCCGCGGAACGACTGCAGGCCGGTGCGAATCGCACGCCCGAAGCCGCCCGGCGGCGGATTGTCGACGACGACGAGCTCGGGATCGACGCGCATGCGATCGACGATCAGCTGGCGCGTGAGATCCTGGCTGTTGTCGTTGACGATGACGATCTCGAACGCGATGCGCTCGCGGCGGAGCGCCGCGAGGATGCCGTCGATCGTCTCCGGCAGGTTCTGCTCCTCGTTGTACGCGGGGATGATGACGGAGAGATCCATGACGGTCGAGGTCGCCGTCGGCCGATCGCTCAGCCGCGGACGAGCTCCTCGAGGATCTGCGGCAGGCTGTGCGTGAGGCGCCAACCCGGGTAGTGGCTCTGCAGCTTCGTCAGGTCGGAGATGTAGCAGATGTGATCGCCCTTGCGCGCCGTCTCGACGTACGTCGTCTCGAGCTTCTTCCCGACGAGCCCTTCGACCGCGGCGACGCACTCGAGAAGGCTGCCGCTGTTCGCGCGTCCGCCGCCGAGGTTGTAGACCTCGCCCGGGCGCGGGTTCTGCGCGAAGGCCCACAGCGCCTGGATCACGTCGTAGCTGTGGATCTGGTCGCGGACCTGTTTCCCCTTGTAGCCGAAGATCGTGTACGGCTCGCCCGCCTTCGCGACCTTCACGAGGTAGTTCAAGAAGCCGTGCAGCTCGACGCCGGAGTGGCTCGGCCCGGTGAGACAGCCGCCGCGGAAGATCCCGGTGCGCAGACCGAAGTAGCGCCCGTACTCCTGCGCCATCACGTCCGCCGCGACCTTGCTGGCGCCGAAGACGCTGTGCAGGCACTGATCGATCGAGAGCGTCTCCTTGATGCCGTCGTGGTCCGCCGGGTCGGCGTAATCCCAACGTGTCTCGAGCTCGACGAGTGGCAGGTTGTTGGGCGCGTCGCCGTAGACCTTGTTGGTGCTCATCAGGAGGAAGACGGCGTCCGGGGCGAAACGCCGCGTCGCTTCGAGGAGGTTCATCGTGCCGACGGCGTTGACGTCGAAGTCGTCGAGCGGGCGCGCGGCCGCGAGGTCGTGGCTCGGCTGCGCCGCGCAGTGGATGATCAGCTCGGGACGATAGTCTTCCCACAACTTGAACATCGTCGCACGATCGCGGATGTCGTCGCCGGCGTGCTGGAACCGCTGCGTGCGCTCGCGCAGGCGCTGCAACATCCAGCGCGTGTCGCCCTTCTCGCCGAAGAAGTCACGCCGCATGTTGTTGTCGATGCCGAGGACCTCGTGGCCCTGGCCGTCGAACCAGAGCACCGCCTCCGAGCCGATGAGGCCGCTCGAGCCGGTGACGACGACCTTCATCGAAGCCACCCGCGGCGGAACGCGCGCCCGCCCTTCACGATGCCGGAAATGCTCATTTCGATGCGTTGGATGTATCAACCGCGTCGCAGAGTTGCCAAGCCGCTAACTGAGCGTGCCAAGCCACTTGCCGCACCGGACTGGGTCGAGTTGCCCTACGAGGGCAAGCGAGCCAGACGAGGCGCGAGGGAAGCGAGCCGCGCAGGCGTAGCGGGAGCTACGCCGAGCAGCGTAGCGACCGAGCAACGAAGTCTGGCGACGCAAATCGACCCAGTCAGCCGGCCATCGTGAGGCCGCCGCTCACGCTCAACACCTGGCCGGTCACGTAGCGGGCCTCGGGCGAGGCGAAGAAGGCCACGGCCTCCGCGATGTCCTCCGGAGTCCCCAGGCGGCGAAACGGAATCGCGCGCGACATCCCCGCGATGACCTTCGCTCCGCCCTCCGTTTCACCGACGGACTTGAGGAGCGCCGTGTCGACGGGGCCGGGACAGACGACGTTCACGGTGACTTTGTCGCGCGCCACCTCACGCGCGAGCGCCTTCGAGAAGCCGATGATCGCCGCCTTGCACCCCGAGTAGACGGCCTCGCCGAAGCTGCCGACGCGGCCGGCGTCCGACGCGATGCTGATCACGCGGCCGCGCTCGCCCGCGGCGCAGACGTCGGCGAGCGCCGCGTGCGTGCAGCTGAGCGTGCCGCGGAAGTTGATCGCGATCACGCGCTCCCAGAGGTCGGGCGTGCTCTCCCGAAACGTCGTGAACGCGTCCCATCCGGCGTTGTTCACGAGCACCGACGGCGGTGCGAGGCGCTGGCGTAGTCGGGCGAACGCGCGGCGCACCTGCGCGTCGTCGGTGATGTCCGCCTCGGCCGCCGCGCTCTCGACGCCGAGCTCGCGTGCGGCGGCGCATACCGCTTCCGCGCCCGCGAGATCACGGTCGACGATCCCGATCGCGAACCCGGCGCGCGCCAAGCGCCGTGTGATACCGCCGCCGATCCCGCCGGCGCCGCCGGTGACGATCGCGACGGTCCGTCCGTTCGCCATGGGCAAGCGTGTCGCTCGGCCGCAGCCGAGTTGTCAAGCCGACCGCGCGCGACCGTCTGTCTCGAGGCGCCGCTGCATCCAGACGACATCGAAGCTTCGGCCGCGCTTCCGTCCTACCGTAGGCAATCTCCCGCACTCCACGAACCCGCATCGCCGATGGAAGCTCACGCTTTCGTCGTTCAGCGAGGAGATGCTCGCCAGCAGATTGTCGACACCGATCGTCTTCGCGCCATCGATGAGACGGTCCAACAGAAGCGTGCCGAGGCCGCGGCGCACGTGAGGCGGCCGCACGAAACAACTGATCTCCGCCGTCCGTTTGAATGCGTCCGCCGGGTGATAGGCACGGAGGAACGCGAACGCGATCACTTCGCCGCCATCGGTCTTCGCGACGAGCGCGGGATATCCAGCCGTCATCGCGAGGAAACGATCGAACATGTCGTATCCGACCAATGCGTCCGGAAACGCCGCAAAGCTGTTCTCGACGTAATGGTTGTATATGTCGATGATCGCAGTGCGGTGCGCCGCCGTCATCGGCTCGAGCGTGTACGTCAACGCGTCCTGACTTCGGCGCATCTGTGGAGCCTACGTCGGTTCCGGCGTCGGGGTTTCTGTCGGCGTCTCGGTTGCTGTTTCCGCCGGTGTCGGTGTGTCGGTGGGCGTCGAGGTTTCTGTGGACGTCGCCGTCGGCGTCTCCGTTTCGACCGGCGTGGGAGTCGGGGTCTCCGTCCCCGTGGCGGTCGGCGTGGGGGTGTCCGAGGGTGTCGCGGTCATCGTCGGAGTTTCCGTGGCCGTGCCGCTCTCCGTCGGCGCCGGAGTCGGTGAAGGCGTCGCTGCTGTCGAGGTCGCCGTTGGCGTCGCTGTCGGCGTCGGTGTCGGCGTTTCTACCGTTGACGTCGGCGTCGCGCTCGGGGTCGCGGTGCGCGTCGGGGTCGGGGTCCGCGTCCGGGTCGGCGTCGGGCTCCGCGTCCGCCGCGGCGTCGGCGTCGTGAGCGGCGGGCAGAACGCGCTTCGTAGTTCGCGTCCGACCAATCCGAGGAGATACGCCGCGAGCGGCACCTGGTCGGCGAGCAGATCCTCGACGTCGCACTCGTGCTCTCTGACGACGCATTCGCCGAGGTCGGCGAGGTCGACGAGCGTGACGCCGACCCGTAGACACCTCGTCACGACGTCCGGCAGCGCGAATCCCAACCCTGCCTCGCTGAAGAGATCGTCGGTGCTCACGTCGATCGAGGTGCACTTCGAGCTGACCGCCGTGCGCACCTTGTCTTCGGCGGCGCCGATCTTGGCGAACTGCGCATCGCACGTGCTGCGCGCCTTCGACAGGCAGTCGGCGGCGTCGGGCTTGAGCTGCACGCAACTGAAAACCGTGTCGACGCACTTCTTCAAGTTGCCCTGTTTTTTCGACACGAACGTGTTCGCCGCTTGCGTCAAGCCCTTCTGGCACTTGACCGCGGCCTTCGCGGCACTGCCCGTGAGACCGGGGCGCGGCGTCGGAGTCGGAGTGGAGACCTGCGCAACTGCGTTGGACGCAAGCGCCCCGACGAAGCCGATCGCGACGGCGACGCGGCGTGCCATGGCTGCACTTCCGACTGGCAATGTGCGCAGCGGCATAGTCGCATCGCCTGCGCGACGCAAACGTATATGCCTACAGCTCGCGCCAGGACCGCCGCAGCTCGGCGCGGAAGTCCGGATGCGCGACCGCGATGAGCGCGTCGGCGCGGCCGCGATCGGAGCGGTCCTCGAGCTCGGCGATGCCCCACTCGGTGACGACGTAGTGGACTTGATGGCGCGGCGTCGTGACGACGCTGCCGGCGGGAAGCGCGGCGACGATCGCCGACCGGCGCTCACCCGCGGTCGTGAACGTCGAGCGCAGGCAGATGATCGATTTGCCGCCCGGCGCCTGGCGGCCGCCCATCGTGAACGTCTCGTGACCGCCGACGCCGGAGTACTGCCGCCCGGCGACCGCGTCGGCGACGACCTGCCCGTGCAGGTCGATGCCGAGCGCGGCGTTGATCGCGGTGAACTTCCGCGTCCGCGCAAGCTGTGGCGGATCGTTGACGGCGGCGACCGGCAGCATGCGCACGATGGGATTCCGATCGAGCCAGCGATAGAGCTGCTCGCTCCCGCCGGCGAAGGTCGCGATCGAATAGCCGTCGTGCAGCCCCTTCCGGTTCACGACCTTTCCGGCCTCGTGGAGACGCATGATGCCGTCGACGAACATCTCGGTGTGCACGCCGAAGTCGCCTTTCGGCGCCGCGCAGAGCAGCTCGGCGACGGCGTTGGGAATGCCGCCGATGCCGAATTGCAGCGTGGCCCCGTCCTCGACGAGCTCGCCGACGAAGCCGGCGATCGCGCGCTCTTCCGCGACCGGCTGCGCGTAGGGAATCGTGACGAGCGCCGTATCGTCCTCGACGATCACGTCGAGGTCGCGGACGTGCACGCGGTGGCCGCCGAGCTCGGGCAGCCCCAGCACGCGCGGCACGTGCGGGTTCACCTCGGCGATCGCGAGCCGCGCCGGGTCGCGCGCGGCCTCCAGAAACGGGCCGAACACGGCGCCGGCATGAAGACCGAAGGAGCAGAACCCGTCGTCATCGGGCGGCGACACGAGCGCGGCGACGGCACGCGGTCGCAGCGCGAACGTCAGCCGCTCGAAGCCGTGGAAATCCGCCGGCAGGAACTCGACGCCGAATCCCGCCGCACGCGCCATGCGCTCGATCGGCCCGAAGAACCCGCTCACGACGCGCACCGCCGGATCGCGGAGACACGGATACGGCTCGACGAGGAGCCCGACGTAGAGCGTCAAAGGCCGCGCCGGATCGCGCCGCCCGATCGCGCGCAGCACCGCCCGCGCCTGCCCGGTGACGAGCCCCGTCACCAGCGATTCCACGCCGTCGAGCCGCGTCGCGAGCTCCGCGGCAGAGACGCGCTTCGAGTCGTAGAGCGCCTGATCGGAGAGCGTCATCGGCTCATCTCAGCGCATCGCGCCGCGAAAGGGAACCACTCTCGCGGTCGCCCGTTCGATCTGCCGGCGGCGTCGAGCGGCGCAGTGGGCCGTGAAAGGTTCCAAGGTTGTCGGTCGGCGTGAAACATGTTACACACGCGCGTATGAAGACCATGACCGTGCGCGAGATCCGCTTGAAGTGGCCCGATGCAGAACGAGCGCTCGCACGCGTGGGAGAGATCGTCGTGACGAGGGACTCGAAGCCCGTCGCCCGCATCGTGCCCTATGACACACGGTCACGGGCACGCGGTACCCGCTTCGATCCAGCGGAGCAGGAACGCTGGCTCGAACGCTTCTGGAGAAATCGCAAGGTCGGTCCGTCGACAGACAAGTTGCTCCAGCGCGACCGAGAGCGTCGCCGCCGGTGAGTCTGTATCTCGACACCAGTTGCTTGCTGAAGATGCTGTTCCCGGAGCCTGAAGCGAGACGGGTGATGCAGCTCATCTCCGCCGAGGAGCACGTCGTCGTCTCGAGTCTCGCGCGAGTCGAGGCACTCGTGCAGGTACATGCACGAGTCGTTGGGGGTATCCTCACGCGCGCCGCCGCGCGAGCGCTGGTGCGACGCCTCGACGAGCTGCTCCGTAAAGAGCCGTACGAGGTCGTGGGAATTCCTCCAGATATCGTCGACATCGCCGAGGATCACGTCCGGCGACTGCCGCCCCGCGCTTACTGTCCGACCTTGGACCGCCTTCATCTCGGCGTAATGCAGTCGCTGCATCTGACGCGTCTTCTCACGAACGACGGCGCCCAGGCCCGTGCGGCACGAGCCCTGGGGTTTTCCGCCGTTCTCCCGCGCTGAACGGACCCCACCGTCCGACGACGCACGCCGGCGAATGGCGAAACGAGTCGTCCAACGTTCTGCGCGGCGGGTGGGGGGGGGGCCGGGGGGGGGCCCCCCGGGGGGGCCCGGCGCCGCGGACCCCCCCCCCGGGGGC
>JBGPOW010000220.1:0-7323 GCA_041488235.1 Binatia bacterium
CACTGCGGCGCGGGTGCGACGACGCGGCGGTTGGCTCCGCGCGAGGATCACGAGGCGTGCGACGACGCGGTGGTTGGCTCCGCGCGAGGATCGCTCGCGCGGGTTGCCGGACACGGTTTAGAGCTTCCGTACTCCGGCACGTGGGTGCCCGAGTGGCTCGCTCTTTATGCGCGCTCCGCCAACCACCGCGCCGCCGCACTCACGAGACGGTGACGGAAGACGGATTCGCGCCGTAACGGCACGCGTTCCGCCGGCGGCGCATGCGTGCCGGGGCGGGCAGTCGGCGGAGCGCGCATAAAGAGTGAGCCACTTCGGCAGGAGCGCTCCGGAATACGGAAGGTCCACAGCGTGTCCGGCAACCCGCGCGAGCGATCCTCGCGCGGAGCTGACTGCGCGTCCCGGCACGCTCGCGGCGATCCTCGCGCGGAGCCGACTGCCCGCCCCGGCACGCCCGCGACGATGCTCTGGTGTGTGTTGTCCGGCGCTAGCGCGAAGACATCCGTTCCACTTCGCCGTGCGCGCCGACTTGCTCGAGCGCGTCGTAGAGGTCCATCACGTGGCGGGTGTTGGTGCCGAGGTCGCCCTTCCCCACCCGCGACACGGCGCGCATCGTCACCTGCGGCTTGCCGCCGGGCTGGGGCACGACCGAGAGGGTGACGTCGTCCTTGAAGCGGAAGAGCGCGCTCGTCACGACCGCGTGCAGCTGACGGATGTCGTCCTTCGACTCGACGATCTCCCAGCGCGGCAGGCGTGCGATCGCCTCCTTCACCTTCGCGAAGAGCGCGTCGGCCGGAAGCGTGTAGCTGCGCGGCCGCAGCTCCGGAAACGGCGAGCCCTCGATCGTCTCGGCGACGTGGGTGTTGAGATAGGTGTTCAGGCGCACGAACGATCCCGGCGGGTCGTCGAGCGGCAGGTGATTGCCGCGGATGCCGAGGGCGAGCAGCGCGACGAACACCACCACGGCAAGCAGCAGAAATCCGAGCAACCTCAGGACGATCCGCATGCGATCTCCTCCCCGTGCGCGCGCATAGCAGTCCTCGCGCGCCGGCTCCAGACCCGGCCAGCTCCTAGAAGGGAGCCGCCGGGATTCACTCCCGGCGGCGACGCCCATCGCGAGCGCAGTGAGCGGGGGCGTTATTCATCGTTGAATGCCGCGCTGCTGCAGCCAGGAGAGGCCCCGGACCATGTACTGCAGCCCCGAGACGGTCGTGGTGGTCGCGGCGAGGACGAAGAGCGTCATGCGGACCTCGCCCGGCGCGGCGCCCGGCCAGACGAGGCCGACCAGCACGACCGTGACCGACGCCAGCTGAAAGAACGTCGTCGCCTTGCCGATCGCGCTCGGGCGCACGGCAATGCGTTCGCCGCTCACGGCGAAGAGCGCGAAGTAGCCGGTGAGAAGAATGACGTCGCGGATGATCACCAGCACGGTGAGCCAGCTCGGGACGGCGCCGAGGAGCGCGAGGACGCAGAACGAGCTCAGCAAGAGGAGCTTGTCGGCGAGCGGGTCGAGCACGGCGCCGAGCTCCGTCTTGCTGTCGGTGAGCCGTGCGATCGCGCCGTCAAGCGCGTCGGTGAGCCCGCCGGCGACGAAGACGACGAGCGCGACACCCGGCCGATCGTTCGTCAGCAAGATGAGAAACGCCGGGATCGTGAGGATGCGGACGAGCGTCAGGAAGTTGGGGAGATTGAGCATTCGAGCTCCCGCAACCGCTTCCGAATCTGCGCCGCCATTTTCGGCGTCACGAGCGCGGTGATCTCCGCGCGTCCGTCCTCGTAGCGCTCGGAGACGACGCGCGCGTCCCGATGCAGCCATGCGACGAGGTCGCCGCGCGCCGCCGGCACCGCGATATCGAGCCGCACCCGCTCGCGCTCGATCCACTGCTCGACGCCGTCGAGCAGTTCCGCGAGGCCGCGCCCGGTGATCGCGGAGATCACATGGGCGCCGACGAGGTGTGCGCGCTCGGCGGCGACGATGCGCGGCGGCGCCTGCGTCGCCGCGTCGATCTTGTTCCACACGAGCATCGTCGGCGTCGCGCCGGCGCCGATCTCGTCGAGGACGCGCTCGACGATCTGTACCTGCTCCTCCGCCTCGGGGCTCGTCGCGTCGACGACGTGTAGCAAGAGATCGGCGCGGCGCACCTCCTCGAGCGTGCTCTTGAACGCCTCGATCAGCTGATGCGGCAGGCGATGGATGAACCCGACCGTGTCGACGACGAGCGCGCGCTCGCCGCGCGGTAAGTCGAGGCGGCGCACCGTCGGATCGAGCGTCGCGAAGAGCTTGTCCTCGACGAGGACGCCGGCGTGCGTGAGGGCGTTCATCAACGTCGACTTGCCGGCGTTGGTGTAGCCGACGAGCGCGATCGTCACGTACGGCACGCTGGCGCGCTCCCGGCGGTGCAAATCGCGCGTGCGGTCGACCTCGTCGAGTCGCCGGCGGAGGCGGACGATGCGCTCGCGGACGCGGCGGCGGTCGACCTCGAGCTGCGTCTCGCCGGGTCCGCGCGTGCCGACGCCGCCGCCGAGGCGCGAGAGATGCGTCCACGCTCGGGTGAGTCGCGGCAGCATGTACTCGAGCTGCGCCAACTCGACTTGGAGCTTGCCCTCGAGGCTGCGTGCTCGTCCCGCGAAGATGTCGAGGATGAGCTGGCTGCGGTCGAGCACCTTGACGTTCAGCTTCTCGGTCAAGTTGCGCTGCTGCGCCGGGCTCAAGTTCTCATCGACGAGGACGACGCTCGCCTGCGCGGCCGCGACCTCCTCCTTCAGCTCGGCGACTTTGCCGGTACCGATGTACGTTGCCGGCGTGATGCGCCGCACGATCTGGCTGACGGTGGCGACGGGCTCGACACCCGCGGTGCGCGCAAGACGCTCCAGCTCGCGCAGCGACTCCTCGGCACCGATGCCCGGCTCCGTGTCGCGGCGCGACGCGTACGCGATGCCGACGAGAACCGCGCGCTCGGCCGCTGGGCCGACGCTCTTCGTGCCGCCCTTCATCGCTCGCCGTCGCGCCGCCCGGTCACGCGATCATGGTGACATACGGGGCAATGGACCGAAAGGGCGCGGGTCACCGGCCTCGATCAGATCGGCGACCGCGGCGAGCGTGCGGACGCGCGGGCATTCGTGGCCGCCGTAGAGATCCGCCGCGTCGAGGAGCACGCCGCGGATTCCGGCGCTGCGCGCGCCGACGACGTCGACGTGGTAGACGTCGCCGACGTGCACCGTCCGTTCGGGGTCGCTGCCGGCGCGCGCCAGCGCAAGGCGGAAGATCGCCGGGTCGGGTTTCTCGCAGCCGACCTCCGTCGAGTCGACGATCGCGTGGAAGTAGCGGCTCAGTCCGATGCGCTCGAACGCGCTCCGCAAGCGGCCGTTGGCATTCGACACGACGACCAGACGCAACCCTGACGCACGCAGGCGCTCCAACGAGGGGACGACTTCCTCGGGTACGAGCTCCCAGACGTTCTCGCGCGCGTGGTATTCGTTCATCTCGACGAACGCGGCGTCCGACGCCGCCGACGGCGTCACACCGGCGCGCAGCAAGACGAGATCGAAGTAGCGCGGCACCCGTGTTGCGTCCGTCGTTTGCTGGATCTGGTGCGCGACGTCGAGCTCGCGTTTCGCGTACGGCTCCGCGCGCGCGAGCGCCGCCGGCTCGACGGCGACGCCGTGGCGCGCGAGCGCGGCGCTGATGCGCGTCCAGCTCGGGTGCACCAGGACGCCGCCGGCATCGAGGAAGAGCGTGTCGAGAGCCGTCACTGCAAGAACGCGACGCGTCCGCCGAAGAGCTGCTCCACCTCGTCGACGAGACGGTCGGACGGCGTGACGCGGTAGCGCGGCAACCGCACGCTCGCGACGTAGCCGTCGGCGAGCACCTCGATCGACGCCGGGCAGCTCCCGGGATGCTCCTCGAGCATGCGCGCCAGCGCCGCCGCACGCTCGGCCGTGAGCGCCGCCTCGTCGAGGCGCAGGCGGAGCTCGCGTACGGCTTGCTGCCGGACGGCGGCGAGGGCGCCGACCTCGTCGGCGATGATCTGGCAGCGCTCCTCGCTCACCTCGAGCGTGCCGCCGATGCAGAGCGGCTCGTCCGACGCGATCAGCGCCTCGTACTTGCGGTACGCCTCCGGCCAGACGATCACCTCGATCGTGCCGCTCTTGTCCTCGAGGTTGAAGGTCGCGTAGCGGTCGCCCTTCTTGTTGTTCTTGAGCTTGAGCGTGTGCACGACGCCGCCGACCTTCACCTTCTCGCGGTCACGCGTCACGCGCGTGCCGAGCTCGGCGATGGGCGCCGTCGTGAGCCGGCGGAGATCGCGGTCGAAGCGGTCGAGCGGGTGGCCGGTGATGTAGAAGCCGACGGTCTCCTTCTCGGCGGCGAGCCGCTGCTTGTCGGACCATTCGGCGATGCCCGTCGGCGGCCGCGGCGGCGGCACGCTGCCGAGCGCGAACAGCGTGATCTGCCCCGCGGACTCCGCCGCCGTCGACGCCCACTGCAGCACCTTGTCGAGGTACGCAGCCCCGCCCCCCTCGGGCTCGGAGAGCAAGCTCGCGCGCGAGACGCCGAGCGAGTCGAAGGCGCCGCACTTGACCAGGCACTCGACGACGCGGCGGTTGATCTGCTGGCCGCGGACGCGGTTCGCGAAGTCGGCGAGGTCGGTGAACGACCCGCCCTCGCGGCGCGCGACGAGAATGATCTCGATCGCCTTCGAGCCGACGCCTTTCACCGCGCCGAGGCCGAAACGGATGCCCTTGTCCGTCACCGTGAAGCGCTCGCCGCTCTCGTTGATGTCGGGCGGCAGGATCGGGATGCGGTGCGCGCGGCACTCGGCGATGTTCTTGTAGGTCTTGTCGATCTCGCCCATCTCGAGCGACAGCAGGCCCGCCATGAACTCGTGACGGTAGTGCGCTTTCAGGTACGCCGTCTGGAACGAGATCAGCGCGTACGCGGCGCTGTGCGACTTGTTGAAGCCGTAGGCCGCGAACTTCTCCATTTGCTCGAAGATCGCCGTCGCGAGCTCGGCTTTGATGCCTTGCTCGACCGCGCCTTGGCAGAAGCGGTCGCGTTCCTTGTCCATCTCCGATTTCTTCTTCTTGCCCATGGCGCGGCGCAGGTTGTCGGCGTCGGCCATCGAGTAGCCGGCGAGGACGCGCGCGATCTGCATCACCTGCTCCTGGTAGACGAGCGTGCCGTGGGTCTCCTTCAAGATCTCTTCGAGAAGCGGGTGGTCGTAGTCCACCTTCTCCTTGCCGTGCTTGCGCTTGATGAAGTCCTGATCCATGCCGCTGTCGAGCGGACCTGGACGGAAGAGCGCGAGGGCGGCAATCAGGTCCTCGAAGCGGCTCGGGCGGAGCTGCGTCACCATCTTCCGCATGCCGCCGCTTTCCATTTGGAACACGCCCGTCGTGTCGCCCTTGCAGAGGAGCTGGTAGGTCTTCTTGTCGTCGAGCGGCAGCGTTGCGAGGTCGACGGGCTTGTCCTGGTGCTGCTGGATCAGCTCGACGATGTTGGCCAGCAACGTCAACGTCTTCAGGCCGAGGAAGTCGAACTTGATGAGGCCGATCCATTCGACGTCGCCGTAGGAGTACTGCGTCAGCACGGCGCGGTCTTTGTCGACGAAGAGCGGCAGGTTCTCGGCGAGCGGCCGGTCGGAGATGACGATGCCCGCGGCGTGCTTCGAGGCGTGGCGCAGCAGGCCCTCGAGCTTGAACGCGTAATCGAAGAGCGGCTTCTCGCGTTCCCGCACGCTCAACTCGCGCAGACGCGGCTCCAGCTCGAGCGCCTTCTCCAGCGGATGGTCCTTGCCCTGCACCGGCGCCGGATAGAGCTTGGCGATGCGGTCGGTCTCACCGTACGAGAACTCGAGCACGCGGCCGACGTCTTTGATGGCCGCCTTCCCCTTGAGCGTGCCGAAGGTGATGATCCCCGCGACGCGGTCCTCGCCGTACTTCTCGCGGACGTAGCGGATCACCTCGTCGCGGCGCTCGTAGCAGAAGTCGACGTCGATGTCGGGCATCGACCGGCGCCCGGGATTCAAAAAGCGCTCGAAGAGGAGATTGTACGGCAACGGGTCGAGGTCGGTGATGCGGAGCGCGTAGGCGACGAGACTCCCCGCCGCCGAGCCGCGCCCCGGCCCGACGGGGATCCCCTGCCCCTTCGCCCAGTTGATGAAGTCGGCGACGATGAGGAAGTAGCCCGCGAAGCCCATCTTCTTGATGATCGCCAGCTCCGACTCGAGGCGCTCCCAGTACGGCGCCGCGTCCGCGCCCTCGAGCACCTTCCGCTGCACGCCGGCGACGGCGGCGAGGCGCTGCTCGAGGCCGCGGCGCGCGTCGTGGTCGAGCCGGTCTTCGAGCGTCTCGCCGGGATCGACGCGGTACATCGGGAACTGAAAGCTGGTTTTCAGCTCCAGCTGGCAGCGGCGCGCGACCTCGACGGTGTTCGCGATCGCGTCGGGCACGTCGGCGAACGCTGCCCGGACCTCGTCGGGCCCCTTCACGTAGAGCTGATCGGTCTCGAACTTCCAGCGCGTCGGGTCGGAGAGGGTCTTGCCCGTCTGGATGCAGAGCAGGACCTCGTGCGCCTTGGCGTCCTCGGGTGTGAGGTAGTGGCAATCGTTGGTGGCGAGGAGCGGGATGCCGAGGTCGCGGCCGAGCTGCTTCAGCATCTCGTTGCAGGTCACCTGCTGCGGCAGGTGGTTGTCCTGGATCTCGAGGTAGAAGCGGTCGCCGAACATGTTCAAATACTCGGTCGCGATCTCGCGCCCGCGGTCGTAGCTGCCCGCCTGGAACGCGCGGTTGATTTCGCCCGAGAGGCAGCCGCTCGTGCCGATGAGGCCGCCGTTCAGCTCGGCGAGGAGCTCCTTGTCGATGCGCGGCTTGAAGTAGAAGCCCTCGCTGTACGAGAGCGTCACGAGCTTGCAGAGGTTGCGGTAGCCTTCCAGGTTCATGGCGAGCAGGATCATGTGGAAGTTGCCGCCGGCCTCGAAGTCGTCCTGCTTGCTGACGACCTTCTGCTCCTTGCGCGAGCGCGGCGCGAGGTAGACCTCGCAGCCGAGGATCGGCTGCACCCCCGCTGCGGTACACGTCTTGTAGAACTCGATCGCGCCGAACATGTTGCCGTGGTCGGTGAGCGCGACAGCGCTCATGCCGAGCGACTTCGTCCGGGCGACCAGATCCTTGATCCGGAGCGCGCCGTCGAGCAGCGAGTACTGCGAGTGGACGTGGAGATGGACGAACTCTCTTGCCACGCGGGCGACCTAAAGGCCTTCGGCCCAGCGCGTCAAGGGCGGGAAACCGGAGGATCGAGTACGGCCCAGGGATGGCCTTGATGCGCGA
>JBGPOW010000221.1:0-7315 GCA_041488235.1 Binatia bacterium
CGCTGCACCCGACCTGCGCGATAAGGTTCGTTGCGCAGAACGGGTGCAGCGACGACCACCGCCTGTCTCGCGCGTACCGATACACGTTCGACGTGCTCCTCTCGATCGGACTCCACGAGCGCCGCGGCCGACGGCGTAACGCCGGGTACAGCGTGGCTGCCTGGCCGCCGGTGGAGTGTTTCACGTGAAACATTCCACGGTGCCGGGCGGCTTGCGGTAGGCGTCGATGCGGCGGTGGATGCGCGGCGACACGTGGTACTCGAAGGATTGCTCGAGGACGAAAGGCGGCGCGGGGGAGCGGGCGTGGGTCAGAGCTCGTTGGCAGAGGAGCAGGCCGGCGTCGCGGATCCAGGGGGCGGCGAAGCGCAGCATTCGGTCGTCGGACCAGACGGCTCGGCACACGGCGATGTCGACCGGATCGACGTCGACGTGTGTGAACTCTTCGGCGCGGACGGGGACCACTTCCACCTGTTCGAGATCGAGCTCGCGCTTCACCTCGCGGAGGAAGCTGGCGCGGCGGCGGCGGGGCTCGACGAGAAGCGTCCGGCGCTCGGGGGCGACGATCGCGAGCGGCACACCCGGCAGGCCCGCGCCGCTGCCGAGGTCGGCGACGGCGTCCGCCGCGGCACACGGCCACGTGCAGACGAGCGCGTCCAGCAGGTGGCGCTCGATCAGCTCATCGGCGTTGTGGCAGGAGATCAGGTTCGCAGATTTCCGCCAGCGATCGAGGAGGTCGACGTAGCGGACGAGCCGATCGAGCGCCGTCGGGTCGAGCTCGATCCCGAGCTCGCCGGCGTCGGCGCGCAGACGCTCGCGCTCAGCGGCGCCGAGTCTCAGCGACGGCGACGCCGCGCTCACGAACGCTTCTCACGTGCACGGCGAGAATGGAGATCGCTGCCGGCGTGACGCCGGGAATCCGTGCGGCTTGCCCGAGCGTCGTCGGCCGCACGACCGTCAGCTTCTCGCGCACCTCACTCGAAAGTGCGCGCAAACTCCCGTACTCGAGGTCGGCAGGTAGGCGCAGGTCTTCGAGGTCTCGCAGCCGCGCGATCTCACGCAGCTGACGCTCGATGTAGCCGGCGTACTTTATCCGGCACTCGACCTCCGCCTCGAGCGCGCGCGGCAACGGCGAGTGCCCCGCGGGCCGCCGTCCACGGATATCTGCGTAGGCGATCTCCGGCCGTCGCAGCTCCGACGCGAGACCGCTGTCCGTGAGAAGCGCCGTCTCACTATCAATCAACTCATGTTTTATTTTAATGCGTCTCGCCCGTCCGTGATCGATCAAACCGGCATCTTCCGCGACTGCGCACAACCGTTCGTCCGCGTTGCCCTCGCGTAGCACGAGACGGTGCTCGGCACGCGACGTGAACATCCGGTACGGCTCCTCGCCGACGCCGCGTGTGACGAGATCGTCGATCATGACGCCGACGTAGGCGAGCTCGCGACCGATCCGCAACGGCGCGACGCCGCGCGTGCTGCGCGCGGCGTTGGCGCCCGCAACGAGACCTTGCGCGGCGGCTTCCTCGTAGCCCGTCGTGCCGTTGAGCTGGCCGGCGTGGAAAAGGCCGCGCACCAGCTTGGTCTCGAGCGACGCGTGGAGCTGCAGTGGATCGACGTAATCGTACTCGATCGCGTAACCCGGTCGCATGATTTCCGCGCGTTCGAGCCCGGGAATCGAGCGCACCATCGCCTGCTGGATTTCGAGCGGCAGGCTCGTCGAGAGACCGTTCGGATATACCTCGACCGTATCCAGCCCCTCGGGTTCGAGAAAGATCTGATGTCGCGGCTTCTCCGCGAAGCGCACGATCTTGTCCTCGATCGACGGACAGTAGCGCGGGCCGCGTCCGGTGATGTTGCCGACGTACATCGCGGACTCGGAGAGGCCGTGGCGCACGATGTCGTGCGTCGCCGCGGTCGTGTACGTGATGTGGCACGGTACCTGCGGCTGCGCGATGCCGCGACTCTCGAACGCGAACGGCACGGGCTCGGCATCACCCGGCTGCGCGACGAGTGCCGCGAAATCGATCGTGCGCGCATCGAGACGGGGACACGTCCCCGTCTTCAGCCGTCCGATGCGAAAGCCCAAATCGGCAAGGCTCTCGCTCAATCCGAACACGGCGAAGTCACCGGCACGTCCCGAGGGGTAGTGGCGCCGGCCGACGTGGATCAGGCCCTTCAGGAACGTGCCGGTCGTCAGTACGACGGTACGCCCGAGAAACTCCTCGCCGATCTGCGTCTCGACGCCCCGGACACGGCCGTTGCCGACGACTACGCGCTCGACGCTCGCCTGTCGCAGCGTAATTCCCGCCGCCGACTCGAGGAGCCGCTTCATGTAGCGCCGGTAGAGTGCTTTGTCCGCCTGCGCCCGCGTCGCGCGCACTGCCGGGCCTTTCTTCGTGTTGAGGGTCCGGAACTGAATGCCGGTCGCGTCGATCGCGTGCGCCATGGCGCCGCCGAGGGCGTCGATCTCCTTCACGAGGTGGCCCTTGCCGATGCCGCCGATCGCCGGATTGCAGGACATCTGGCCGACGTGGTCGAGATTCGAGGTCAGAACGAGCGTCCCGGCACCGAGCCGCGCGGCGGCGAGGGCGGCCTCGATCCCGGCGTGGCCGGCTCCGACCACGATGACGTCGTACACCCGTTCGCTCATCGTTCGCGCGAACCGCGCGCGCGGTTCGACGTCGAACCTTATTTGCCGATGCAGAATTCGGCAAACACCCGGTCGAGGACGTCCTCCGAGGTGACGATGCCGGTGATCGCGCCGAGCGCATCGGCCGCCGCAGCGATATCGCTGGCGACGAGCTCGAGCGGCGCGCCCGCGTCGAGCGCCTGCGCCGCGCGCGCGAGGTCGACGGCGGCACGGCGCGCGGCGTCACGGTGACGCTCGCGGAAGATTCCCACCTCGGCGTCGTCGCCGTCAGTGCCGGCGAGCAGCACCCGCGCGATCGCGGCCTCGAGCTCGCGGAGCCCGTCGCCGCGCAGCGCGCTCAGCTCGACGATCGCCGCGTCGCCGACGAGCGCTGCGACGTCGTCCTTCGTCGTGACGACCGGCAAGTCGCGCTTGTTCACGATCGCCACCACCGGCCGGCCGCGAACCGCCGCCGCGACGGCATGATCGGCGGCGTCGAGGACGGCGGAGCCGTCGAACACCGCGAGCGCGCAGCCGGCATCCGCCAGCGCGGCGCGCGTGCGCTCGACGCCGGCGCGCTCCACGACGTCGTCCGTGTCGCGCAGGCCGGCGGTGTCGGCGATCACGACGGGGACGCCGCACGCCGTGATCGTCGCCTCCAGCACGTCGCGCGTCGTGCCGGCGACGGGCGTCACGATGGCGCGCTCACGCCCGGCGAGCGCGTTCAGGACACTCGATTTGCCGACGTTCGGCCGTCCGACGAAGACCGCCCGCGCGCCCTCATAGCGCACGCGCGTGCGCGCGAACGTCGCCGCGAGCGCGTCGACCTCCTCGCGGACGCGTCCCAGCGCCAAAGCGAGGCGCGTATTTTCGAGCTCCGGCAGGTCTTCGTCCGCGAAGTCGATCGCCGCCTCGCAGAGCGCGCGTGCCGCGACGACGCTCGCGCGCAGCGTCTCGACGCGCGTCGACAAGTGGCCCTCGAGCTGCGACCACGCGAGGCGTTGCGCGGCGTCGCTGCGCGCGGCGATCAAGTCGGCGACCGCTTCCGCTTGCGCCAGATCGAGTCGCCCGTTCACGAATGCGCGGCGAGTGAACTCGCCCGGCGCCGCCGGCCGCGCGCCCGCCTCCAGGACCGCCTGAAGCACGCGGCCGCTCACGATCGAGCCGCCGTGACATTGGATCTCCGCCGTGTCCTCGCCGGTGTAGCTGTGCGGCGCGCGCATCGTGAACACCAGCACCTCGTCGATCGCGCTGCCGGCGGGACGATCGAGCAGCTTGCCGACATACACCCGCCGCGGCTGCAGCGGGCGGCCGCGGCGCTCGAGAAGCTGCGCCACGATCGCGCGCGCGTCGGGGCCGCTCACGCGCACGACCGCGATACCTCCCTGGCCGAGGGGCGTCGCGATCGCGGCGATCGTGTCGCGCGTCACGATCAGCGGTCCGCGGTGCCGCCACCCCTCCGCCGCCCCAGTGGAACGATGACGAGGTTCCGCCGCGATCCGTCGCGGGTCGATCGCACGCTCACGCCGCGCTCACCGCGCAGCGCCTTCGTCCATGCCTGCTGCTCGTGCTCGTCGGCGACGTCGATTGTGACCGGCTTTCGATGCTGACGTACACGCTCCGCGAGCTGGCGCGCACGGCGCGGCAACTCGTCAGCGCCGCGACCCGCGAGCATCATCGTGAAGCGGGTTCTCGCCGTCGTGTGGCGGTCGGCAACGCGGTTCACCACGAGCTCGAGCGCCGCGAGCACCTCGCTCGTACAGGTCGCGAGCGCCCGCGGATCGCTGCCGTCGATCTCGAGCGCGCACGTACCGTCCACGGCCGCGCCGGCGTTCACGCGTGCCGTCACGCCCATCCGCTGCAGCGCGCCTTCGAGGAACGACGCGACGTCGAGCTCTCCTGCGCCTCCGAAAGCGGGTGCGGACGAACGCGCCGGTGACGCCGTGGGCGCGCGCCCATCGTGCCGTGCAGGCTCTGCCGCGGGCTCGGCGTGCTGCGCGGGCTCGGACGCCATCGTCGCCGCGACGAACGGCGCGCGCATCGTCGCGCGCACGCGTGCGCGACGCCTGCCGATCCCGAGAACGCCTCGCGTCGCGTTCTCGAGGATGTCGATCTCGACTTGATCGCGGCTGGCGCCGAGCGCATGCAGCGCGCGCTCGATCGCGTCGTCGATCGATCCGCCTTCGACCTCGACGGATCGCATGGCTCACGCGTTCGCGCGGTTCGTCCACCATTGCTGGCCGATCGTCAACAGATTGTTGACCAGCCAGTACAGAACGAGCCCCGATGGAAAGTTGACGAACATGACCGTGAACATCACCGGCATGAGCACCATCATCATGCGCTGCTGCGCGGGATCCATGCCCGTGGACGGCGACAGCCACTGCTGCAGGAGCATGCTGCCACCCATCAGGATCACCAGCACTGGAATGGAAAGTCCCATCACCGAGAGATCGTTGCAGCCGAGGGTCGGCTGCTGCCCGGGCCACGGATAGCACTCGTGCGCCGAGAGATCGCGTACCCACAGTCCGAGCTTCGCGTGGCGCAGCTCGATCGATTGATTCAGCGCCTGATACAGGCCGATGAACACCGGAAACTGCAGGAGCATCGGCAGGCAGCCGCCGAGGGGATTGACCCGATGGCGGCGATAGAGCTCCATCATCTCCTTGTTCAGGCGCTCGCGATCGTCCTTGAACTTCTCGCGCAGCTTCGCCATCTGCGGCTGCAGCCGTTGCATGTCGCGCATCGACTTCATGCTCTTCTGCGAGAGCGGCAGGAAGAGCACCTTCACGACGACCGTCAGCAGAATGATGTCGATGCCGTAATTGCGCGTCACGCGGTGAAACAGCCTCAGCAAGCGGAGGAGCGGCACCGCGAGAAAGGCGAACCATCCGAACTCGACGGCGCGGGTGAGCTCGTGGTCGGCGGCCTGCAGGATCTCGACGTCCTTCGGACCGACATACAGCGTGAACGCCGCGCCGCCGGCGGCGTCGCGCGGTGCCGAGAGCAGGATCTGCAACCCGTCAGGATCCGGGCTGACGACGGCCGCCGCTTTCGTCGGATCGTCGTACGCGAGCGCCGCGAGAAAGTAGTGGTCGCCGTAACCCGCCCACGCGACCGGCGGATCGAAGCGCTTCGGTCCCTCTGGTGAGGGCGTCGCAGGCGCCTCGTGGACAACCTTGTTGTTGGCGAGGACGACCGCGCTTCGGTAGTGGGTGTCCGGGTCCTTCGGATTTCCGACCGCGACGTGCCGTCGCCAGCCGAGGCCGACGCGCGTGAACAGAGGCGGGAGCGCGTCGGCACGTACGGCGACGGTGATCGAATATGCGTCGCCGGTGAGCGTCAGCGTCTTCTCGACGCTCGCGCCGGACGGCAACGTGCCGCGTAGGCGCAGTGTCGCGCTGGCGCCCTCCGCAACGTCCACCGACGGCTGATCGGCGGCGTAGACGACCGTCGTGTCGTCCTCGACCTTGCCGTCCTCGGCGATGAAGCGCACGCCGAGTGGCGCCGCGGACGACGGCGCGACCTCGACCATCTCGAGCGGCTCGCTCGACGGTTCGATGGTCGTCCGAAAGCGCCTCAACCGAAAGCTCAGCACCCGACCGCCGACGGTCGCCAGCCGCGCGGAGTAGAGTGGCGTCTCGATCGGAATGATCGTTCCGCGGTCTGAGACGGCGGGCGCTTCGCTGGCGGCGGCTTCCATGGCCGGCGCCGGTGCGGGTGCCTGACCGGCCGTCGGCTGCTCCGCCGTCGGGGGCGCCGCCGTTTCTGGGGGCGGCGGGTACAGGCGATGGATCAGCTCCTGGTACACGACCAGGACGACGAGGCACAGCAGTGCGGCCAGCAATGCGCGGCGCTGGTCCATCAGCTGCTCGCTTCGCCGGGAACGGGATCGAGACCGGCTGCGCACGCCGGTCGGCAGCGGAGCAGGCGTCGCGCGGCCAACCAGGCGCCGCGGACGATCCCGTGACGGACGACGGCCTCGATCGCATAAGCGGAGCAGGTCGGCTCGAACCGACAGCTACGCGGCAGGAGAGGCGAGATCGCCATCCGATAGAGATACAGCGGCGCCACCGCCACCCCGCGCACGACGCGCCGGCGCACGAGCACGTCAGGTCCGCGGTCGCTCGACACGCCCGGTGACGGCCGCGCCGAGCTCGTCTGCGATCTCGCGAAACGCGAGCGTGCCGGCCCCCGCCTTCGCGATCACGACCACGTCGTGATTCGGCACCAGGCGCAGCGGATCGCGCCGGAACACCTCCCGGACACAGCGCTTCACGCGGTTCCGCGCCACGGCGTCGCCGATCTTGCGGCTGACGGTCACGCCGAGTCGCGAGTCGCCGTCGCGCGCCGCACAAAGCAGGACGAAATGCGGCGTGTGCCGCCGCCGCGCCGTCCGAGCGAGCGCCAGGTATTCCCGGCGGCGGCGGACGCGCGCCGCTTTCGGGAAGCCCTCGCCTGCGGGCGCGGTCATCTCGGCTGCTTCGGCGGAATCGAGACGGTGAGCTGCTTCCGGCCCTTGGCGCGACGGCGTTTCAACACCTGGCGCCCACCGGGCGACGCCATCCGGGCGAGGAAGCCGTGCGTTCGCTTACGTCGGAGATTGCTCGGTTGAAAGGTTCGCTTCATACGGAATCGCGCCTATCCATCACAGCAGCCCCCGGCTGTCAATTTAGGCGGATGCAG
>JBGPOW010000222.1:0-7234 GCA_041488235.1 Binatia bacterium
CTCGCACTCGTCGCCGAGCCCGATCGGCCACCGCGAGGATTGATGGCACGCCTGCGCGGACCTGACGGCGCCCGCGAGCGCATCGGAAGCTTCGTCCGTGCGGCGCGTCGCGTCGCGCGCGGCGTGCCGCATCGCGAGACGCCGACCGCCGCCTGACGCGCGTACGACGCCGCTGCCCGGCTGAGAAGGTTCGCGCCGGCGACGTGCGAGCGATGCACTCGACCGGCTTGCTCGCCCGAGCTCGCGGCGCACTGCCTCGTCCTGCGCCGTCAGCGACTATGTGGTGCCTTGCGCCCAGATCGCGAGAAGCGACGGGGCGGGCCGGATCGACCCGCCCCGTCTGCGGCTCAGGGGAATCCCTTGGCGATCCCGGGCAGCTCGAGGCGCCCGAGGCCGGGGAGACCCGCGGCGGCGTTCACGGAGCCGGACGTCGTCGGTCCGATGCAGAAGAGCGACGCCAGGGTCGGCGTCGACTGATCGCCCGACGGCGTGCTGACCACGCCCGTCGCGTTGACGGTATTCCCGATCGTGCCGTTGTCGAGGAAGCAGTCGCGGAACTTCCCGATGATGCACGCCTCGGGCGTGCCGCCGACCTTCGACTGACAGCTGCCACCGGGGCACTGCGAGGCGACGTTGCACGCGGCGCCAACGTTGGTACCGCCGACGCAGGCGTTCATCGAGGCGCAGTCGGCGTTGGCCGAGCAGCCTTGGAACGTCGCGTTCGGACCGCAGAACTGGTCGAACGGTCCGCCGGCGCACTCTCCTTCGTTCCCTGCCGCGCAGGTACCGCCCGGACATTCGGAGGCGGCGCTGCAGTCGGCGTCTTGGTTCGTGCCGCCGACACACGTGTTGGTCGGCGAGCAGACGGTGTCGCTGCACTGATTGAACGCGGTCCCTTGTCCCGGAACCGTGCAGGCGCCACCCGGACACTGCGAGTTGCTGGTGCAGGTGCTGCCGGGGCATTGCGACGTCACGGTGCACGGCGCCCCGACGTTGGTGCCGCCGGCGCACGTCAAGCTGCACGCGGTGCCGTTGTTCGTCCGCGCATGTCATCGTAGTCAATCCCGTCCAGCGGTCGGCGCGGACCACGTAAATCGGCGACGACGTATCCGGGATCGGGACGAGCGCGCAGGATTTCTCATATAATTTTCGCCACGTTCCTGTTAGGACTCGTCCTCGTGCCGGACGTTGCTGGTACCAGGCGCCGCCTGCGCTGGACGTGGGTGGTCGCGATACTCGCGACGGCGACCGCGCTCGCCGTCGCAGTGCTTGCGTTTCATGCGCACGCGCGTCACCCCGCGACCGACGCGTCGTCGACGACCGAAGACGCCCTGGCCGCGGCAGCGTTCGCGCTGCCCGACACGGGCGTTCCCGAGGACGTCGTCGTGCAGCAGCAGCTCCAGCGCGCAATCGATCTCCGCCGGCGTGAGGACTTCGACCGCGTGCTCGACGCGCGCGACCCCGGCGAGCTGGTGGAGCACGCGACGCTGACCGACGTGAGCTTCGACCACCACGAGTTCGCGGTCGATACGCTGTTCGTCGTCGGCGATGAGCTATTCGGATACCCGTTTCGCCCGGAGAACGGCTGGGGACACGGCGGCACCGACCGCAAGGCGATCGGCTATACGCCGGAGCTGCGACGCGTGCACGAAGGGTTGTCGGGTGGACCCGATGCGTTCGGATGCTTCAGCTGTCATTCGAAGGGCGGCCCCGACGGCGCCGGCACGCAGACGCAGAACGCGTTCATGCGCGGCGATGGCGAGCGCACGGCCAGCGCGGACCAACGGAATGCGCCTCACGTGTTGGGGCTGGGTTCGGTCCAGCTGCTCGCCGCCGAGATGAGCGCCGCTCTTCAGGCGCAGGCTGCGGTCGCAAGCGAGCGCGCGCGCGCGGAAGGGCATCGGATCGAGCAGGTGTTGACGGCGAAAGGCGTGTCGTTCGGTAGCATCATCGCCGATCCCGACGGCACGCGACATTACCCGGCGTTGCAGGGCGTCGATCCCGATCTGACGATCCGTCCATTCGGATGGAAGGGACATCAAGCGACGCTCCGCGCGATGATCGAGGAGTCCCTCCACCTGCATCAGGGTCTCTTGACGAATCGCATTCAACTCGCCGTCCGCGACGGGACGCTCGACGGCACCCCGTACGGACACGGCACTTGGGACGATCTCGACGGCGACGGCGTCAGCCTCGAGATCGATGAGGGCATGTTGACAACCGTGGTCGCATACCTGGCGCAGCTGGAGGTGCCGGTCGTTCGGCCGCCGCGCGATCCGAGCGCCCTCGACACGTTCGCCGCCGGCCGTGCGTCGTTCGACACCATGGGCTGCTCGGGATGCCACGTCCCGACGCTCGAGCTCGACGACCCAAAGCTCGACGCGCGCGCGCCGCAGCCGCCCGGCGCGAATCGTCCGCCGTTCATCGTCGACGTCGCGAAGGACGGCGACGGTCCGAAGGTCGAGCCCAAATACGGCGGCCACACCACCACGTACTTGGTGCATCTCTTCAGCGATCTGAAACGCCACGACATGGGCGACGCGCTGGCAAGCCCGGCGCCCCAAGGCAGAATCCCGGCACGGATGTTCCTCACGCGTCCGCTCTGGGGGTTGGCCCAGACGGCGCCCTACCTACACGACGGTCGCGCGCCGACCGTGCACGACGCGATCGTGCTCCACGGCGGCGAAGCGTCGGTGGCACGCGACGCGTACCTGGCGCTCGAGGAGCACGGCCGCGCCGCGGTGCGCGTGTTCCTCATGTCGCTCTCGCGCCAACCGAAGCTCTTCGTGCCATGATCCACGCGACACGGACGGCGCTCCTGGTCGCGGCGGGCCTCGTCGCGACGTGTCTCCTCGCCGCGGGCTGCAAGGCTCCGGCCTCGAGAAACGCGAGTGCGTGGCGGGCGGACTGCCCGTCGCTCGAGCGGCCGGCGCCCCTCAGTGTCGAAGCCGCGCGCGACGCGTACCGCGCCGCCGAGCGTCGCCACGCGCTGCGCTTCCGTGAAGCGGCAGCGCCGGGGTCGTTCGTTCGCGCGATGCACGCGGCGCTCGACGGTGACCGCATGGCCGCGGGACAGGTCTGCTTGGCGGACGTCGCGAACCTCGGCGAGCTCCTCTTCGAGCACGAGTACGGTCTCGCCGACGGGCTCGGCAACGGTCCGTCCGCGAAGGGTCCGCGCGGGCCCTTTCGTCGGGTCCACGAGGGAGGATTCGGCGGTCCGGAGACCATCTCGTGCCCCTCGTGTCACTGGCTCGGCGGCCCGAACGGCGCCGGAGCGGAAACCGACGATGCATTCCTCGCAGGCGACGGCGACGGGGTGCGCAGCGCTGATGGTCGCAACCCGCCGGCGCTGGTCGCGCTCGGCGTCGTGCAGGCGCTCGCGCGCGAGATGACGCGGGATCTTCAGCAGCAGCGCGCCGACCTGGCGCGTGCCGCCGCGCGCGCCGGTGCCGCGCAAGAGATCCGCTTGCGCGCGAAGGGCGTCGACTTCGGAGTGCTACGCGCGAGCGCCAAAGGTGAGGTCGATGCGGCTGGAATCGACGGCGTCGATCAGGATTTGGTCGTGAAGCCCTTCGGCTGGAAGGGCACCCGCCCGACGATCGCAGACTTCGCGAGCGAGGCGCTCCAGCTCCACATGGGCATTCAGAGCGACGAGCTCCTCGCGCACGGCTCTCCCGAGCTGCTCGGCTCGGGAACCGATCGAAGCGATCCCGACGATGACGGCATCCGTCACGAGCTCGGTCGCGGACCGTTCACGGCGCTGATCGTCCACTTGGCGCTCCTCGAGCTGCCGACGATCGAGCCGTTGATCCAGGACCGCGACTTGGGGCCGGCGGCGCACGCGCTCCTTCCGCCGACCACAACGAGCTTCGTCGACGACTTTCAGCGCGGCCGGACGCAGTTTCACGCCCTCGGGTGCGCGGGGTGTCACGTCCCGATGATGGTGCTCACGGATCCCGTGGTCGACGTCGAGGGCGTGCCGCCGATCGATCTGTCGCGCACGATGCGGCAGCCGGGGCTCACGTACGACGCCGCCGGCGGTTATCCCGTCTGGCTGTTCAGCGACTTGAAGCGTCACGACATGGGACCCGCCAACGAGGCGCGGCACGTACAGAACGGCGTCGCGCGCACCGCGTACCTGACGCCGCGCCTCTGGGGCATGGCGGACTCGGCCCCGTATCTGCACGACGGGCGCGCGCCGAGCATCGACTACGCGATCGCCGGCCACGACGGCGAGGGCGCCGCCGCTCGCGCCGCGTTCGCCGCCCTCCCGCAAGAGGAGCAAGGCGCGTTGCGCGTCTACTTGATGTCGCTGCGGCGCACGCGCCGCTTGATCGTGCCGTGATCGCGCGCCGGTGTCGCCGGCCGTCGCACGTACAGGTCGATCACGCCGACGCCCGGGTTGCCGTCGACCGGATGGCGGAGCGAGCCGATCAGCAGCGCGGGCCGTCCGCGATGGTCGGGGTCGGGCGCGCGGCGGATGTGCCATCCGAACCAGCAGCCCGCCTCGTCGCCGAAGAGCTCGCCGATCACCTCGCCGCTGCGTCCCGAGCGAACCTCGACCCGGCCGATCTTGTCGTTCGCGTCGCGGCGGTACCACGGCGCGCCGATCGCGAGATCGTCGACGCCGTCGCCGTCGAGATCGCCGGCGGCGACGACCATGCGGCCGAACTGCTCGCCCGGTTGGCGTCCGGTGAGACGGCGTAGCTCCTTCCCCGTCGCGCCCGAGTAGACGTACACCTCGCCCGGAGTGGACCGCGACTGGTCTTCGGTGCCTGGCGATGCGACGACGATCTCACTCTTGCCGTCGCCGTCGAGATCACCCGCCCCCGCGACGACGCCGCCGTAGCCGCCGCGACCATCGGTGCCGGTCCAATGGTAGAGCTCGCGACCCGTCGACGACGAGAACACCCACGCGCCGCCGACTCTCCTCCCCTTGGCATCCGGACTCGAGACCGCGCCGGCGACGAGATCGTCGTGTCCGTCGCCGTCGAGATCGTCGACGCGCGCGACGTACCAGCCGAACGTAGCGCTCGATTCTTTCGGCTCGTAGGTATGCAGCACGGTGCCGTTCTTGCCGCTGAGGAGATACACGCGGCCGCTGTCCGCCGCGGGCGCACCGACGAAAAGGTCCGGGTGGCCGTCACCGTCTTGATCGCCGGCAAGTGCGAGGTCCCATCCGAGGTTCTCACTCTCCGTCTCCTCGCGCTTCCAGATCTCGTTGCCGGTCTCCGGCGAGAGCGCGACAACGACGCCGTGCATGCGGCCTCCCACCATCGCGTGCGGCGCCGCGACGATCAGATCCGCGAGACCGTCGCCCGAGATATCCGGCACCGGCAACACCCAGTGTCCGAAGAGGCCGTCCTCGACCGGCCCGTCCCACGTGCGGATCAGTGCGCCGGTTCTCCCCGACCACACTGAGGCGTCGCCGGCCTGAAATACTTTGCTCTGGAGCTTGAAACGCGCGCCGGCAGCGACGTCCGCGCGGCCGTCGCCGTCGACGTCGAGCGGCTCACCGAAGCGAAACCCCAGCTCACCGTTCCAGACATTGCCGGGAAACCGGCGCGCCACACACCACCCACTCCCCGGCATGGAACAGGACGGCGCGGCTCTCGCGGGAGCCGCGGAACCGAACAGTGTCTGACAACAGAGAAGAACGGCAACCGCACAGAGGTACCGTCGCCGGCACGCGCGTGCCGGCGACGGCGCATCGTTTACTGGCAGCAACCCACCCAGCTGCTACCCGAGCCATTGCATTGCAGGGCAGCCTGAACGCAGGTGCCGTTCTTGCAATAAGGTGAGCACCCCGCCCCGAAGCCTGGACATTCGGATGGCACTGAACAGGCGGCTCCGTTGTTCGTCCCGCCAATGCACGTACCGCCGCACCCCGGCGGACACGCGGAGCCGAGGACGCCGGTACCGTTGGTGAGCGTCACCCTCTCGCCGCGTGAGCCGGTGTGGGCGGTCCCGTATTCCCAGTTCTGAAATGTCACGACATCATCCTGGCACTGCGAGAGCGGTGGATCACCGGAATCGATCGCCCAGAATGAGGTTACGAGAGCGTTGGCGGTATCGAGTGCGCCGACGAGCTGACCGGCCGTTTGGGCGGCCTGAAGCTCCGCAAACGTGCAGGTGTGCGTGCCCGGCACACGGGTATTACACGCAGCATTCGTTCCTGGAACTCCCAGCGTGGCGTTGTAGTTGAACCGACCAGCGGTGGCGGGCGCCAATGCCACGTTGAATCCTGGTACCGCAGTTCGCGTCGCCGTCGGCGACGGCGTGAGCGTCGGCGTCGGTGTCGCCGTGAGGGTCGGCGTCGGAGTCGGGCCGGGGAAGTTTGCGCAGCTCGCGTCGGCAGTACCGTTGTCGAAGAGGTCGCAGTCGACCGTGAGCGCGTCGGCCTGGTTCAGCAGCTGGCAGACGCGACACTCGACCTGCTGGTCGAGACACGATCCGAGGGTTGGATTCGTCATGCCGGTCAAACCGGTGCACTTGCCGGGGAACGATCCCGCGGTGACGCCGGGCGTCTCGCACTTCTTCGTGACGGCGTCATTCAGCTTCGTGACGGCCTTCAGCACCTTGCCGTTCGTGTCCGCCGCGATCGAACCTGCCGTCCCAGCATTGTTGATGCAGTCCTCGAGCGCCGTACCGGAGCTCACGCCCGCCTTCAGCGCGGCCTTCTTGCACTTGACGAAGATGCCGAGCTTCACGTCGCCGAGCTTCTCGACGACGCCGAGCACCTTCTGCTGGCAGAGACATCCGGGTTTGTTCGACCCGCAGCTAATCACCGCCGGGTCGAGATTGCCGCCGAAGACGTCGCCGATGAGTTCTACCTCGCTGTTGCTGCCGGCGGCGTTGACAGTGGAGGCGCCGGTGAATCCGAAGCTCGGCGGCGGCGTGCACGACGCGGCGTCGATGGCGGTCGTCTTGTCCTCTTTCTTCTGCACCTTGCCGCTCGCGTCGGCGGTGAGACAGCTCTGCGCGGTCCCGGGTGGAATCTTGGCGTTGCCCGCATCTTTCAGGCAGTGGGCATTCTCTTTGCCCTGCGCCTTGGCGACGTTGGCGCCGGCCTTGTTGATGCCGTTCAGGCATTTCTGCTGATTCGCCGTCTGCACCTGCGCGAACACGACCAGCGCGCTCACGAGCACGGGAACGCCGACGACGGCGACACTCGACAGTAGACGACGCATCGACATGGGGGTCACCTCACCTTTCAGGATGCCCTTCGGCTGAC